>JAKOZI010000125.1 GCA_029780075.1 Pseudomonadota bacterium
TCAAACTGCTCGCACGCGCCAACAAACTCGTCAAAATACGTGTCGCTTGTGTATGCTTCCATATGAAGGGGTCTCCTGTGGCGGTACGTAATCGCCTCGTAACCGGTTACATACCACCCGAGAGACCTCTTCACTAGGCCCTTTATGCCCCCACGCTTTGATCTGCCTACGATCTTTCGTGGCCAAAAAGATCCACACCCATTTCCTTTTCGGCGGCGGGGAACACGTCGATGACGCGGTCAATGGTCTTGGCGGCGCTCGAGGTATGCAGGGTGGCGAAGACCAGGTGCCCGGTTTCCGCACCGGTCAACGCCAGACGGATGGTCTCGAGGTCGCGCAACTCACCGACCAGGATCACGTCCGGATCTTCGCGCAAGGCCGAGCGCAAAGCGTTCTGGAAAGACAGCGTATGCGGACCGACCTCACGCTGATTGATCAGGCATTTCTTCGACTGGTGCACAAACTCGATGGGATCCTCGACGGTGAGGATGTGGCTATACGAATTTTCATTGACATGATTGATCATCGCCGCCAGGGTGGTCGACTTGCCCGATCCGGTAGGCCCGGTGACCAGCACGATGCCTCGCGGATAATCGGAGATGTCCTTGAAGATCTTCGGACAGTTCAGTTCCTCGAGCGTCAGCACCTTCGACGGAATCGTTCGGAATACCGCCCCGGCACCGCGATTCTGGACGAAAGCGTTGACCCGGAAACGCGCCAGATTGGGAATCTCGAACGAGAAATCGCATTCCCGCGTGTCCTCGTACTGCTTGCGCTGTACGTCGCTCATGATGTCGTAGACCATGGCGTGCACGTCCTTGTGCTCCATCGCCGGCAGGTTGATCCGCCGCACATCACCGTTGACCCGGATGATCGGTGGCAGGCCCGCAGATAGATGGAGGTCGGAAGCCTTGTTCTTGACACTGAACGCAAGTAGTTCGGTGATGTCCATCCGTGCTGGTCCTCGGGCGGTGGGCTGGGCGCGGTGCTATACTCTCGTAAATTTGCGCAACATCCGATTATGACCACACTTGGTGCCAGGCTGCAAGACGTTCTCGCGCGAATCGCGCGCGCTGCGCAGCAGCACGGCCGAGATCCCGCCAAGGTACTGCTGCTCGCGGTAAGCAAGACGTGGCCCTCCGCGTCGGTGGCTGAACTGGCAGCCGCCGGCCAGCGGGCATTTGGCGAGAGCTATGTTCAGGAAGGGGTTGACAAGATCTCCGCGTTACGTTCGCTGCGGCTGGACTGGCATTTCATTGGTTCGCTGCAGAGCAACAAAACGCGCATCGTCGCCGAGTCTTTCGACTGGGTGCATTCGGTGGACCGGCTGCGGATTGCGCAGCGCCTCTCCGAACAACGTCCAGCCTCGCTGCCTCCGTTGTCGGTCTGCCTGCAGGTCAACATCAGCGGCGAGGCAACGAAAGGTGGTGTTTCTCTCGCGGCAGCACCGACCCTGGCGCAGGCAGTCGCGGTGCTGCCGCGACTACGCCTGCGTGGCCTGATGGCCGTGCCGGCGCCGAGCGGGGATTTCATGACGCAGCGCCAACCCTTCCGCTGTTTGCGGGAACTTTCCGAGCGTTTGCAGGCCGATGGTCTGCAGCTAGATACACTTTCGATGGGTATGTCGCACGACCTGGAAGCAGCAATTGCCGAAGGAGCGACGCTGGTGCGTGTCGGCACCGCAATTTTTGGTGAGAGAAACACAGCATGAAGATCACTTTCCTTGGCGGTGGCAATATGGCCAACGCGATGATCGGCGGCCTGGTGAAGACCGGTTTTTCGGCAGCCGACATCGCAGTCATCGAACTCGGTGCGCAGGGGCGAGCCAAGCTGCGGTTGGTGTACGGTGTGCGCTGTTACGAAGCGCCGACGGCGGCGGCGCTCGACTGCGATGCGGTACTGCTGTCCGTCAAGCCGCAGCAGTTGCGGGACGCTTGTGAGCCGCTGCTTCGCCATCTCAAGCAGCAATTGATCATCAGCATCGCTGCCGGCCTGCGTCTCGCAGACGTTTCTCGCTGGCTGGGTGGTTACGGCAAGATCGTGCGCGCGATGCCCAATACCCCCGCGTTGATTGGCGCCGGCGTTACCGGCCTGTATGCCTTGCCGGCGGTGTCGATGGCCGAGCGACTCGGTGCCGAGCGTATTCTGCAGGCGGTCGGCAGTACCCTGTGGATTGCCGACGAAGCGCAGATGGACGCCGTGACCGCCATCTCGGGGAGTGGGCCGGCCTATGTCTTTCTATTCATCGAGGCCCTGCAGCAGGCGGCGAAGGAACTGGGACTGACGCCGGCACAGGCCCGTCAACTGTCGATCGATACCGTACTCGGGGCCGCCAAGCTGGCCTCGCAGTCCGACGAAGCGGCCAGCGTGCTGCGGGAGCGAGTGACCTCCAAAGGCGGCACCACCGAGGCGGCCTTGCGGACGATGGCCGAGCGCGGCGTCAAGGAGGGTTTCATCGCCGGGGTCTTTGCTGCCAATGCGCGTGGTCGCGAGTTGGGCGAACTGCTCGGTGGAGACGCTTGATGTTCGCCCAGGCCAGCCTGTTTCTGATTGAAGCGCTGACTGGTTTTCTGACTTTTGCACTGCTCCTGCGTTTCTACATGCAGGCCTGTCGCGTCTCGTTCAACAACCAGATCGGCACCTTCGTCGTCGAGTTGACCAACTGGCTGGTCAGGCCGCTGCGCAAGGTGCTCCCGGGATTGTTCGGGCTGGATCTGGCAAGCCTGCTGCCGGCTTATGTGCTGCAGGTTCTGTTTGCCTGCGCAGTGTTCGTGCTGCGTGGCGGCATCGCCATGGAAGCCTGGTCGCCGGAGGTACTGATTCCCCTGCTGCTGTGGCGCGGCGTCGTGGCGACCTTGCGTCTCAGCCTCTACCTGCTGATTGGCGCACTATTGGCGCAGGCGGTGCTGTCTTGGGTCAATCCCTACTCCCCATTCAGCCAGCCGGTGTCACAGTTGACGAGACCCGTCCTGCGACCGATCCAGCGCGTGGTGCCCCCGATTGGCGCCATCGATCTGTCGCCGCTGATTGCCATCGTCCTCGCCCAACTGCTGCTTATCTTTGTGTAGCGCGGTGCCCGACTGGCTGCGCGAGGTTGACGGCGCGATCATTCTGACCATTCATGTTCAGCCGGGAGCGAAGCGCAGCGAGGTGGCCGGTGAGTACGGTGATGCCCTCAAAATCCGCCTCGCGGCGCCGGCGGTAGACGGCCGGGCCAACGCCGCACTACTGGCGTTCATCGCCCAGCGGCTGGGCCTCGCACGCTCGGCGGTGGAACTGAAAAGTGGCCTAACCTCACGACGCAAGTCGCTGCGGGTCACGGGGGCGCGTCCCGATGCCTGGCACTGCCTGCTGGGGCAGTGAGCGAGCAGGCGTCGGCTGCTACGCCAGGTTCTGCCGGTAGGGCTCAGGCCTCGAAAACGATGCGTCCGCCGACCAGTGTCATGCGCACTCGACCGCTGAGTTCGTAACCCATGAACGGGGTGTTCTTGCCCTGGCTGCGCAAGGCCTCCGGGGTGACGCGCCAGGCCTCGTCGGGATCGAAGACGCAAACGTCGGCGGGACTGCCGACACTCAGCGAACCTGCCTCGATGCCGAGAATGGCGGCCGGATCGCAGGTAATGCGGGCCAGCGCCCGAGCCAGCGGCAGTTTTTCCTGCGTCGCCCACTGCAGGGTCAGCGGCAGCAGGAGTTCAAGTCCGGTCGCGCCGGGCAGGGCTTCGGCAAACGGCAGTTGCTTGCCGTCCGCATCGACCGGGGTATGGTCCGAACAGATCGCCGCCAGACCTTCGGCAACCGCACTGCGCAGCGCGTCACGGTCGCTCGCCGAACGCAGTGGCGGGTCGAAGCGGGCATTGCTGTCGAAGTAGCCGATGTCCATTTCCGACAGGTGCAGGTGATGGACCGCGACGTCACAACTGACCTGCACGTTGGACCGTCGTGCCTGGCGAATCAGGGCGATGCCTGCGGCCGACGAGAGGCGTGAAAGATGCAGGCGAACCCCGGTCTGGGATGCCAGCAGCAGTGCCGTGGCGATGGCGACGGTTTCGGCCGATACCGGAATGCTGGCCAGCCCGAGCCGTGAAGCCACCTCGCCATCGTGGGCAACGCCGTCGCCGGTGAGAAACTGATCCTGCGGCCGCAAGCGCACGGCATAGCCGAAAGTGGCGGCGTATTGCATCGCCCGCAACAACAACTGGGTGTCGACGATCGCCCGTTTGGCTTGCGAAAAAGCGATGCAGCCGGCGCGCGCCAGACTGTTCATTTCGGCGAGTTTCTCGCCGGCCAGTTGCTGTGTCAGGGCGCCGATGGGATAAACGCGTGCCAGGCCGAGCGTCTCGCTGCGTCGAACCAGGCGTTCGACGAGGCCCGGTTCGTCGAGCGGTGGTTTGCTGTCTGGCGGACAGGCGAGCGAAGTGACGCCGCCGGCGACTGCTGCGTTGAGTTCGGGTTCGATGCCGCCAAGCCGGCTGGAGAGGTCGACCAGACCGGGGCAGGCGATCAGGCCGCTGGCGTCGATGCTGCGTTCAGCCGCGAAACCGGTCGGTGGCTGGCCGATGCCCGCCACCAGGCCATAGGCAATGAACAGGTCGAGGTGGGCATCAAGACTGATTTTCGGGTCGATCAGGCGAGCGTTGCGAAGGTGAAGGTGTTGTCTGTTCATCGCTCAGTTCCCCGCCAGGATTCCCATGACCGCCATCCGGACGGCAATCCCGAAGGTAACCTGCGGCAGGATCACTGCCTGTGGTCCGTCGGCGACATCGCTGTCGATTTCCACGCCGCGGTTCATCGGCCCGGGGTGCATCACGATGGCGTCCGGTTTGGCCAGAGCCAGCATTGTGGGCGTCAGGCCGTAACAGCGAAAGTACTCGCGCGCCGAAGGCAGCAGGGCGCCATTCATGCGCTCGTTCTGCAGGCGCAGCATGATCACCACATCGCAATCGCGAAGACCGGTGCCCAGATCGTGGCAGACACGCACGCCCATCTTCTCGATGGCGGTCGGGAGCAGCGTTTGTGGGCCGACAGCGCGCACTTCGGCGGCGCCAAGCGTGGTCAATGCGTGGATATCCGAACGGGCGACCCGCGAGTGCAGAATATCGCCGACAATCGCCACCGCCAGGTTGGTGAAATCCTTCTTGTAGTGGCGAATCGTATACATGTCGAGCAGCCCCTGCGTCGGATGCGCGTGGCTGCCATCGCCGGCGTTGACTACATGCACATCGTTGCGTCCGAGGCGGCGCAGATGGTCGGCGATCAGGTGCGGCGCGCCACTGGCCGCGTGCCTGACGACGAACATGTCGGCATGCATGGCCACCAGGTTGTCGACCGTGTCCAGCAGGGTTTCGCCCTTGGCGGTCGAAGAACGCGTGACATCGAGGTTGATCACGTCCGCAGACAGCCGTTTGGCGGCGATTTCGAAAGTCGTCCGCGTGCGCGTGGAATTTTCGAAGAAGACGTTGAAGACGCTTTTTCCCCGCAACAAGGGCACCTTCCTGACATTCCTGTCGGAGACCTTGAGGAAACTCGATGCGGTGTCGAGAATGTGATTGATCACGGCACGCGGCAGGCCCTCGATCGACAGCAGGTGTGTCAACTCACCGTTGGCGTTGAGTTGTGGATTATGCATGCTCGGCGAGGCTCCACTGCAGTCGATCGCCGGTTTCCGCCGAGAGGATCAGTTCCTGCGATGCATCGAGATCGACTCGCCAGGCGCAGAAGTCGGCGCAGATCGGAAGCTGGCGGCGTCCGCGATCAGCCAGAACCGCGAGCTGTATGCTGGCCGGGCGGCCGTAGTCGAAAAGTTCGTTGATTGCTGCGCGTGTCGTACGTCCGGTGTAAAGCACATCATCGACCAGGATCAATGGCCGGCCCTCGACATCGAAGGGAATCGAGCTTGGTTTGACACGGGCATGCAAACCCCGGGCACGGTAATCGTCGCGGTAGAACGAAACGTCGATCAGGCCGATTTCGTTGCGCAACCCAAGCAGCTCGCGCAGGCGTCGGGCAACCCAGGCGCCGCCGCTGTGGATGCCGACCAGCACCATGTCCGGCTGCAACCGGGGGCGGATCAGATCAGCCAGTTCGGCACATTGCGTTTCGGCGTCGGGGAGTTCAAATGCAAGCATCGGTTTCGCGGTCATCAAAGGGTTTGGGGGGGAAGGCGAGGGCAGGCTATTGCCCGGCCATGGCGTCAAAATAGCCCTGCAGGATCAGTTGCGCAGCGACCGCGTCGATATGCCTTCTGGCGCTGCGGCTGTCGTGACCCGCGCTGCGTAAGCGCTCCTCGGCGGCACACGACGAAAGCCGCTCCTCGGCGAAAGCCACGCCGAGTCCGAAGCGGCCGCGCAACTGGTTGGCGAAGCGTGTGCAGCGCGCGGTCATGGCGTGTGGTGTGCCGTCGAGCGCAACCGGCCGTCCGACAACCAGGTTGGCCGGCTGCCATTCACGGATCAGGGTGGCAATCGCGGAAAAACGTTCGCCGTCGCCGGTGCCCTGGATGGTGGTCAGCGGATGTGCCTGCAGCAGTTGCCACTCACCGACGGCGACGCCGATTCGCTTTTCTCCAAAATCGAAAGCGAGGACCGTGCCAGTGGCCTTGCGGGCTGGCTCAAGCATGGCCGGCGGCATCGGCGAGATTGGCGAGATTGACGCCAAGCAATTCCAGTGCCGAGGCCAGCCTTTCCTCGTAAGGGAGCTCGAAAAGAATGTGCGGTTCAGCAAGCACGGTCAACCAGGCGTTCTGCGTCAACTCGTGTTCGAGCTGCCCGGCAGCCCAGCCGGCGTAGCCCAGGGTCACCATCACATCGCGTGGCAGGCCGCTGCGGGCGACGGCCTGCAGGATGTCGCGCGAACTGGTCAGACCGACCTGGTCGTTGATCGCCAGCGTAGACTGCCATTGCCCGACCGGTCGATGGAGGACGAAACCACGATCAGTCTGTACCGGTCCGCCGAAGAGGACGGGCAGATTGGCGAAACCATCGACCTCCAGGGGCACGTCGATTTTTTCGAGGAGCGTTCCCAGGCTCATGTCGATTGGCCGGTTGACGATTATCCCCAGGGCGCCGCGCTCGTTGTGTTCGGCGACGTAGACCAGGGTCTTGGAGAAATAGGAGTCCACCATTGCCGGCATGGCAATGAGAAAATGGTCCGTCAGATTGATTCTTGGCATAGGCTCATTTTAAACGGCGCTGGCGGCTGACACAAACGTTCATCGCCTTGTCCGATTCCGGCAAACACGAACATCATGCCTGATTTTGCGGTCCCTGGCGCTTGTCCTGACGATGACAGAGGCGAGATGGGCACGTCCGCGCGGGCTGGGTCTACCATTGGGGGAAGGCATGCTGGAGGCGATTCTTGTCTGGTTTCGGCGCGATCTGCGGGATTACGATCACGCCGCGCTTTCCGAAGCGCTACGGCGTGGACGACAGGTCTATTGCGCTTTCGTTTTCGACCGGGAGATTCTCGATACCCAGGATCGACGCTGCGACCGTCGCGTCGAGTTCATCCGCGAGTCGCTGGTCGAACTCGACGCGGCGCTGCGCGCACGCGGCGGCGCACTGATCGTTCGCCACGGCTGGGCCACTCGCGAGATCCCCGAGTTGGCGAAATCGCTTGGTGTGGCCGCAGTGTTTGCCAATCGTGACTACGAACCGCAGGCCAAGCGACGCGACAGTGCGGTCGCCACGGTTTTGCAGGCGAACGGCATTGTCTTCGAGTCGTTCAAGGATCAGGCGCTGTTCGATGCCGAAGAGGTGCTGACGCAGGCCGGGCGCCCTTATACCGTGTTCACCCCCTACCGGAACGCCTGGCTCAAGCGACTCGGGGAGGACGACTGGCAGCCGCATGCCGGCCGTGGCCGGGGGCTCGCCGTGGCGCCGGTGGGCGGTGGCGTGCCGACGCTGGCGGAACTCGGTTTCGCCGCCAGCGATCTGCGCGCACTCGGCATCGCGCCGGGGATGTCCGGTGGCCGGCAGCGCCTGAGCGACTTTCTGGGGCGCATGGCTCGGTACCGGGAGCAGCGTGATTTTCCAGCGGTCAAGGGGGTATCGTATCTCTCGGTGCATCTGCGCTTCGGAACCCTCTCGGTCCGCGAGCTGGTGGCGCAGGCAATTGCCGCCGGCGCCCTGCATGCGCCGACCGGGGGTGCAGCGACCTGGCTTTCCGAACTCGTCTGGCGCGATTTCTACTTCATGATTCTCGACCGTTTTCCATACGTCAGCGAGCGCTCGTTCAAGCCGCCGTACGACGCCATCGTCTGGGAACAGGGACCGCACGCGGACGCGGCCTTCGCCGCCTGGTGCGCTGGCCGCACCGGCTATCCGCTGGTCGATGCCGCCATGCGGCAACTCAACAGTACCGGCTACATGCATAACCGTCTGCGCATGCTCGTGGCCTCCTTTCTGGCCAAGGATCTGGGCATTGACTGGCGGCGCGGCGAAAGCTACTTTGCCAGTCAACTCAACGATTTCGATCTGTCGGCCAACAATGGCGGGTGGCAATGGGCGGCCTCAAGCGGCTGCGACGCGCAACCCTATTTCCGCATCTTCAACCCGGTGACGCAATCGGAGCGCTTTGATCCCGCCGGCAAGTTCATCCGGCGTTATCTTCCCGAGCTGGCCAGTGTCCCGGACCAGTGGGTGCATGCGCCATGGCGCATGAGTGAGCCGGAGCAGGCCGCCTGCGGCGTGCGCATCGGTCGCGATACGCCAGCACCGTTGGTCGACCATGCGCAGGCCAGGCGTCAGACGCTGCAGCGCTACGCGGTGGTCAAGACTGACGCTGGGCCCTGACGTGCTCCGCTACCAGGCGCAGCAGTTCATCCTCCTGGTACGGTTTGCCGAGATAGTGGTTCACGCCGAGCTCAAGGGCGTATTGACGGTGCTTGTCAGCGGTTCGCGAGGTGATGATGATGATTGGCACCTTTTGCAGGCGCGCATCGGCGCGCACGTTTCGGGTCAGTTCAAACCCGTCCATGCGGGGCATCTCGATGTCGACCAGCATGACGTCCGGGACCACGGCGACGAGTTGTTCGAGCGCGTCGACGCCATCCTTGGCGGTCATCACCTGGTAGCCCTCGCGTGCCAGTAGCCGACTACTGATCTTGCGTACGGTCAGCGAGTCGTCCACGATCATCACCGTCGGCAGCGTGGCCGTGACCAGATCGGCCGCCGTGGGTTGACGTACCGTCGGCACCGGCGAAACCGCGGGACCCGCGCGGTCGCGACTGGCCAGGGCGATCGGGTTGAGAATCAGCACCACCTGGCCGTTGCCGAGAACGGTGGCGCCATCGACACCGATGACCCGGGCCAGTTGTGGTCCGATGTTCTTGACCACGATTTCCTGGTTGCCCAGCAGTTCGTCGACTTGCAGCGCGACCCGCTGGGTGCCGCTGCGTAGCAGCAGGACCCAATACTGCTGATGTTTCTCCGGCAGCGCACGCGTTTCGCCGAGGAGATGCGGCAGGTAGCTGAAGGGATACAGATTCCCCGTCCAGGATGCGGCACGCGCATCGCGAATTCGGGTCAGTCCCTTTTCCTTGAGGTCGAGCACCTGCTCGATCATCGCCGCAGGAATCGCGTACTCGCGGTTGCCGGAGCGTACCAGCAAGGCTTTGGTCACCGCCAGCGTGAGCGGCAGATAAAGCCGGAACGTCGTTCCCTGATCGGGGGCGGACAGCACTTCAATGCGGCCACCCAGGCTGCTCACCTCACTCTTGAGGACATCCATCCCGATGCCACGACCGGACAGGCGCGACACCTCACTGGCCGTCGAGATTCCCGGGGCAAAAATCAGATCCACCACGCGTGCCGTATCGGCGGCTTCGCTTTCGCGCAGCAGACCGGCGCGCAGACCGCGCTCGCGCAAGCGGTCAAGGTCCAGGCCGGTGCCGTCATCAGAGAAGGTGAGGATGATCTCGTTGCCTTCCTGCGCCAGTTTCAGCGAGATCTCGCCGATTTCCGGCTTGCCCTTGGCCAGGCGCAGCGGCGCGTCTTCAAGTCCGTGTGCGACGGCGTTGCGCAGCATGTGTTCGAGCGGCGCCAGCATCTTGTCGAGCACCGTCCTGTCGAGTTCCAGTTGCGCACCACTGATTTCCAGATTGGCTCGTTTGCCGACTTCCTTGCCCGCCTGCCGAACGATACGGTAAAGGCGGTCGGCAATGCTGGCAAACGGCACCATGCGTACCGACATCAGTTCCTGCTGAACCTCACGGTTCAGGCGCGCCTGTGCGACGATCGCCGCGTTGGCGTCGTCCAGGTTTTTCAGCAGATTCTGCTGGACCGTGGCCACATCGTTGACCGATTCGGCCATCATCCGCGTCAGTTCCTGGAAGCGCGTGAAGCGATCGAATTCGAGCGGATCGAAATCCGCGTGGTGCTCACCGGTCTGCGCCGCACGTGACTGCATCTGCAGTTCGGCTTGCAGTTCGATGTCGCGCAATTGCCGACGCAGGCGGATGACGTTCTCGGTCAGGTCGAGCAGCGACGCTTTGATCGCTCGCATCTCGCCTTCGATACGTGAGCGGGCGATCGACAGTTCGCCAGCCTCGTTGACCAACCGGTCGATCAGGTCGGCACGCACACGCAGCATCGCGCGCTGGACGGCGGCATCGCTTTCGCTGTCTGGCGTTTCGGCTGTGACGGCCACGCTGCCCTGTTCGCCAGCCGCGACCAGATCGGAGGTGGGCTGGGCCGCTGGCGGCAGTTGCGACGCCGCTTCGTCCGGTATATCGACGGGTGCCTCGGATGATTCCCCATGCTGCAGGTGCTCGACAATCTGCACAATCACGTCGAAGGCATTGTCGATGTCGTCAATCAGGTCCAGCGGTGCAGTACCGGCATCCTGCGCTTCGCTCATGCGCGTTTCGATGGCGTGCGTCATTTCACCGAGGTTCATCGCCCCGGCCATCCTGGCGCTGCCCTTGAGCGTATGGAACAGGCGCGCCAATCGGCGGACGGGTTCACCATCGGCGGGATTGTTTCGCCAGGCATGCAACTGCGCCGCGATGTTCTGGTTGAGGTCGAGCGCTTCCTCGATAAAGAGGGGCAGCAGTTGCTCGTCCAGTTCGTCGTGCAGTTCCGGGAGCTCGAAGGCAACTGCCTCCGTCGCCGCAACTGCTGGCGGTGTAGACGTTGGCACCGCCACCTGCGCGGCGGCGGTTGCCGCCTCTGCTAGTGCGTCGGTTTCGGCAAGCTCGGCCGTCGGCGCGACCACCGGCTCGGGGTATAGCGTATCGAGGGCTTCGACCAGGGTTGGCGCCGCCTCCGGCTCGTGGTCGTGGGCGACATCCGCAAGCATCAAAGACAGGACGGCGATCGTCTGGCGAACGGTTTCCAGGGCTTCGAGGCTCTCGGGATGGGGTGTCAGCTTGCGCCGTACCAGAGCCAGCTCAAGGGCGTGGCCGAGCCGATTGATCGCCGTGATACCGACCGTGCCGGCGATGCCGGCAAGGGTGTGGGCGGCCCGGTACATCTCGTGCGTTGTCGGAGCAGCAAGGTTGTTCTCAAGCAGCGCAAATTCGCGCTGCAGCGTCGACAGGTGCGTACCGGCCTCGTCGTTGAAGATCTCGGCCAGTGCGGGGGCGATCGACAGGCGCGGTCGCGTTCCCTGCGGAGTGGCTTCTTCCTTGCTCGCCGGCAATGCGGCAACGCTTTCCGCAGAAGGTGGCAGCACGGCTTCCGCCTCGCCGCCTGCACCCGCAGTAGACAAGGCCATGCCCGGTGGCACGCCGATCGGCAACTCGCTGCCGTCGCGCAGTAAAGCTGCGGTCGCGATCATGCTGCGGGGATCGGGTGCGTGCCCCTGCCCGGTCTTGAGGTGCGTCATCCAGGCGAGAAAGACGGCATACGCCTGATCGAGCAGGTCGAGGAGCGGCGGGGTAACCGCTTGCTCCTGACGCAACCAGAGGTTGAGAACCTGCTCGACCGCCCATGCGGCGTCACCGAGATCCTTGAGCCCGACCATTCGACCGCTGCCCTTGAGGGTGTGCGCCGAACGACGGATTGCGGTCAGCAGTTCGACGTCATGCGGTTTGTCCTTCAGTGCCCGCAGGTTGCCATCGACGCTGGCCAGCACTTCATCGGCTTCCTCAAGAAAGATTCCGAGAAGTTCGGCATCGACTTCCTCGGTGGAGGCCTGCGAGAGCTGCAAGGTCTGTGCCGAGGGCGGCGGTGCCTCGGGTGCTTGCGGTCTGAGCGTTGCCATCGCCGCGTCGATCTGCCGGGCGGCGTCGCCGCCGGCAGCGAGCGCGGTGAGTACATGCTTGGTTTGTTGTCCGAGTGCCTTGTCGGCGACCAGGTCGGCGTCCTTTTGCAGCGCCGTCAGATTCTGTTGAACCTCCTGACGCAGACCGGCATCGCCAGGCTGTTCCTTGAGCGCCACCAGCAAGGCGTGTGTTTCGCGCTTCTGCTGCTCCAGTTCCTGTTCGACCGTCGCCGCCGGTTCTTCGTCGACGGATTTTCTGGCGGCGTCCGACTGCATCTGGCTGACGAAACTCTCGAAGTCGGCGGCTCCGTGTTGCATCGCATCGACAAAGAATCCGATCAGCGACAACTGCTCGGCAACGCCTACGAAGTCAGCCTCGTGCGGGACATAGGCCGGTTGCGCAAAGCTTTCGATGGCTGTTGCGCACTGGCGGAGAACCGTCACCGCGCCGTCATGGCGCATCATGGCCAGCGCGCCGATGACCTGTCGCAGCGGCGTTTCCAGGCTGCCCAGATCGGTACCCTTTTCGGCGTCACGGAAGAAGCCGTCCAGGACCTGCTCGATCTGCGCAAGATTGTTCTGGATTTCTCTGGCGACCTGGCCGACGAGCATCTTTTCCTGCGCCTGGCGCGACATCTCGTCGAGCGAGGGAAGCTCGGATTCCGGCTTCGGTGGGGTGCCCGCAATGCAGTCGTGCAGGCGGGCGACCATCACGTCCACCTGGTGAGAGAAACTGCTGCCCAGGTACTGCATGTTCTCCTGCGCGTGCTGCGCGAGCAGGATCGCCGTCGCCGTTTCCATGGCCAGAGCTTCGCTGTGGCGCGACGGAGACTGCGTCAGCAGGCCCGCCACCTCGCTGATCGCATGCACGAGGCGACGGAAATCTGCGTGGCCCAGTTCGTCGACCAGCGTGGTCAACGTCGTGGTGTTGGCCCTGAATACCGGCAGAACCTGCATTGTTCCGGCACAGAACTTGTTCCAGGTTTCTTCTGTTGCGGCGATCGCTTCACGCACCTGGCGGCGGACCGACTCCATGGCGATCGGAGTAGCGCTTGCCGGTCCGGGCAGCAAGTCTGCCAGGTGGTAGGCATCCTTGACCTGGAGCACCGCGCGACTGCTGCTCTGGGCGTTGCTGACCAGATACAGGGCATCGCGCACCAGGCGCTCGGCGACATTGCTCGAACCTTCGAGGAGGCGGCGGATCTGCAGGTCGATACGGCTGCAGAGCTGTCTGGCATCGCCGTCCGCCGGCAGCGCGCGCTCACCCAGCGCGGTCAGGAAAGCGGTGGCGATCCACCAGAAGGCGCGAGCGGACGGGGCGTCCTGGAGGGACTCGATGCGCTTGACGGCGTCGAGCATCTCGGGAACTCCGGCTCCGGACTGGGGGGCACGCAACCAACCGAGCAAACCGCGCTGGAAATGGGCTCTTTGCTGACGCAGGCGGGCCTGCAGTTCGCTGCGACCGATTTTCGCCGTCCGCTCGGCCCGTTGCGGCGGTCGTACGCGCAGGTCGGGAAAGAAAAGATCCGTCGCCAAGACCCTCTCCTGCCCGCGCGCGGCCTGCACTTCACGGTACAGTGGCAATAGCCGCAGGGGCTGGTTTGGCTGGCCGCCGATCAGATCGGCGAGATAATGTCCAAGCGCCGCCATGGCACGTTGCGCCAGTTCGATGACCTCCGGCGTGGCTGGGCGTTCGTCTCTCTCGATGGCCTCGAGCATCGACTCCAGTGCTTCGGCAAACTGGGTAACTCCGTCCAGGCCGACGATCGTCAGGGCGCCTTGCACCTGGTGCAGATGAGTGCGACAGAAGCGGATTTGCGTGTGGTCGCCGTGCGTATCCTCGGCATTCGCAGTCATGCTCTGCAACGCCTTTTCGCCACGCTCCAGGGCGAGGTCGATCTCGCTCTTGACCCAGGTCAGCGGGCCGATATCGAAGTCCGTCGGGGCACTCATCCGGGGCAGTCTCTCCAGTCCAGTCTCTTGGCACGAGGGCTCAGCGGTCGTGCATCAATCTACTGCGGGGCCGGGCAGTACGCGTACATTGCGCTTGCCGGCCTGATTTTTAATGTGAAAGTCGCGCCAGCGAATCACGAAACTCCCCTCGCCTGCCTGTGGGAGAGGGGTCGGGGGTGAGGGAAACGGTCATGGCTTTCATCATCAGGGGTGTCTTGCCTAGCCATGACCGTTAGCGTGGTTCGGTCGTTCTCAGACGACCTTGAAGCCGGCCACCGAGCCCTTCAGTTCGGTGGCGAGACTTGCCAATTCGCCAATTGCCGTTGCCGTTTTCTGGGTACCAGCCGTGGTCTGCCCGGTGACCAGCAGGATGTCCTGCATTTTGCGGGCTACATTGGTCGCCGAGTCGGCCACCTGGCGTGTCGCGCCAGAAATGTTCTGAATCAGTTCGGTGAGTGCCTTCGAGACCTCGCCGATCTCTGCCAGGGCCTGACCCGCAGCATCGGAGAGCCTGGCGCCTTCCACTACACCGCGGGTGGACTCTTCCATTGCCGAGACGGTGTCCTGAGTGTCGGTCTGAATCGTTCTGACGATCGCCCCGATCTGCTTCGTCGCCTCCCCGGAACGTTCGGCGAGGCGCTGTACTTCCTCGGCGACGACGGTGAACCCGCGCCCGGCTTCCCCAGCGGACGCGGCCTGGATGGCGGCATTGAGTGCCAGTACGTTGGTCTGCTCGGTGATGTCGGAGATCAGTTCGACGATTTCACCGATCTCTTGTGACGACTCGCCTAGCCGCTTGATGCGCTTTGAGGTTTCCTGGATCTGCTCGCGGATTTTGTTCATCCCCTTGATCGAGTCCTGAACCGCCTGCGCACCCTTGCTCGCGGCCGCCAGCGACTGGCGCGCGACGGTGGCTGACTGCTTCGCGTCGCCGGACACGCCGGTCATCGAACTGGCCATGGCCAGAACCGACTGGCCGGCAAACTTGATCTCGGAAGCCTGGCGTTCGGCAGCTGCGAGCAACTCGGTAGACGTTTGCTGGGCGATCTCCGTCGCCAGCGTCACCCGCCCGGCGGCATCGTTGATGCGGCCGACAAGGACCCGCAATTCTTCGATCGTGTAGTTGATCGAGTCGGCGATGGCGCCAGTGATGTCTTCGGACACGGTAGCGGTTACCGTCAGATCGCCGTCGGCGAGGTCGCCCAGTTCATTCATCAGTCGCAGGATGGCCTCCTGATTCTGGCGGTTGATCAACTCCGTCTCGTGGCGGGCCTGTTCTGCCTGTTCGGTCTGGCGACGGGTTTCTGCCAGGTAGGTCGCGGCCAGCAGGGCGACCAGACCGGTGGCCAGCAGAATCAGCACCAGCAGGACGACGCCATAGGCCGTCCTTTTCAGGACGCTGCTCTGGTAGGAATGTGCCAATTCGTCGGTGGAGGTAAGCAACTCTTCGCTGTCCCGAAAGATTTGCGAGCCCGCCTGTTTGGCGATGATCAGCTTCTGCATGTTGCCCAGAATGCCGCCAACGGCGGTGCGATACTCCGCAAAACTGGCTTCGAGTTCGCCGAGCTTGAGCTTGGTATCGGGGTCATTGGTGCCTGCGATACGCAGCGTGTCGCTGCCTTTGGACAGGGCGTGTATCGTGTCGCGAAAGGTATTCGTGTCCTTGCCCAGGAGAAAGGTGATTTCCGGGTCGATGGCATCGCCAACCAGCAGTGCGCTGGCGTTCTTGGCGATCCGTTGCGTCAGCATGACCAGTAGATTGGCGGCTGCAATCTCACGGACTCCGGAACTGCTTTGCAGCTTGAGTGCGGCGATCTGTTCTGCCAGGTCGAGCAGTTGCGGATTCTTGTCGTTGATGATCGCAACTTCCTTGCCGAGCGAGATCAGGTTTTTCTCCATTTCGAGCAGTCGCGCCGCGTTCTTGTCGGTCTTGTCCCATAACTGCGTCAACGCTACCAACTGTGCCTGCACGCCGTCCGGAGAAGGCGGCACCTGGGTGCCGGCCAACTCACCACCGCTGGTCAGGCGCTCGAGGTTGCTGGCGAAACTTTCACGCGATTCTGCCAGTTGCTTGAAGGCCAGGGGATCGCCCAGCAAGGCCAGACTCGAAGCCTTGGCCAGTCGCTGCGAAAGCATCCGCATCTCGCCGGCAGTGGCGATATAGGCGGTGTTGTACGTCGCCTGCCGGCTGTCGCGGTAGACCGTGACGGCAATGAACAGCATGACCAGTACCAGGCAGCCGCCAAGGATCTGCAGTTGTTGGGTCACCGGGTAACGCTGCAGGAAAGCAAGCGACAACGGCACTTTCCCTTTACTCTCCGGCTCGCCGGGTTCCATCGGTGTGCTGCGCACCAACAGGGTTTCGCCGGCCGGGTCTGTCGCCCGCGACAGGAATGCCGGCAGCTTGGGTTTGAAGGTCATCTTGCTTCTCCGGTTACACAGCCTTGGCCGCGACGATCGTCGCCGTCAGGGACTCCGTGATACGACAGCGGCTCAAGCGCCAATGTCCATGAACGCCTCGTCCGCCAGCAACTCGCGTACCTTGAGTTTGTTCCAGCGGCGGCCTTCGTTGTCCGTATAGGCTTCGAGTGCCCAGGCAGGTGCGGCGCCATTTTGCGGTTCCGGATTCAAGGCCTCGACGTTGCGCAGGCCGATCATGCGCGTGACCAGCAGGGCCGCATTGCTGCCATGGCGGGTGCCAATCAGCAGCAGTCGCGAACTGGTATTCTGGGGGGTGACGTCCTTGCCCAGAAAAGCGGAAAGATCGACGACCGAGTACAGATTGCCGCGAATGTTGGCGATCCCCGCGAACCAGGGTTTGGTCAGCGGCACCTTGGTCAGCGGACTCAGCGGTACGATTTCGCCCGAGTCCGCGAGATCGAGCAGCCAGAAATCCGAACCCGCCTGAATGCCGAGAAGTCCGGCAGAACTCTGATTGCTGGTTCCGGAAAGCCGGGCCGCGAGGTAGGACTGGAATTCATGCAGGCTGATCTTCTTGGTCATGCCCTGGCCGCCGTCTAGAGCGCTGCGATCTTGGCCAGCAACTCTTGACCATTGACTGGCTTGACCAGGTAGTCCTGGGCACCCTGGCGCAAGCCCCAGATCTTGTCGGTCTCCTGGCCCTTGGTCGTACACACGATGACCGGGATGTTCCGTGTCGTCGGATCGCGGGTCAGGGTGCGGGTTGCCTGGTAGCCGTTCAGGCCGGGCATGACGACGTCCATCAGGATCAGGTCGGGCAACTCGCTCTTGGCCTTGGCGATACCCTCTTCGCCACTCTCGGCGGTCAGCACCTCGTAACCATTGCTGGTCAGCAGGACTTTCAAGACATGACGTTCGGTCGGTGAATCGTCAACCACGAGAATTTTCTTGATGGTCATGGCTCTCTGCTTTCGCAGCCCCCTCTCGGCAAGTTCGGGTTTTCTCAGGCTGTCGGCGGCGCGAAGGTGGCGACCGTTTGCAGCAGGCTGTCCTTGGTGAATGGCTTCGTCAGATAGTGGTCGGAGCCGACCATGCGCCCGCGGGCGCGGTCAAACAGGCCATCCTTTGACGACAGCATGATCACCGGCGTGGCGCGGAAACGTTGATTCTTCTTGATCAGGGCACAGGTCTGATAGCCGTCGAGGCGCGGCATCACGATGTCGCAAAAGATCACGTCGGGCTGGTGATCGGCCACTTTGGCGAGAGCGTCGAAGCCGTCCTCGGCAAGCAACACCTGACAGCCGGCCTGCACCAGGAAAATCTCCGCGCTACGCCGTATGGTATTGCTGTCATCGATGACCATGACCTTGACGCCGCGCGGGCTTGCAGCTTCAGCCACTTCACTCCTCCAGGGTGTCCCCAGTCATTATTCTAATGAAATCCCGGATCCGACATCATCTCCTGCCAGCGTTACTATACCGCATTGTCTTCAGATCTCGATCATTTCGAAATCTTCCTTGCGTGCCCCGCATTCCGGACACGTCCAGTTGATCGGTACATCCGGCCAGCGAGTTCCCGCGGCGATGCCTTCTTCAGGCAGTCCCGCAGCTTCCTCGTAGAGGAAACCACAGGTCAGGCACATCCATGTGCGGTAGGTTTCGGCGCTTGCTGGGTTCATGGTCGCTGTCGGTTTTCGGTTAGAATCAAAAAATCATCGAGATTCTAGCCAAACCCTTGGGTTGCTGCCAAGACTTTGTGCACCAGACCCCTCCGCTACCCAGACTTTTCCTCATGCTTCCACGATCTCCCCAACAGTCGCCGCCCATCGTGCTGACCTTTGCTGCCAGCGACCCCTCCGGCGGCGCCGGCATTCAGGCGGACTTGATGACCCTGTCTTCGTTTGGCTGCCACCCGTTGACGGTGACGACGGCGCTGACCGTGCAGGATACCGTCGGCGTCGGTTGCGTCCTGGCCATCGATTCCGATTGTGTCGAGGATCAGGCGCGAACGTTGCTGGAGGACATGCCGGTTGCCGCTTTCAAGATCGGCCTGCTGGGCAGCATCGAGAACATCGTGGTCATCGCCGAAATCCTCGCCGATTACCCTGGCTTGCCGGTGGTGCTCGACCCAGTGCTGGCTTCCGGGCGGGGCGACGAACTCGCGGACGAGGACATGATTGTGGGTTTGCGCGAGCTGTTACTGCCGCTGACTACGATACTGACGCCGAATTCGCTGGAAGCTCGGCGACTGGCTGGCGACGACCGTGCTGCTGAAGACGAACCTGACGAAGCCAGCCCTGTGCCTTTGGCACAATGTGCGCAGACTTTGCTGGATCTGGGTTGCGAATACGTGCTGCTGACCGGCACGCATGAGAATACCGCGCGCGTGGTCAATGACCTCTATGGCCAGCGACTGGGGCTGGTGCGCAGCGACGCCTGGGATCGTCTGCCCGGCAGCTATCACGGTTCCGGTTGCACGCTGGCCTCGGCCATTGCCGCGCATCTCGCTCGCGGCCTGTCGATCGATGCCGCGGTGTGGGCCGCCCAGGAATACACCTGGCAGACGCTGGCGGCCGGCTTCCGACCGGGAATGGGCCAATACATTCCGGACCGCTTCTACCAGACCCGTTTACGGGGCGGAGCCCTCGATGCCTGAAGCGCTCGGCAACAGTCTGCGCGGTCTCTATGCGATCACCCCCGAAGGGCTGCCGCAGGATCACCTGCTGGCGCATGTGGAGGCTGCCCTGCGTGGTGGTGCGGTGCTTGTTCAGTATCGGGACAAGAGTCGGGATTCGACGCGGCGTGCGGAGGTGGCGCGTGCCTTGCAGCGGTTATGCCGGCAGTTCGGCGCGCGTCTGCTGATCAATGATGACCTGGCATTGGCCTTGGCAGTCGACGCCGACGGTGTACACCTCGGAGCGACGGATGGTGACCTGCTGACGGCCCGGCGGGCACTTGTCCGCGGTCGTCTGCTCGGTGCCTCGTGTTACGCCGATTTCGAGTGCGCGCGTGCCGCAGCAGCGGCGGGTGCTGATTACCTTGCGTTTGGGGCAGTTTACCCATCGCCGACCAAGCCCCTGGCGGTGCGCGCACCGCTGACGCTGTTCAGCCGCTGCCGCGCCGAATTGCGGTTGCCGGTCTGCGCCATCGGTGGCATTCGGCTGGACAATGCGGCGCCGCTGCTGGCAGTCGGCGTCGATCTGCTGGCGGTGATCAGCGATCTTTTCGACGCGCCGGATGTGGCGGCGCGCGCCGCGGCCTATCAACAACTGTTCAAGGAAGTGAATTGTGAGTTCCCGCAGTCAGCAACTTTTTGAGCGCGCGCAGCGGCACATCCCGGGTGGTGTCAATTCGCCGGTCCGGGCGTTTCGTTCGGTCGGCGGTACGCCGCGCTTTTTCGCCACCGGTTCCGGTGCGCGCGTCGTCGACGTAGACGGCAAGAGTTACGTCGATTACGTTGGTTCGTGGGGGCCGCTGATCCTTGGGCACGCGCATCCCGAAGTAGTCGCCGCGGTCCGCGCGGCGGCGTTGCAGGGACTCTCCTTCGGTGCCCCGACCGCCGGTGAGGTCGAGATGGCCGAGCTGTTGTGTGAAATGTTGCCTTCGCTCGAAATGGTTCGCCTGGTGAGTTCCGGTACTGAAGCGACGATGAGTGCGATCCGGCTGGCACGCGGCTTTAGCGGGCGCGACCTGCTGATCAAGTTCGAGGGTTGTTACCATGGCCACTCCGACAGCCTGCTGGTGAAGGCCGGCTCGGGGATGCTCACCTTTGGCAATCCGAGTTCAGGCGGCGTCCCCGCCGATATTGCCCGGCACACGCTGGTGCTCGACTATAACGACTGCGCCGGCCTGGCGGCGGCATTTGCCGAGCACGGCCCGCGGATTGCCGCGGTGATCGTCGAGCCGGTCGCCGGCAACATGAACCTGATCGCGCCGCAGCCTGCTTTCCTGCAGGCGATGCGCGACCTGTGCTCGGCCCACGGAGCGGTGCTGATCTTCGACGAAGTGATGACCGGATTTCGTGTGGGTGCCAGGGGAGCGCAAGGTCTTTATGGCATCACTCCCGATCTCACGACGCTCGGCAAGGTGATTGGCGGCGGCATGCCGGTAGGTGCTTTCGGTGGCCGGCGCGAGATCATGGCCATGATCGCCCCGCTCGGCCCGGTGTACCAGGCGGGTACCCTGTCCGGCAATCCGGTGGCCGTCGCCGCCGGTCTGGCGACGCTGCAACTGCTGCGCGGCGCGGGTTTCTACGAATCGCTGGCGCGGCGCAGCAGACAACTCACCGACGGTCTGGTTGCGGCTGCCGACAAACATCGCGTGCCGTTCTCCGCGCAAGCGATCGGTGGCATGTTCGGTCTGTATTTCCGCCCGCAGTGCCCGCAGAGCTACGCCGAAGTGATGGGCTGCGACAAGGACGCCTTCAATCGCTTCTTCCACGCCATGCTCGATGCCGGCCACTACTTTGCTCCGTCGGCCTTCGAAGCCGGCTTCGTATCGGCCGCGCACAGCGAGGACGACATCGCCAGCACGATCGCTGCTGCCGAAGTGGTGTTCAGCGCCTGGTGAGGCGCGTCCGGCCGCTGCGGACGAAGTATCAGTCAGTCCGCCGGTTTGCCGCTTGGCTGCTGCTTGCCCGGCGCTGCTCGAAATGCCGTAGACCGTAGTAGGTCAAAGCGCCGACACCAACCATGGCGCAGGCAAAACTACCGTAGGCGATCGGCCAGGGAATCCCTTCGGTCATCATCGAGAATTCCGACATGCCGCCCATGCCGGCAAGGACATTGATCGGCATGAATATCACGCTAAGGATCGTCAGACGCTTGATGTCCTTGTTCTGATTGATGTTGATCGCACTGTCGGTGGCATCCATCAGGAAGTTGATCTTGTTGAACAGGAAAGCCGTGTGACCATCAAGCGATTCAATGTCGCGCAGGATCTCGCGTACGTCGGCATGTTGCGCGTCGGAGAGGAACTTGCCGCGCAGCAGGAAGGACAGGGCGCGCCGGGTGTCGAGTACGCTGCGGCGAGTGCGCCCGTTGAGATCCTCGGCCTCGGAAATCGCCGTCAGGATCTTTGACGCTTCCTGGTCGGTGGTATGCGAGCGCAACACCTGCCTGCCGACTTTCTCCAGTTCGCCGTAGACATCCTCCAGGGCATTCGCAGAGTACTCCACATCGGCTGCGTAGAGGTCGAGCAGCACATCGGTGCCATTGCTGACGTAGCCCGGGCGGGTGCGCGCGCGCGCGCGCTGCAGGCGAAACACCGGCAATTCCTCGCTGCGCACCGTAAATAACACATCGTTCTGAAGAATCAGGGCGACCGGAACGTTGCGCGATTCCTCGCGGGTGTCGAGCAGGAAGTCGGAGTGCAGATGCGTGTGCCCCTCCTCGTCCACATAGAAGCGGGCGCTGGCTTCCAGGTCGGTCAGGTTGCCGGGGTCCGGCAGATCGACGTCGAACAACCCGCCGATCCAGGAGCGGATTTTTTTCGTCGGCGCGACCAGGTCGACCCAGATCGGCTTGACGTTGCTCAGATCCTCGGGGTTGGTGACCGTGATCTGGCGAAGTCGCCCGTCACGAATCTCGAAAGCAGTAACCGCCGTCTTCTCGTTGCGGTAGTGACTGTCGTCAATCAACTCCTCAAGGACGTCGTCGGGGAGCAGTGCCAGGATCGGGTCGGCACCTTCCTTGACTTCCTCCCAGACGACCAGGCGCTCGTTGGGTTCGAGTGATTCTAGGATGTAAGCGACTTCCCTCGGTGGCATCAGCTTGAGTTTCTGGCGAAGCTCCTTGCGATATTGCTGCTGCAACTCCACGTCCACCTCGTCCTGGTTGGGCGTTTCCTGCTCACGTACCAGGTCCTCGACCAGTTTCTGCAACGACAACAAGGAGCGTACTTCCGTGAGGTGTACGTCGGCTAGCCGCTTTTGCAGCATTTCAGGGACATGTGGTCTGTTTTCTTCGCTCACGCTATGGACTTTCTGATGATCAGACGCCGAAAAGGGCTGCGATTGTAGCACCGCAAGCCTGGTCGAGCGCGCTCCGAGCGGCATTTATCTGGCCACTGAAACAACTTGAAATCTTTTTTTGCACAATCGCCTAGCGCCGCCCGCGACGGCTCGCGGGCGGCGATCGCGGTGCTTGTGGCGAGATTGTATTCGTCCTAGAATCGCGCTCTTGTTGCTGCGCCGCAGCAGGATGTGGGTTCGCCTGGACAGGGACAGGGCGAGTGATGCATCGACAGGGCGTGGCAGAAAAAGCCAGGCGGATGACATTCCGCGACTGAGGGTCAGGGAGGGCCAATGACTGCAACACACGCGCCGCACGGCGAGAAGACCGGCCTCGCGGCCACCGCGCTGGCGGCCATGGGCGTCGTATTTGGCGACATCGGCACGAGTCCCCTATATACAATGAGGGAGATCTTCGGCGGTCACCATCCGCTGGCGGTCACCCCGGACAATGTGCTGGGTATCCTCTCGCTGGTCTTTTGGGCTTTAACCATCACGGTGACCCTGAAGTACGTTCTTTTCATCACCCGCGCCGACAACAAGGGCGAGGGCGGCATCATGGCGCTGACGGCGCTGGCGCTGCGTACAGCGAACGCTTCGCCACGTGTGCTGTGGATAATGTCGGCGCTAGGGATTTTTGGTGCCGCACTGTTCTACGGTGATGCGGTGATCACGCCGGCGATGTCGGTACTCGGGGCTGTGGAGGGACTTGAAGTTGTGACACCACTGCTCAAGCCCTATGTTCTGCCAATCACCGTCGCCATACTGGTCGCGCTTTTCTTCTTTCAGCGGCACGGCACAGCAGCCGTCGGGGCGTTGTTCGGGCCGCTGATGATGTTCTGGTTTGCCACCCTCGGCGCGCTCGGATTGTGGAATGTGGTGCAGTACCCGTCGGTGCTGGCAGCGATCAATCCTTGGTATGCGCTATCGTTCGGCATTCAGCATCAAGGCATGGCCTTCTTGGCGCTGGGTTCGGTGGTGCTGGCGATTACCGGCGGCGAGGCGCTCTACGCCGACATGGGACACTTCGGTCGCCGTGCTATCAAGTGGGCCTGGTTGGCTTTCGTCTTTCCGCTGTTGTACCTCAACTACCTCGGTCAGGGGGCGCTGATCCTCAACGATCCGAAGGCGATCGAAAACCCCTTTTTTTTGATGGCGCCGAGTGAGATCCTGCTGATTCCGCTGGTCATTCTGTCCACCGTGGCGACGGTGATCGCTTCGCAAGCGGTGATTTCCGGAGCCTTTTCGCTGACCAGCCAGGCCATGCAGCTCGGGTATTGCCCACGCATACAGGTCAGATTCACGTCGGAGCGCGAAAAGGGCCAGATCTACGTGCCGAACATCAACTGGCTGCTGTTATTGACGGTGATCATCGTCGTGCTCGGCTTCCGTTCGTCGTCGAATCTCGCTTCGGCCTACGGCATCGCCGTCACGCTGACGATGATGATCGACACGATTCTCGCTTTTGTCGTTGTCCGCGCCCTGTGGCGATGGAGCTGGCCGCGTGCGGCGCTTTTCCTGGTGTTCTTCGTGGTCGTCGACTTCGCCTTCTTTTCAGCCAACGTCATCAAGATCCTCGACGGCGGCTGGTTCCCGCTGGCCTTGGGTTTCTCGGTGTTCGCCCTGCTCTCGACCTGGAAGCTCGGTCGCAAACTGCTTTACGAGCGCCTGAAGCAGGATTCGGTATCGATCCACGCCTTCATCGGCGGCCTCGCCATGGGCGGGCCGCATCGGGTCGACGGCACCGGCGTATTCATGACCGCCGACCCCGAGAGTGTGCCGCGGGCCCTGCTGCACAACCTGTATCACAACAAGGTCCTGCACCAGCGGGTGGTGCTGCTGAATGTGGTTACCGAAGACGTGCCGCATGTCCCCGAAGACGAGCAGGTGCGCGTCGAAGCGCTGCCGGCGGGATTTCATCGAGTGTTCGTTCGCTACGGCTTCAAGGACGACCCCGACCTGCCGCATGCCCTGGCGTTGTGCGCCGCGCACGGCATGGACTTCGAAATGATGGAGACTTCGTTTTTCCTCGGACGCGAGACCGTCGTCAGCATGCCGATCTCCAGGCGCTCGCGTATGGCCCGCTGGCGCCAGGTATTGTTCACCTGGATGTTCCGCAACGCCGATACCGCCACCGCGTTCTTCAAGCTGCCCCCCAACCGCGTCGTCGAGTTGGGGGCGCAGGTCGAACTGTCGTAGGCGGCGCCCTTTCTACCGACTACCCGCACGTCAGGCCAGCGCCAAAGCAACGGAGGAAGCCATGATCCACGCCGGACGCCTTGCCGCCACGCTGCTCGTGGTTTTGGCCGCCACGCCGGTACTGGCCGACAATCTGCCCGCGGCAGCCATTGAGCTGGGCCCGATTCGTCGCAACGAACAGGGTCGGATCGAGGTCGTCAGGACGCCTGCCGATGGCCCGGCGGTCGGCAGGGACGGCAGTCAGGTGCAGCTTCTGGACAAGAAGGTGCCGAGCGCTGCGTCGAACGGCAGGACCATCGTCGTCGGCCCGCAGGAAGAAATCAGGAGCATCAGCGAAGCCGCACGCATGGCGCGTGACGGCGACACCATCGAGATCCTGCCCGGCGAGTATCGGCAACAAGCGGTGGTCTGGACGCAGGGTCGGCTGACCATTCGCGGCGTCGGCAAGCGCCCGCTGTTGCTTGCCGATGGGGCCAGCGTCGAAGGCAAGGCGCTGTGGGTGGTGCGCAACGCCGAGATGCTGATCGAGAACATCGAATTCAGGGGCGCACGCGTTCCGAACGGCAACGGTGCCGGCATTCGTTTCGAGCGCGGACACCTGAAAATCCTGCGCTGTGCGTTCTTCGACAACGAGATGGGTATTCTGACGGGCAACTTTGCCGACACCGTGCTCGAAGTCGAGGATAGCGAGTTCGGTGAGGCCCCCCGGCACGCCAGTGGCGCGCTGCATCACCTGCTTTATGCTGGGGGGATTGGCCGCCTGAGTGTCCGCGGCAGCCGCTTCCAGCAAGGCTTTCGCGGACACCTGATCAAGTCGCGGGCGCGCGAAAGTGCGATCCTCTACAATCTGATCGTTGATGGGGCTGGCGGCAGCGCGTCGTACGAGATCGAGTTCCCGAACGGTGGGCTGGCGTGGGTGATCGGCAATGTCATCGGTCAGAGCACCACCAGCGACAATCCGGATCTGATTTCCTATGCCGCCGAGGGGCAGCGCTGGCCCGACAATGCCCTGTACCTGGCGCACAACACGCTGATCGACGACCGCACCGATGGGCGCTTCCTGCACGTCTGGACGGAGCGGATGCCGGCGGGCACCGAGGTCTGGGCGATCAACAACCTGCTCGTCGGCCGCGGAGCTTTCACACCGCAAGCGCCGGGGCGCCACGAAGGTAACCAGGCGATCATCGACAAGACGATGTTGATCGACGGTGGCGGCCAGGCGCTGGCCCTGCCGAGCAACTCGCCGTTGCGCGGCCAGGCCCGGCCCGCCGGGTTTGTCCGCGAGCAGAGTCTGGTCCCGACGGCGGAATTCCGTTTTCCTGTCGGCACTCGCCCACTCGTCGTCGGCAAGCCGCTGTCGGCAGGAGCGTTGCAGTAGCCAGGGCGCGCCAAAGCAAACTAGGGTACGCGCGACAGCAGGCTCAGAAATTCCTCGGCGTTCTGGAAGCCGACCACGCGCAGGCCCTCGATCTCCCTGCCGCTGCGGTCGAAGAAGATGATTCCCGGCGGCCCGTAGAGCTTGAAGCGCTGCAGCAATGCCCGGTCGTCCTCCGAGTTGGCGGTGACGTCGACCTGCAGCAAGGTCCAGCCGGCCAGACGGGCCTGCACGCGCGGATCGGCGAAGGTGAAACGTTCCATTTCCTTGCACGACACGCACCAGTCGGCATAGAAATCGAGCATTACCGGCTGCCCCGCAGCCGCGATGCGGCTGTCGAGTTCGGCCAGCGAGCGCACGCGGGTGAACGCCAGAGGCCGGGTGTCGGCGCTCGCCGAGCCGCCGCGCAGGACCGACAACGGCTGCAGCGGATCACGCGAGCCGGCGAGCGTTCCCAGCAGCATCGCCGCGCCGAGCAGCAGCAGGACGATGCCGATGCCTTTCCAGAAACGTTGCCAGCCCCTGGCGTGCGGCGGCAAGGGATCGAGCGCGTGCAGATAGATCGCCGGAACGATCAGCAGCAGCGACCACGCCAGCATCTGGGCGACCACCGGAATCACCGGTGAGACGATCCAGACGGCGGTCGCCAGCAGGACCACGCCGAACGCCTTCTTGATGGCCTCCATCCACGGGCCGGATCTGGGCAACAAGCTGCCGGTCGAGACGCCCACGGCGAGCAGCGGTACGCCCAGGCCCAAGCCCATCGCGAACAGCGCCGCACCGCCGAGCGCCGCATCGCCGGTCTGGCCGATGTAGAGCAGGGCTCCGGCCAGCGGCGCGGCGACACAAGGTCCGACGATGATCGCCGACAGTGCGCCCATGGCCGCGACACCGGGCAGCGAGCCGCCGCGGATATGGCGTGCCTCCTCGGACACCTTGCTTTGCAGGAAGGTCGGCAGTTGCACTTCGTAGAAGCCGAACATCGACAGCGCGAGGACCACGAACACCGCTGCGAAACCTCCCAGCACCCAGGGGTTCTGCAACGCCGCCGCCAGCAGGGTGCCGGTCAGCCCGGCCGCGACGCCGGCCGCCGCATAGGTGACGGCCATGCCGAGAACGTACGCCAGCGACAGCGAGAAGCCGCGGGCGTGCGACACCGCACGGCCACGGCGACCGGCCCCGATGATGATGCTCGACAGAATCGGAATCATCGGGAAGACGCAGGGGGTCAGCGCCAGCAGCAGCCCGAAACCAAAAAAGCTGCCGATCAGCAGCCAGAAGTCGGCGTGCCGGAACAGCTGGGCGATGTGTCCCGACTCGTCGCCCGTTGGGCCCTCGCGCGGGGCTGCCGCGACGATCGCTACCGTTGCCGGGTCCGGCAACTGCACTGCGAGCTTCTGCTGTTGAGGCGGATAGCAGATGCCGGCGTCGGCGCAGCCCTGTGAGGTCAGGACGAGCGTCAGCGGCAGCGGCCCCGAGGTGTTGCGCACGACCGGCAGATGGATGATCGCTTCGTGGTAGTACACCTCGACGTCGCCGAAAGTGTCGTCGCGCTTCTCCTTGCCCGGCGGCAGGAGCGGTGCGCCGAGTTCCACCGTCGCCGGCTCGACCGCGAAACGGAACCGGTCACGGTAGAGATAGTAGCCCTTGGAGATCTCGAAGCGAATTTCCAGGGTTTGTCCGTCGAGGGCGTGTACTGTCGGCTTGAAGGCGATCGCCGGGTCGAGAAATTCCTCGGCGCACACCAGGGTGCCCAGCAGCATAGTGAAAGCGAGCAACCAGCGGATCATGGCGGGAATCTTGGAGAAGTCAGTCGGGGATGCGCGTTTCACGGGCGACCCAGGCGAGATAGTCGGGCAGTCCCTGGACAACGGGTAGCGCGATCACTTCCGGAAGCGCGTAGGGGTGGCGGTTGCGAATCGCTGCCTGCAGCGCCGGGTAGCGCTCGCTGGTCGTCTTGATCCACAGCGGCACCTCGTCGGCCGTTTCGAGCACGCCCTGCCAGCGGTAGATCGAGTGGCACGCCGGCAGGATATTCACGCAGGCCGCCAGCCGCGCCTCGACGAGTGCCCGCGCCAGGTCTTCGGCGGCAGGGCGGTCGGGCAGGTTGGTCAGGACGAGCAGGGTGGTCACGGCGTGTGATTCTACTCCATCGGCAAGCCAGCTCTGGCTGAGTTTGCCTGCCAGGCGGTCACGAAGGCCTCTGGCGGCACGGGGTGGCCAAACCAGAAGCCCTGCGCCAGGTCACAGCCCTGGTCGAGCAGGATGCACTGCTGTTCGGCGGTCTCGACGCCTTCCGCGATCACCTTCAAACCCAGGCCGTGGCCAAGGGCGACAATGGCCGCGGCGATGGTGCGGTCATCGGGATCGCTGACCAGATCGCGGACGAAGCTCTGATCGATTTTCAAGGCGCTGAGGGGGAGACGTTTGAGATAGCTGAGGCTGGAGTAGCCGGTACCGAAGTCGTCGATGGCCAGGCCGACGCCGAGTTCTTCCAGGGCCTGCAGGGTTTCCGCCGTCTGTGGTCCGGCTTCCAGCAGGCTCGACTCGGTGAGTTCCAGCTCCAGTGCCTGCGCAGGCAGGGCGCTGGCTTCGAGCAGCCCGCGGATGCAGTCGGCGAGACCCGGCTGGCGGAAGTGGCGGGCGGCGAGGTTGACCGCCACCGGCAGGATCGGCAGACCGTCGGCGCGCCAGCGCGCCAGTTGCCGGCAGACCTCGCCGAGCATCCAGACCCCCAGTTCGACGATGAGGTCGCTGGTTTCCGCGACCGGAATGAAGCGCCCCGGTGGAATCATGCCGTGCTCGGGGTGCGGCCAGCGCAGCAGCGCTTCGGCGCCGACCGTCTGGCCGTCGCTCAGCCGTATCTTGGGCTGGTAGTAAGCGCGCAACTGGCCGCTGGCGAGCGCCTGGCGCAACTCGCTTTCGAGTACCAGACGCTGCAGGATGGCGGCGTTCATTTGCCGGTCGTAGAACACGCGCGTATTGCGACCCTCCTGCTTGGCCTGGTAGAGCGCGGTGTCGGCGTTTTTCAGCAGTTCGGCGAAGCTGTTGCCGTCGTTTGGATAGAGGGCGATGCCGATCGATACCGTGGTGCGCAGGGGATGGCCGGCCACCATGAAGGGTTGGCGGAACGCCGTCAGCAACTTGTCGGCCACCCGCAACGCACCGTCCTGGGCGGTATCCGGCAGCAACAGCACGAACTCGTCGCCGCCCAGTCGACAGACCGTATCCTCGCCACGGGTGATCTCCTGCAGGCGAGCCGCCGCTTGTACCAGCAGGGCGTCGCCCTCGGCGTGTCCGAGCGAGTCGTTGACTTCCTTGAACTGGTCCAGGTCGAGAAACAGCAGCGCCAGCGCGCTGCGCTGGCGTGTTGCCCGGGCCAGCGCCAGTTCCGCGTGCTGTGCCAGCAGTGAGCGGTTCGGCAGGTCGGTCAACGCGTCGTAGTAGGCCTGGTGCTCGATGCGCTGTTCGGCAATCTTGAGGGCGGTGATGTCGGTGGCCACGCCGACGTGGTGGCTGATCGTGCCGTTGGCGTCGCGCACCGCTCCCAGGCTGGCGAGCGCGGCGCGACGTTCGCCGTCCTTGCGCCGGGCCCAGAACTCACCCTGCCATACGCCCGCAACGGCCAGCGTCCGCGCCATGCTCTCGAAATACGCCGGCTCTTGCCGTTCGGCCCACAACAGACGTGGATTGCGTCCGCGCACCTCGCTTTCGGCATAGCCGGTGAGGGTGCTGAAGGCGGGGTTGACGGCGACGATGTTCCACTGCTTGTCGGTGACCATGATCGCGTCGCGTGCCGCTTCGAACACTGCCGCCGCCAGCCGCAGGTGTGCTTCGGCCTGCTGACGTTCGGTGACGTCGCGGAAATTGAAGACCAGCGCATTCACTACCGGCTCGTGCAGCAGGTTGCTGATCGTGCTCTCCAGCCAGCGCCAGGAGCCGTCCTTGTGGCGAAAGCGATAGCGCGCCGAGACCACATCTCCCGGCCTCCGCGTCAGTCCGTCCAGCAGCGGCAGCAGCCACGGCAGGTCGTCGGGATGCGTCGCTTGCTCGGGATCCAGAGCCATGGCTTCTTCAGGAGTGTAGCCGAGAAGGTGGGATACCGCCGGGCTGGCATAGCGGATACTGCCGTTGAACAGGGCAATGCCATCGGGAGCGTGTTCGATCATCGCGCGAAAGCGTTGCTCGCTATCGTGCAGTGCCGTTTCCGCACGCCGTCGTTCAGTGATGTCGACGAAGGCCACGGCGACCAGACCCGGCGCGGTCTGGAAGGCCACCATCTCGAAGCTTTCATCCTTCTCCGGCTGGCCATACGTTACCCTCTCCCAGCGTCGTGCCCCGCCCGTGCGCGCCAGTTGGCGGCAAGCGTTGGGAATTTCACTGGCCAGCAGGCCCGGGAGTATCTCCTCGACCGGTCTGTCCATGCACTGCGCCTGGCTGATACCGAGCATCGCTTCGGCTGCCGGATTGGCGCCGCCGAGCAGCAGCCGGTCATCCGCCGTCAGGCGGTAAAGATGGAAGCCGAACGGGGCATGCTCGATGATCTGGCGGAACTGCGCCTCGCTGGCGCGCAACGCGATGGTGCGTTCGGCGACCAGTTGTTCTGCACGCTGGCGTTGCGCCACCAGAGCGAACAGATACATTGCCGCGAGCAGGGTGAGCAGGCCGCCGCCGGCCGGGATCCAGCGGTAGCTCTGATCGTGGTGACGGGCAATGAAGGCAGCGCTCGGCGCCACTTCGATGCGCCAGAAGCGGTCGGCGAGAGGAAAGTCCCGGGAGAACCGCAGGTCGCTGGTTGTCGCTGCCGGGAAAGCGCCGCCTGGCGGATGATCGTACAACCAGCCTTGCTCGCTGCCGGCCGTCAGATCGAGCAGGCGAAACGACAACTGCCCGGGTTCGGCACCCTGCAGTGCATCGCTGACCATGTCGCCGACACGCAGGACGCCGAGCACGAAGCCGCGCAGGTGACGACGGCGCTGATCGACCTCGGCCGGCATCGGCAGATCGTGATAGACCGGTGCGAACACCAGAATGGAATAACGTTCGCTGCTGGACCGGTCCTGCACCAGGACGTAGCGCGCGGTGGCCGCCAGTTGTCCCTGGTCGCGCGCCTTGGCGAGGGGCGCGCCACGCGCCGGATGCTCCGGGCCGGGGGCAAAACCCAGCGCCGCTGCGTTGCCGGCGTGCGGCTCCAGGTAGTAAACCGGGAAATACTCGGCGCGGTCGCCAGCGCGTACCAGCCGGCCCTCGGCATCACTCTCGGTGAACTGGAAGTTCTCAAGGTGGTCCCGGCGGGCTGCGGCCTCGTAGGCGGCGCGCTGCGCGTGCGGTACGCGCGGCAGCCACTCCAGCGCCTGAAACCTGTGCCGCTCCAGCGTTGGGGTCACAAACGTGCTGAACTGCTGACGACTGACGCTGACGACGCCGGTGAAGAAGCGTCGAACGGTTTCGATCTCGTCGAGGTTGTTTTCGATCGACGCGCGCACGCGTTCGGCCCTTTCCGCGGCCGCGGCCTGGAAATCACGGGTCAGCGCCTGCCGGCTGCGCTCGCGCCACTCGGTGAACAGGCCGTAGGTCAGGGTCAGCCCGATCAGCAGCACCAGCGCGGTCACGCCCGAGGCGGCGGCGTGGCGATCCGTGACGGCACGTTCGGCACGCGAACGCAACCAGGCATGCACCAGCAGCAGCGCCAGCACCAGCAACCCGAGGGAACCCATCAGGGTCTGGCTGGTGCGCGCGGCGGTCGCGGAGATCTCCTGTCGGATCGGTGTGCGCAGCAGTGCCAACGCCCGGCCGTCGAGCCCGGCCAGCGCTTCGTATACGAACTGCGTTCCGTCCGCGGCGGGTCGCAGCACGGCTTCTCCGGTTCGCAGCGTGTCCAGATAGTCACGCTCCCGGGGCGACAGGCGAGGGTCGCTTGCCGGCAGCAGGTCGAAGGTGACCTGGGTCTGCGTGCCCAGCGCGCGCAGCAGCTTGTCGTCGAGAATGCGGCCGAAGACGAGCATGCCGCGGGCCAGACCGGTTCCGCGTGTGCTCACGATCGGACGTGCGGCGAGTAGCAGCAGGCCATGCTCGGTGGACAGTACTCCGCCGTAGGGTTCTTCCCTTGCCAGCCGCGGCGCCAGCATCGACCAGATCGGCGGCGTCTTGCCGGCAAACGCTGCCGGAGTCAGAAATCCGCCCAGTTGAGCGTCATAGCCGCCACCGTAGAGGACCTGCCCGTCGCGCGCAAAGATGAAACAGAGATTCAGCCGCGAGTTCTTTTCCAGCAGGTGCCAGTCGCCGAGATTGGAGGCGACGAAAGCGGGGTCGCGGCTGGCCGCGAACGCGTAGGCGTCGTCCCATTGCGCCCAGTCACTCAGCTCTTCGCCGAGTTCGCGCAACTCGCCATCGATTGCCGCGCGCGCGCGCGCGGCGTCCTCGAAAGCCTGCGCCTGTTCGATCTCGACGAAAGCCGGCCGCACGATCCAGCGGTCGAGCGCCCAGATGGCGAACAGGGCCACCAGAAAAGCCAGGGTGGCGGTCAGGACCGGGCGGATGCGCGGGTGCATGCGCTCAAGCACCTGCCGCCCGGGCGCGTGCCGTTGCGGCGCGTCGCTCAGCAGGGAGCGTCATCAACGAACATACATCGAACGTCAGGACGCATGCGTCGGGAGCAGGGGCGGTTTCCCCGGACCAGGACCGATTCGGCGTTGCACTAGGAAGCATTTCCACGAGGCCGTCCGTAAGTCCACATGCTTCTCCGGTCAGAGCCCCGCCGACCGGGGATTCCAGGCCGGCGGTTGCCGGTCGAATGTCCTGCCGGCATGCAAGAGCGAAGCCAGCAAAACCGTTCGCGGTATTCTACCCTGCGGGAAGCATGGGTGTGGCGGCTTCTGCTACCCGTACCTTGTGCGGCCATCCCGCTTTGCCAAGTGCATGGTCACAACGGCGCTGCGCTGCAGTGCCAGTTCATCGCCGCCGTGGTTTGGGAGTTTCTATCTGCGTTGCCGCCATGGCCGAGGGCATGGGTTGCTCATCTCAATCGTCGGTGGCCCGAAGTTCAGCGCGCTCGGCGTCGTTGAATACCCGCGAGCGGGTGTGGAAGGCCTTGCCTTCCGGGCCTTCGAGCGAGAAGGTCCCGCCGTGGCCGTCGATGACATCGATGATCAGCTGCGTGTGCTTCCAGTACGCGAATTGCGATTTGCTCATGTAGAAAGGCACGCCGCCGATGTCGCCGAGGTGCACATCACCGGCACCGATGGTCAGGTCGGTCGGCAGATAGCAGTTGGCCGCGCTGTTGTCGCAGCAGCCACCCGACTGATGGAACATCAGCTCCCCGTGTTTCGATTTCAGACGTTCGATCAGTTCCAGCGCTGCGGGTGTGGCGATGACGCGTGCGACCATGCTGCTCTCCTCGTCTCGGGAACCTCCGGAAAAGCGCGGGGCGGTTGCCCGCCCCTGCCGGGCTGCCCGCCGTGCGGGTCAGCCACGGCGTGCCTCGCTCAGAAAAAGCCCAACTTCTGTTCGCTGTAGCTGACCAGCAGATTCTTGGTTTGCTGGTAGTGGTCGAGCATCACCTTGTGGGTTTCACGGCCGATGCCGGATTCCTTGTAGCCGCCGAAGGTGGCGTGCGCCGGATAAGCATGGTAGCAGTTGGTCCACACGCGTCCGGCCTTGATCGCGCGGCCCATGCGATAGGCGACATTGCCGTTGCGGCTCCAGACGCCGGCACCCAGACCGTAGAGCGTATCATTGGCGATGGCCAGCGCCTCGGCTTCGTCCTTGAAGGTGGTGACCGCGAGCACCGGGCCGAAGATCTCTTCCTGGAAGATGCGCATCTTGTTGTGGCCCTTGAGCAGCGTCGGCTGGATATAGTAGCCGCCGGCGAGGTCGCCGCCGAGGTTGGCGCGCGCGCCGCCGATCAGGCAGGTAGCGCCTTCCTGCTTGCCGAGATCGAGGTAGGAGAGGATCTTGTTCATCTGTTCCTGCGACGCCTGGGCGCCGATCATCGCCTCGGTGTCGAGCGGGTTGCCCTGCTTGATGGCCTCGACGCGGGCCAGGCAGCGCGTCATGAAGCGGTCGTAGATCGATTCCTGAATCAGGGCGCGCGACGGGCAGGTGCACACCTCGCCCTGGTTGAAGGCGAACAGCACCAGGCCTTCGATGGCCTTGTCGAGGAAGCCGTCGTCGGCGGCCATGACGTCCTCGAAGAAGATGTTGGGCGACTTGCCGCCGAGTTCCAGCGTCGCCGGGATGAGGTTGTTGGCGGCGGCCTGGGCGATCACACGGCCGGTCGAGGTGGAGCCGGTGAAGGCGATCTTGGCGATGCGCTTGCTGGTGGCCAGCGGCATGCCGGCTTCGCGGCCGTAGCCATTGACGATGTTCAATACCCCTGGCGGCAGCAGGTCGGCGATCAGTTCGGCCACCACCAGAATGCTGATCGGCGTCGATTCGGCGGGTTTGAGGACGACGCAGTTGCCGGCGCCGATGGCCGGCGCGAGCTTCCAGGCGGCCATCAGGATCGGGAAGTTCCAGGGGATGATCTGGCCGACGACACCCAGTGGTTCGTGGAAATGGTAGGCGACGGTGTTTTCGTCGATTTCGCTGATCCCGCCTTCCTGCGCGCGCAGGCAACCGGCGAAGTAGCGGAAATGGTCGACAGTGAGCGGGATGTCGGCGTTGAGCGTCTCGCGAATCGGCTTGCCGTTGTCCACCGTTTCCGCGTAGGCGATCACTTCGAGGTTGGCCTCGATGCGATCGGCGATCTTCAACAGGATGTTGGCGCGGTCGGCGGCGGCCGTCCTGCCCCACCTCTCGGCGGCGGCGTGCGCCGCATCGAGCGCCAGTTCAATGTCCTCGGCGGTGGAACGGGCTACCGAGGTGTACGGCCGGCCGCTGATCGGCGTGATGACGTCGAAGTATTCTCCCCTGGCCGGGGCGACCCACTCGCCACCGATGAAGTTGTCGTATCTGGCCTTGAATTGCAGCTTGGCGCCAGCGGCGCCGGGTGGGGCGTAAAGCATCGGACTCTCCTCTTGGTTATGGATGGCCGTACGGGGAACCCCACGGCCTGGCAGCCCTGTCGCCTGCTGCGCACCAGCCAAGCTGGCGAAAGCAAGCGATTGATAAATGGGGATTTCTCTTCCATCCGGGCAGGTGGATAGGAAATCCGATGAGCGCAGGGATGCCATGCTCAGTGTCTCGGATCTGCGCCGCGGCTGTCAATCGGAAATTGCCCCCTGCCCGCAGCTTGCCCGGCCGTCAGTTGCGGCAGGCCTGCCGCCAGTCGAGGGGCGTCATCCCGTAGGCGGCCTTGAAATGGCGGTTGAAGTGCTCCGGCTTCGGCATCGGCCCGCGCGACGCGCAGTGGATCGAGAAAGCACGGTGTCCCCGGCGCCGCCACCAGTTGCTGGCCGTCGGCGTATTCCAGGCGCAGCGAGCCGGACAGCGGCAGATACAGGAAGAAGGGATCGTCGCTCTCGCGGGCGATGTTTTCGCGGCTGCGCCGACGCTGATGCGCATCGGCGCGAGCGGTGACGATGTGCAGGCCGCCCAGGCTGCTGGCCCGCATTTCGGCAAGGAAGGGGCCGGAGCCGCGTCGCTCGACGCCCAGGCGGGTGATCGATGCGCACACCACCTCGCGCCAGTACGGGAACTGCTCCGCAGGCCGCAGATCGGCGGTGGAAAAGACGATGTTCTCAGCTACTGCCAGCCCCCCTTTGCTCGCCGGTCCCGCCTTCGCCGACGCCAGGTTCGAGGCCGAGACCACCAGGGAAGTGGAGGCCGTCAAGCTGGCGCGCGACACCCAGGCCGGCGGCTACGAGCTGCTGACGGCGGCCGAACTGAAGAAGATGATCGAGGATGGCAAGCCGATGCTGCTGGTCGACACCATGCCCTACGACGCCAGCTACCGGGAGGAACACATTCCGGGTGCGCAGCAGTTCCTTTTTCCGGTAGCGCGAATGAGTACCTGGGACACCAGTGAAACCGACGGCAGGACGACGGCCGATTTCGCGGCCTTGCTCGGTGCCGACAAGGCCAGGACGCTGGTGTTCTACTGTGGCTTCGTCAAATGCACGCGCAGCGACAACGCCGCGGCATGGGCACGCAAACTCGGCTATACGCAGGTCTATCGCTTTCCCGGCGGGCTCTTCTCCTGGAAGGGCGCGGGTTTTCCGCTCGAAGCCGTGCAGTAGCGCTGCACCGGGTATCCCGGCGGCCTCGCAGCCTGCAGATACGGTTGCCGGCTGTGTATAATCTTATCGCGAGGATGGTCATCGCCTGCGTCGGTGGAGAGAAAGTTCACCATTGCCCCCCCTGGAGGACGGTCAGTCCGCGCCTGTTCTGTTGCATTCCCGATCACATGGATCTTGCTGCCCTCCGTTCGGTGGTTTCCGGTCGCATGCCTGCCTGGCATCGCCAAGCGGGAGCGCGCACCCGGTGACCGGACATCCGCCCTTCATTGAGGAAACGCGCTTCGGCAACTGGTTCCTCAAAACCGCTACCTGGAAGGCTTATGTCTTGTGCGCGGCGCTCGACGACTTGCAGCGTCTGTTGCCGCCGGGCGAGCGACGCTTCGACCGGGTACTCGACGTCGGCTGTGGTTTTGGTCATTCCTTCGCAGAGTTGGCGCGGCGTTTTGCGCCTGCACTAATCGTCGCTCTCGACGCCGATCCGAAGCTTCGCAACCGGAGCGAGGGTGCCGCCGCGGCCTGTGCACGCCCGGTACAACTGCATGCCGCCAATGCCGCACGCATGGATTTCCCGGACGCTTCGTTCGACCTCGTCTTCTGCCATCAGACCTTCCACCACATCGTCGAGCAGGAACAGGCGATGGCGGAGTTTTTTCGGGTTCTCAAGCCGAACGGCCTACTGCTGTTGGCCGAGTCGACGCGGCGCTACATCCACTCGCTTCCGATTCGGCTGTTGTTTCGACACCCGATGAACGTGCAGAAGCGTGCCGCGGAATACGTGGCGATGATTCGCGCCGCGGGCTTTGACCTTCCCGACGGGCGTATCTCGACGCCGTATCTGTGGTGGAGCCGGCCCGACATCGGTTTCCTCGAGTGGATCGGCCTGCGCGTGCCGCGGAATCCCGAGCCGACGCTGCTCAATGTGGTGGCCACCAGGCCACGCTGAACACCAGCGAAACCGCGCTTCGTTCAGTCGTTGAAACGCCGGAAAATCAGGCTGGCGTTGGTACCGCCGAAGCCGAAGCTGTTGGACATCGCGCTGTCGATCCGGCGTTCGATGCTGTGGCGAAGAATCGGCATGCCTTGCGTAGCCGGGTCGGGTTGCTGCAGGTGCGCGCAGCCGGCAACAAAACCACGCGCCATCATCAGCAGCGAAAAAATCGCCTCATGCGCGCCGGCGGCGGCGATCGGGTGGCCGGTGAGCCCTTTCGTCGATGACAGCAGCGGCACGCGCGTCGCGAAGACTTCGCGCACCGCGGCGAGTTCGCTGAGGTCGCCGACGCGCGTCGAAGTCGCGTGCGTGTTGAGGTAGTCCACCTCGCCGCCGGCTTCGGCGAGTGCCAGGCGCATGGCGCGCACGGCACCGCTGGTTGCCGGGTTCAGCATGTCCTGGCCATCCGAACAGGCCCCGTAGCCGGCAAACTCGGCGACGATCCGGGCGCCGCGTCGGCGTGCCTGCTGCAGTTCCTCCAATACCAGGATGCCGGCACCGCCAGCGATGACGAAGCCATCCCGGCTCAGGTCGTAGGGGCGGGAAGCGGTCGCGTCCTGAACGGCCGTCGACAGCACGCCCATCGCGTCGAACAGCACGGTGGACGTCCAGCGCAGTTCCTCGGCGCCGCCGGCGATGACCATTTCCTGCTTGCCGAAGCGGATCAGGTCGGCGGCGTGGCCGATGCAGTGTGCCGAAGTGGCACATGCCGAGGTCAGCGAATAGCTGATCCCCTGTATGCCGAAGGCGGTGGCCAGACACGCCGAGGTGGTGCTGCCCATGACGCGTGGCACGATGTAGGGAGCGACCTTGTCGATGCCGTTGCGGCGCAGCGTATCGACGGCGGCAACATGTTCGAACGGCGATCCGACGCCGGAGCCGACCACCAGCCCGGTGCGTGGCGAGGCGAGAAGTTCCGGCGTCAGCGCGGCATCGGCCAGCGCACGCCGCGTGGCGTGGTAGGCGAACAGCGCGGCGTCGCCCATGAAGCGGCGCATCTTGCGGTCGACCGAGGGCTCGTGCGTGGTGTCCGGGACACCGGCGACACAGCTGCGCAGGCCCAGTGCTGCATGCTCCGGCTGGTAACGCACGCCCGAAACGCCGTTGCGCAGTGCCTCGGCGACCCCGTCGAGATCGTTGCCCAGGCAGGAAACGAGGCCCATCCCGGTAATCACCACCCGCCTCAAGGGGCGCTTCCGGTCGGGGTTCCAGGCCAGTCGCCGCGGCACAGGAATGGCGAGGGGCGACGCACGGTACGCACTACAGGTTGAGCATCTCGCTGTGGATCGCGTCGATCAGGCCCTGCGTCCATTTGTTGTAGTTGGGGTGGATCAACTGCTCGCCGTCACGTTCGGTATATTTCATGTTGACACTTTCCTTGTAGGTCAGTGAATACTGGTCGGCGGCGTAGCTGATCTCGACCACGATCGCATGTTTGTTCTGGACCTTGAAGGTTGCCAGCAGCTTGCCGTCCGGCTGTGGGACAATCAACCAACCCTTGGCCTCCGCGGCGGCGAGGATCGCCCGCTTCACCTCGGCGGCGGTCGGCACCTTGTCTTCGCTCGACGGGACCGAGACATTCTCGTAATTGACGATAGGCACCGGCGACCGGGCCATGGCCGGTGTGGCGAACAGCGCCGAAGCGATGAGGAAAGCGGCGAGCAGTTTCGATTTCATGCGGATGACTCCTGAAAAGCGAGCGGGGTAAGAATGACCTGTTTCACCTGTCGAGCAGTCTGTCCTGCAGACGGGCGGAAAAGTCGTCGAGCGCCTTGGTGACGATCGCCGACCAGTCGTCTTCGGTGGCGATCTGCATCGTGTTGCGCACCTGACCAGTCAACTTCGGGTTGCGTTGCAGCGCGGCGATGGTCGTACTGAGCGTCACCTCGTAGTTGGCTTCCAGCGCCAGCGCCCAGAAGCCCGGGCGGAACCAGGCCCAGAGCTTTTCCACGCGGCCACTCACCGGGATGGCCTGAGCGTAATCCGGATCGTCAACGCCGAGCACCCGGTAGCCGGCTGCGCGGAAGGTCCTGGTGATCGCGGACTCGGTGAGTTTTGCCACCGATTGTCCCTCGGGCAGCAGCACGTCGCCCAGCGCCTTGCCGAAGGTGTTTCGCTTGCGCGCGATGGCGCGGCTGCGCAGGGCGTCGTCGGCGATCTGGTTGTCCATCAGCGAGGGGATCGACGGTTCCGGCGGATCAACTTCGAAACGGCGCGCATCGTCGATCTTTTCGATGCGTACGGCGATGCCTTGCGCCGGGTTGGCGACGGCATCGATCTGTGGGGCAACGACGCTGCGCGAAGTGGCGCAGCCGCTGAGCAGAGCGGCGGCAAGGAGCAGGCCACAGTGCCACTTCTGCGAGGCAAAGGCTGTCATTTTTTCGGATCCTTTTGGGGTGGTGAGAGGGGGTTACTTCCAGCGTTGCAGCACGATCGAGGTATTAATGCCTCCGAAGGCGAAATTATTACTCATCACATATTCCGGATCCATCCGGCGTCCGTCGCCGCGCAAATAGTCGAGTTCGGCACAGGCCGGGTCGACCTGCTCCAGGTTGAGCGTCGGCGCGAACCATCCGGCGCGCATCATCTCGATCGCCCACCAGGCTTCAATGGCGCCGCAGGCGCCAAGGCTGTGGCCGAGGTAGCTCTTCATCGAGCTGATCGGCATGCGGTTGCCGAAAACCTCGGCGGTCGCACGGCTTTCGGCAATGTCGCCGGAGTCGGTGCCGGTGCCGTGCGCACTGACGTAGCCGATGGCGGCCGGTGCCAGTCCGGCGTCGGCCAGCGCCTGGCGCATGACCAGGGCCATGGTCGGGGCCGCGGGCTGGGTCACGTGGCTGCCGTCGGAGTTGCTTGCGAAGCCGACGATCTCGGCGTGGATCTTCGCGCCACGCGCTTGCGCGTGCCGATAGTCCTCGAGCACCAGCGTCGCGGCGCCTTCACCGACCACCAGTCCGTCGCGGTCGCGGTCGAAGGGGCGTGGCGTGGCCTGTGGCGTGTCGTTGCGGCAACTGGTGGCGAACAGGGTGTCGAAGACCGCCGCTCCGGGCGCCGAGATCTCTTCGGCGCCGCCAGCCAGCATCAGCGTCTGGCGGCCGAAGCGGATCGCCTCGTAGGCGTAGCCGATGCCCTGGCTGCCCGAGGTGCAGGCGCTCGAAGTCGGGATGATGCGGCCCTTGAGGTGGAGGAAGAGGCCGATATTGACCGCCGTGGTGTGCGGCATCATCTGGATGTAGCTCGTCGAGGTGACGCCCTGCAGCGAGCCGCTGCCGAGCATCTGGCCGAAAACCCGTACCGGCTCGACGCTGCCCGATGACGAGCCGTAGGCAATGCCCATCCGCCCGTCGCGGATTGCCGGGTCGTCGAGCAGACCGGCGTCGAGCAGTGCCATTTCACTGGCGCGCACGGCCAGCAGCGAGACGCGGCCCATCGATCGGACCATCTTGCGCGAGTAATGGGCGGGAGTAACGAAGTCGTCGACCGGTGCGCCAAGCCGCGTGTGCAATTGTTCGAAATAGTCCCATTCCGGCATCCGGCGGACACCGTTGCGACGCGCGCGCAGCCGGTTCTCGATCGCCTCCCAGTTGTCGCCGAGGGCGCTGATGCCGGCCATGCCGGTGACCACGACACGCGCCATCAGACGATCCCGCCATTGACACCGAGCACCTGGCGGGTGATGTACGAGGCCTCGTCGGACATCAGGAAGGCGACCGTTGCGGCGACCTCCGCGACCTGGCCGAGGCGCTGCATCGGCACATTCCGCAGTGCCTCGGCGAGTGGCAGGTCGGCGGTCATGTCGGTTTCGATCAGGCCTGGGGCGACGCAGTTGACGGTGATCCGGCGGCTCGCGAGTTCGACGGCGAGCGCCTTGCTGGCGCCGATCAGGCCGGCCTTGGCCGCGCTGTAGTTGACCTGGCCACGGTTGCCGGTAACGCCGGAAACCGAAGCCAGGGTGACGATGCGGCCACCCTGTCTGGCGCGCACCATGGGCATGGTCAGCGGTTGTACGACGTTGAAGAAGCCGTCGAGGCTGGTGTCCAGCACGCCGTCCCAGTCCTCGTCGGAGAGCGCCGGAAAGGCGTTGTCGCGGCTGATGCCGGCGTTGCAGACGATGCCGTAGTAGGTGCCGTGGGTTGCGACGTCGGTGTCGAGCACGGCGCGCACGGCGGCGCGGTCGCAGACGTCGAACTGCAGGACCTGTCCGACGGCTCCGCCGCCCGCGATGTCGGCGGCCACGGCCTCGGCTTGCGCCCGCTCGCCACGGCAATGCACGGTCACCGCAAAACCGTCGCGGGCAAGCCGGATGGCGATGGCGCGGCCGATGCCACGGCTCGATCCGGTGACCAGGACACGTCGCTGATTCATGAAAGACTCGCTTGCAGAAAGGTGGGGAAGTCGTCGGGTTCGAAGACCGTGAGGGTGGCGCTGGCCACTTCCTCGGTGTCGAGCACGATCCGGCAGGCGTAGGCGGCGAGGCCGCCGGCGTCGCGGTAGAGCAGGGTGGCGGAAACGCGCAGCGCCTTGCCGCCGGCAAAGGCCGGACGTCTCGCGGCGTAGCGCCGCGTGCCGAGCACGACGCCCGGCTTCGGTTGCGCACCAGTGCCGTGCTTGCGCAGGCCGACATCCGCGGCGATGGCCTGCGCCATCAGTTCGATGCCGATCCACGCCGGCATGTCGCCGTCGGAATTGGCGTACCAGGCGTCGCAGCGTGGCGTGTATTCGGCGCAGACGCCTTCGGCATCGAATGTCAGCAGGCGGTCGAGCAGCCGCATCGTGCCGCGATGCGGCACGATCTCCTCGATCGCTGGCAGCGATGGCGTCGCGTTCATCGCGCGTCGCCAATCAGCAGGCTGGCGTTGCTGCCGCCGAATGCGAAGGAATTGCTCATGCACACCCGCCCGCGCGTCCGCGCGAAGTGGCGCTCGCCGCCGATCAGGTCGAGGCGGGGCAGTTCGGGGTCGACCACACCGTCCCAGAGGTGTGGCGGAAGTCGACCGTCACGCAGCGCCAGCCAGCAGAAAGCCAGTTCGGTAGCGCCGGCGGCGCCCAGCGTGTGACCGGTCAGCGGCTTGGTGCCACTCGCCGCGACACCCTGAGGAAAAACGCGCGCCACCGCGCGGCTCTCCATTTCGTCATTCCTGGGTGTCGCCGTGGCATGCAGGTTCAGGTAATCCACCGCGCTGGCCGGCAAGCCGGCGTCGGCCAGCGCCGCGCGCATCGCGGCTTCTGCGCCGCTGCCCGCGGGGTGCGGTGCCGAGATATGGTGCGCATCGCTGCTTTCGCCGATGCCGAGCAGTTCGACGGCGGCCTCGTCGCGGGTCAACAGGAACAGCGCCGCGCCTTCGCCGATATTGATCCCGCACCGGTTGCGACTCATCGGGTTGCTCAGCGCGGTGGTGGTCGATTCGAGCGCGGTGAAACCGTTGATCGTCAGGCGGCACAGCGAATCGACGCCGCCGACCAGTACCGCGTCGCAGAGGTCGTGGCGCAGCAGCCGGCGCGCCGAAGCGAAGGCCTTGGCGCTCGAGGTGCAGGCTGTCGAGACGGTGTAGGCCGGACCGCGCAGGCCGAGATAGCGAGCGAGGAAGACGGCGGGCATGCCGATTCCCTGCTGGGTATAACGGTAGTTGTCGGGCAGCCTGCCGCTTGCGCGGTACGCGGCGAGCGCCGCCTCGCCCTCGGCAATTCCGGAGGTGCTGGTACCGAGCACGCTGCCAACGCGCGATCGTCCATAACGCGTGAGCACCGAGTCAACGGCGGCTGCGATCTGCGCCAGGGCCGCCAGCAGCAGGCGGTTGTTGCGGCAGGCATAAGCGGCGAAGTGCGCCGGCAGCGCCGGCAGGGCGCCGCGCGCACGACCGACGCGGGCTGCGGCGGACGGCAGCCAGTGCTCCTCGAGGAGCATGCCGGAGGTGTCGCCGGCGAACAGCGCGGTGGCGACCGCGTCGGCGTCGCCGCCGAGGGCGTTGACCATGCCCAACACCGGCAGATAGGCGCGTTGGCTCATCGTTCCGGTTCTTGGTCTTCGTTCAGGTCTTCAGACAGGGTTTCGATTTCCAGTTCCATCGCCAGGGCGTGTACGCTGAGGTGCATGCGGCGCCATGGTGCCTGGTCGGTACTGAAGCGGATGCTCAGGATCACCTGGCCGGCGTTCAGGACGCGCCGCTGACCGTCATCTTCTTCCAGCTTGAGCGGCGAGGTCAAGCCGGCGCGCACGGCGTCGGCCGGCCACAGCGTGATCTGCAGCAGCGCGACGAGCAGCGTCGGATCGAGACGGCCATCGGGCAGGGTCGCCGCGCTGACCTGGCGGTTGTCGTAGCTGATCTGCAGCAGTTTCTGGCCGAAGGGGGTCAGGCCGATGACCCGCAGCCCGTCGGCGTCATTCTCGATGGCCGCGATCATCGTCGCCTGCCGCCCGCGGAAGCTGGCCTCGACCTTCTGCCGCACGGCAAAGGGTCCGGGCGCGCTGGTCGCCTGCAGGCAATAGCCGCCACCGCCGCCGAGCATCGGACAAGGCGAGTCGCGGCTGCCCTCGCCGCAGGCCGTCACCAACAGCAGCGCACAGAGGCGGATCAGCAGGCGTCGCCGGGGCATGCGGTCTGGGCAGCAGAGAAGGTCAGGACCATCGGCGCGAGCAATACCGCCATGCCGACGCCGACGAGCAGCGTCAGCCCGAAGCCGGCAAGCGCCGGCATCGAGCTGAAGGCGAGCAGGCCGAACGACAGCAGGGTCGTGCCGGCCGACAGCAGTACCCCGGCCAGCGTCGCGGCCGCGCGTACCCCGCCCTCGCGCAGGAAGATCGCGTAATTGACGCCGACCCCGAGCACCAGCATCAGGCCCATCAGGTTGAACAGCGTCAGCGGCGCGTCGGCGTAGCCAAAAGCGCCCAGCGCCAGACCCATGGCGAGCAGCGTTGGCGCCAGGGTTACCGCCGCCTGGCTAGGGCCGTAACGCACGCACAGCACACCGTAGACCAGAGCGCAGGCGCCGAGCAGCCAGAGCACGCCCCATTGCCGGTAATCGCGGAACAACCGGCTGACACTGCCGGCCTTGTCCACCAGCGTGACGCCCGCAAGTCCGGCGGCTGCGTCGGTGAGGTGGGCGACGTCGCGTATCCCCTGCGGCAGCACGATCGTCGCGTAGCCCGGCCCGGAACGGCCCAGCCAGAGATGACGGAAGGGCGTCGACAACGGTGACTGCAGCCACTCGTCGAGACTGAGGGCGTGCCCGGCCGAGTCCTTGAAGCTGGCGATGAGGTGCTCGGCGAGTTCGTCGCGCAGTGCGCTGCGGGCGAACAGCGCCCGCAGCGCGCCTTCGTCGGCGAACACCTTTTCCTGCCACAGGTGGTAATTCTCGGCTTGCCGGGCCTGCGAGGGGACAAAGGCGGACAGTGCCTGATAGCCGGAGATCCGGTCCTGCGCGACGAGCGCGTCGAGGCGGGCGGCAAGCTTCTCTTCGCCGGCCAGCACGGCGTCCGGCGTCGCATCCTCGACGAGGAAAAACTGGCTGCTGTTGCCGAAACCGGTCAGTGCGCGAATGTGCTCCTCCTGCGCGACCAGCCATGGCGGGCGGGCGACCAGCAGCCGGACATCGTCGTTGCCGGCCAGCCGCAGCCAGCCCGGCACCGCGGCGATCAGCAACAGCCCGCCGAGCAGCAGGCAGCGGCGGCGAGGCATGCGTCGACGCCACCAGTTCAGGAAGGTCTGCGCGCCGGACACGGCGGCCGCCGGGTCGCGCCGGTTGGGGCGAGCCAGCAGCGCCGGCAGCAGCAGGAACACCGAGAGCCAGGCGGCTGTGAGGCCGGCGATGGCGAACAGCGCGATCTGCGAGAGCGCCGGGAAGGGGGCCAGCAGCAGTGCGCCGTAGCCGAGCAGGCTGGTCGCCAGCGCCAGCGTCAGGCCGGGAGCGATGCGCCGCAGGCCGGCCAGCGGTTCCCAGCCGGCGCCGGCGCCGAGGTGGGCGGCAAAATACTGGACCGCGTAGTCGATCGCCTCGCCGATCAGGCTGGCGCCGAAGACCAGGGTGATCAGGTGCAGCTCACCGTATACGGCGATGGTCACGGCGATCGCCGTGCCGATGCCGAACGCGACCGCGAGCAGACCGAGTGCCAGGGGGCGCAGCGACCGGAAGACGAGGTACAGCAGCGAGAACATGCCGAGCAGCGAGCCGGCGGCGATCAGGTCGAACTCGCGCTCGGCGCTCCGGCGCGCGGCGTCGGCGTAGAAAACGGTGCCGGCGCGGAGCAGCACGGCGTCTGGATGGGCGTGCCGGAGAGCTCTTTCGGCTTGCGCGACGGCGGCAGCAACACCTTGCTGCAGCGTCGAATCATAGGCCGACGCGGACAGCTCGGCGGTGATGAGCACCCAGGTGCGGCGCTCGTCGTGGCTGACCAGCAGGCCGTTCTCGGTTTCGAGCCTGAGGCTCCTGAGAGGCAGTTCGGCGAGCCAGGCATCGCTGAAGCCGAACGGGTCATCGGACGGCGGCAGGGTCAGGCCGAAGCGGAAGGGCGTGTAGAGCTTGCGCCGCAGGCGTGCCTCAAGATCGGCAGGGCCGACCGCACCGCTCGCCAGCGCCGCGCGGTCGGCCGCCGCGAGCAGCGAGAAGCGGTGTTGCACGTACAGTGCGGTGAGCTGCCCGGGATCGAACGCCGGGATATCGGCGATCACCTGCCGGAAGGCGTCGGCGCTGCGCAATGTGGCGGCGAAGGCGCGCGCCGCGGCGGCCGCCGCTGTGGGTTCTGCCGCCCCGACCAGGAAGACGGCACGGTTGCCGGCGGCGTCGGCGAGCCTGCGCACGGCTTCCTCGGCGACCGGATTGCGTTCGGTTGCTGGCAGTAGAGCGAGCAGGTTGGTCTGCAACGGCACGCGGCCAGCGGCGGCGAACTGTGCCGTGCAGACCAGCGTGACGGCGAGCGCGAGCAGCAGCCACAACCCGGCGCGCAACTGCATGGCCGTGCTTGCCCGCGGCTGTTTTGGCGGGGCGGTCATGGTCTGGCCGCCTCGGCGCCGAACAGTTGCAACTCGGCTTCGGCAGGCGCGCTCGCGCCCTGGGTGTTACGCAAGCGGAGTTGCGTCGTGTCGCCGCCAGCTTCGTCGATGCCGATGCTGTCGACGAAGCGCCCGCCCGATAACTTCAGGCCAATCAGAAACTGCGCGATCTGCGCCTGGCGCGGCTTGAGTTCGATTTCCCACTTCGCGGCATCGCCTTGTACGCTGACCTCGAAGACTTCGCGCAAGGCCGTCGTGTTGGCGCCGAGCAGTGCCCGGAAAACCCGGCTCACCTGCGCCAGCCCCGGCACATCGCGCAGGCCACGCTCGCGACGCGTGCCGTCGGCGGCGATTTCGACGATGCGTTCGTCACCGAAGACATAGCCTATCCGGTAGGGCTGTTCGATCAACCACAGCACACCGTGCCGCCGCGAATAGACGAGGCGGCCGGAAGTTACCAGCGGGCGCTTGAGCGCGGCCATCTGCTTGGTCTGCACGAAGTCGGCACGCAGCACGCCGTACTGCTCGATCTGCGCGCCGATGCGGGCTAGGGTATCCGCTTCGGCGGCCAGCAGCGGGGCCGCCGCCAGCAACAGCAGCCACTGCATCAGTCGGCGCACGCCTGCTCCAGTCTGGCCAGCACGATCGCCGGAGAAACGAATTGCAGCTCGCCGGTGGTGGCGTCGACGGCGACCTGGATGGTGCTCCCCTTGGTCAGTCGTTCGCCGCTGTCCCGGTCATGGATTTCGTAGCCGATCCTGAGGCGGTTGTGGTATTCGAGCAGCCGGGCCGTTACCCGCAGACGCTGGCCGTAGCGCGCCGGGCGAACGTACTTGAGATGGCAGTCGACGATCGGCCACAGATAGCCCGAGGTCTGCATCTGCGGATAGTCGTAGTCGAAGCGTCGCAACAGCGCGCAGCGGGCGAGCTCGAAGTACTTGAGGTAGTGGCCGTGCCAGGCGACGTTCATCGCGTCCACATCGTGGAAAGGCACTTCCAGTTCGACGCTGGCGACGAGTTCAAGCATCGGGATACAGGGACCAGCGGCCGGCGCGGATCAGGCCGCTGAGCGCACGCAGTTCGCTTTCGAGCGCCCGGTCCTCGTCGAGGAACGGCGAGTGTCGGCTGACCAGGTGCATGAATGTCGTGACCGCCGGGGTCAGTTCGGCCGCTGCGCGATCCGGCAGACGCTGGCGCAGTTTCACCCCCTGCACGCTGGCCAGCGTCAGGGCGGCGGCCACCTGCTCGCTGAGTTCGAGCACGCGCAGGCAGTCGCGCGCGGCGATGGTGCCCATGCTTACCTTGTCCTGGTTGTGGCATTCGGTCGACCGCGAGAAAACGCTGGCCGGCATGGTCAGTTTCAGTGCTTCGGCGGTCCACGCCGAAGCGCCGATCTGTACGGCCTTGAAACCGTGGTTGATCGACGCGCGCTCGCCGCAGCTCCCGGAGAGGTTCTGCGGCAGTCCATGGTTGTACCTGGTATCGACCAGCAGTGCCAACTGGCGGTCCATCAGGTCGGCGAGATTGGCCACCGCCGTCTTCAGCGCGTCCATGGCGAAGGCGATGTGACCGCCGTAGAAATGCCCGCCGTGCAGCACCAGTTCGGCATCGCCGTCGATCAGCGGGTTGTCGTTGGCACTGTTGAGCTCGTTTTCGATGTCCCGGCGCATCCAGGTGAGCGCGTCGCGCGTGACGCCGATGACATGCGGGGCGCAGCGGATCGAGTAACGGTCCTGCAGGCGGATGGGTTCGGCGCGGGCTCCCGGCTCGCCAGCGTGCAGGTCGCTCCAGATCCAGGCCGCGGCCTGGTTCTGGCCGGCGTGCGGTTTGGCGGCGAAGAGGCGCGGGTCGAAGTGGCCGCGGTTGCCACGCAGGGCGATCGCCGCCAGCGCGGTGAGGCGGCAGCACAGGCGCGACAGCGTCTCGGCGCGTTGCCAGGCGAGACAGGCCAGCGCGGTCATCACCGCGGTACCGTTCATGATCGCCAGGCCTTCCTTCGGTGCCAGGCGCAGCGGTGCCCGCCGCAGCAGGGCGAGCGCTTCCGCCGCCGGCCGGCGGGTACCCGCGTGCCGCACGTCGCGCTCGCCGACCAGCGCGGCGGCGACGTAGGAGAGCGGCGTCAGGTCGCCGCTGGCGCCGACCGAACCTTCGCAGGGGATGAAGGGCAACACGCGGTGTTCGATCAGCGCGGCGAGTTGCTCGAGCAGTTCCCAGCGCACGCCCGAATAGCCCTGTGCCAGCGAGTTGAGCCGGCAGACGAGGACCGCCAGCGTCGCTTCGTCGTCGAGGTATTCGCCCATGCCGCAGCCGTGGAAACGCGTCAGGTGCAGCGGCAGTTCGGCAACCAGGTCGGGCGGGACGCGAATCGTGCAGGAATCGCCGTAACCGGTGTTGACTCCGTAGACGACGCCGTCGTCGGCCAGCAGGCGTTCGAGGAAGGCCGCGCCGCTTCTGATGCGCCGGGCGAATTCGGGGGCACTGGAGAGCACCACCAAGGCGTTGTCGCGCGCCACCTGCAGGACGTCCTCGATGCGCAGGCGGCGGGCGCCGATTTCGACGCTCGCCGGGCACGCGGCTAGCCTGTTGTCCATGTTCACGCCTCGAGTTGTTCGGCGACTGCCGCTGCCGTGGTGGCGGCGTCCTGCCGCCAGAAGTCATAGAAATTGAACCACTGCTCGGGCGCCCGCAGGCAGTAGGCTTCGAGCCGGCGCGCGTATTGCTGCAGGTACGCCTGCAGGCGTTGCTGGCGTTCGCGGCGCGGGAGCTCGATGCACTCGGCGAACAGCTCGAAATGGATGCGGTAGCCGTCGCTCTCGCGCAGGCAGAAGAACAGATACACCGGGCAGGCGAGCAGGCTGGCGAGGATCATCGGACCCTGTGCGAAAGGCGCCGGCGCACCGAGAAAATCGACCGTCTTGACCCGTCCGTTCTGCGCCGGCGGCGTGCGGTCGCCGACGATGACCAGCAACTCGCCGGCGTCGATTTTTTCCTTGAGCAGGATCGCGGTTTGCGGGCCGAGGTTCGACACCGGCAGCAGATTCACCGCGAAGTTCGCGTTTGCCGCGGCCAGCAGGGCGTTGAACCGGCGGGCGTGCTCGCTGTAAACGACCGCGTTGATGGTCGCCAGTCGCTGTTTGCTGGCCAGCGCACGCGTCATTTCGAGGTTGCCCAGATGCGAGCCGATGAGAACGGCGCCGCGTCCCGAAGCGAGCAGTGCCTCAAACGCCGGGCGATTGGGAAAATCGACACGGCCTTCGATTGCTCCGATCCAGGCGGCGACCTTGTCGAGGCCCGCCTGCGCGAAGGCCAGCATGTGGCGGAAACTGTCGCGCCAGCCGGGTGGCGGCCGGCCGCTGAGCTGCGCAACCCGTTGCAGATAGTCGCGCGAAGCGGCACGCGCCCGGCTTCCGGTCAGGAAAAAATAGCTCACGATCGGATAGAGCAGCAGTCGTGTCGCCCGTTCGCCGAGCAGGCGGTAGCAGAGGAACACGATACGCAAGCCGAGTCCGCTGCCGCGCTCGGCAAGGCGCGACCAATGCGCGCCGCGCCGCGCGTGCGCCGGCAGCTTGCGCCACAGCAACCGTGGCAGGCGCGGCAGCATGGCGAAGAACAGCCGGGCATGCATCTTCGAGATGCGCACGTTGTCGTGCCACAGGTCGAAGTGCGAGATCCCCTCCCTGGGGTAGGTGACCCGGGTTTCGAGATTCTCGACGGGCACGCCGGCCCAGGCCAGGCGGACGATGATCTCGATGTCGAAGTCCATGCGCGTCGGGATGCGCACGCCATCGATCAAGGTGCAACTGGCCGCCAGCGGATAGAGTCGGAAGCCGCACATCGAATCGCCGATGGCCAGCGACAGGGTTTCCACCCAGACCCAGAAATGCGTGACGTAGCGTCCGTAGTGCCGGCTTCTGGGGACCGAGTGATCATGCACCGCCTTGCCGCAGACGACGGCTTCCGGGTTGGCGAAGCCCCGTTCCAGGAAGCGCGGCACGTCGGCGAGGTCATGCTGCCCGTCGGCATCGACCTGCAGGGCGTGACTGAAACCGGCCCGCCGCGCCGCGCGCATGCCGGCCATCACCGCCGCCCCCTTGCCGGCGTTCTCCGGGAGGCGCAACAGCCGAAGCAGCGGCTGTTCGGAAGCGAGCACGGCGAGCACGGCCTGTGTCGCGCCGTCGCTGCCGTCGTCGACGACGAAGATCGGCAGGTCATGCGGCAGCAGGCGCTCGACGGTGCCGCGGATGCGCTCCTTGTGGTTGTAGATGGGGATCAGGACGCAGGGTTTGAAACTCATGTATCGACATCCAGGACAATCCGCCCACTCGCATGCTTGCGCTGTGGCGTCAGGAAAAGGAAGTCGAGCCGACCGCTGGCGGTATCCCAGTGCAGTTGCAGGCGCAGGCGCGCGTCGGGCAGTACCGGCGCGTGAAACTTGAGTTTCTCCAGCGCCGAGAAACGTGGCAGACAGGCATCCCAGGCGAAATGACGGCGCGCCAGGCGCAGCGCCCAGTCGACTTGCACCACCCCGGGCAGGATCGGCAGGCCGGGGAAGTGTCCGGCAAAATGCAGCAGTTGCGGCGGTACGTGCAAATCGAGCGTGACCACCGCCGCGCTGTCACGGTGCACCGCCAGCACCGCCGGCAGCAGGTCGCGTTCGGAAACGTTGCTGGTGCTGGGGGTGAACAGGGCGCGCAGGGAATCGTCGGTCAGTTTGCCGCGTTCGTTGACTGGCAGGACGTCCGGAAAGCGCCAGTGTCGCGGCAGGAGGACCGCCTCGAAGCAGGTCGCCAGGTGGCGCGTCAGTTCGCGCCGCACGGCGAGCTTCCCCAGCGCCAGCAGCCTTTCCGCGCCGTCGGTATTGAGCACGACGACGGCGCCGACCGTTTGCCGCGGGCCGTCAAGAGGCACTGCCGCCGCCGCCGCGACCCACGCGTGTTCGCTGAGACGCGCTTCCATTTCCGGCAGCGACAGGCGCTTTTCTTCGACCTTGATGGTACGGTCGAGGCGGCCACCCAGGCGGAAGCAGCCGCCGGGCAAGAGTTCGACTGCGTCGTCCATGCGCCACGGCGAGGGGTCATCGAGAAATGGCGAATGCAGGATCAGCGCGCCATCCGCCGCGGCATCGACGCGGACTCCCGGCAGCGGCGTCCAGGCGTCGCCGTTCTCCAGCCGGCGCCAGGCGACCCCCCCGGTTTCGGTGCTGCCGAAGACTTCGGTTGGCGCCTGACCAAACTGACGGGTGAATTCGCCGGCCGCGGCGATCGGCAGCGGGCCACCCGAGGAGAAGAGCAGGCGCGGTGGCGGCTGCAGGGAGGCGAGGGAGATCAGGGCCGGCAGGCGCGCCAGATGTGCCGGACTCGACACCAGCACGGTGTCCGCGAAGAGCGCCAGCCGTTGCTGTAGCGTGTCCGGCGTCGCGCAGGTCACGGTATCGAAGCAGCGCCCGGCGGAGAGCGGCCACAGCAGACGGAAGAGCAGGCCGTAAATGTGCTGATGCGGTACCGTAGCGACCACCGTCGCGTTGCCGAGGGTTGCCCCCCACAGTTTTTCCAGCGTCTCGATTTCGGCCTCGAAGCTGGCCAGGGTCTTGCGTACGCGCTTCGGTTCGCCGGTGCTGCCCGAAGTGTAAAGGTCGATCAGCGCGGCCCGTGGTTGCAGCGCGGTCAGCGGCGCGTCGGGCGGCGTGTCGCTGACCGCCCCCGGCTCGGCGACGGAATCGAAAAAAGCGTTCAGGCGGGCGATGGTCGACGGCTGCGTGTTGGGCGGGATGACCACCGTCTTGCCGGCGTGCACGACAGCCAGCAGCCAGATGACGAAATCCAGCGGTGACTCGCTGACCAGCAGCCAGCGCGCGCCGCCGCTGCTGGCGACACCCCGCGCACGCTGTCGCACGCGGGCGCGGAACTCTTCCCAGACGAGGTAGCGCCGGCCGTCGTGGCAAACCGGCTGTGCCAGCGGTCGCCAGGTGTCGAGCAAGGCGTGCAGGGGGGCCGGGGGGCCGACCGCCGGGACCGGCATGTCAGCCATTCGCGGCGAGCAGCCGTCGGCGCAACAGCCATTCGCCGGCGAACAGGGTGCCCATCAGCAGGTAGGCGATCAGCCCGTTGTACAGGGCCCAGATGTCACGGCTGGTCCATACCGCGGTGTAGGTCGCGAGCAGGCCATTGCACACAAAGAAGGCACACCAGACCTGCGTGACGCGGCGGGTGTAGCGCACCGCGGCCGGCGGCAGGTCGGCCTGGCCCAGTCTGGCGAAGCGCTCGATCATCGATGGCGGATGCCGGAGCGACAGGCCGAACAGCAGCAGCATACCGAGGTTGACCGCCACCGGGTAAAGGCGGAGCAACTGTTCGCTGTTGGTCGCCGCGGTCAGCCCCGAAAGCATCAGCATCGCCACCAGAATCATGAAATCGGTACGCGACAGATCCGTCAGCAGACGGCTCGCGAGTTGTCGGCGGCGCAACAGCAGCAGCATGGCCAGCAGCAGGGCCAGGTCGCGTGGCTCAAGAAGCTGCAGCCCACAGAAAATGAGCGCCGGATAGGCGAGCCACAACAGCACCTGGAGCATGCGCGTGGCGATCATCGCTGGTGTGCCGGTTTCTTCAGGCGGCGAGCAGCGTGCGCACGGTGCTCACCACGTCGCCCACCGTGCGCACGGTCTTGAAATTCTCCGGCCGGATGCGCTTGCCGGTCATTTCCTGGAGTTTGATCGCCAGATCGACGGCGTCGATGCTGTCCAGGTCGAGTTCGTCGAACAGACGCGTTTCCGGGCCGACCCGTCCCGGATCGATTTCGAAGGCCTCGAAAAGAATGGCCTGCAGTTTTTCGAGAATCTGTTCGTCGGTCATGACTTTCTCCCTGAGAGTCTCTTGGTGTTGGACGCGCTGTCAGAGCGTCGCCCCGGAACTGCCGACCAGTTGGGCCAGCGTGCTGACCGAACGGAAATGCTGGCGGTTGGCCGCGTCGTTGGCTGCGAGCTGGATATGGTACTTCTTGCGCAGGGCAATGCCGAGTTCCAGTGCGTCGATCGAGTCGAGCCCGAGTCCGTCTTCACCGAAGAGCGGCGCCTCATCGTCGATGTCGTCGACGGTGAGGTCTTCAAGATCGAGTGCTTCGATGATCAGGCGTTTGATTTCAAGCTTCAAGGCGTCCATGTTTGTACAGTTCCTGGGTGAAATAGGCCTCAAGGGCGCGTGTCAGCCGGCGCGCGGCGATCGGCAGGGAGACGTTCGGCGTGACCCACTCGTTGACCGAAATCGGTGTCAGTACTTCGAGGCGCAGATGGAATCGTCGTGGCGGAATCCGGTACCAGCGTTCGTGTTTGCTGAGGGTCGTCGGATGGCAGTCGATCAGCACCGGCAGCACCGGCATGCCGCTCTTCAGGGCGATGTACGAAGCGCCGCGCAGGAAATGCAGCGCCTGCCCCGGCACGCTGCGCGTTCCCTCCGGGAAGATGATCAGCGGATGCCCGGCGGTGAGATCCCGGCTGCAGTCGTCGATCAGGGTCTCGGGAAGCGAATTGTTGATGTAGTCGGCTGCGCGCACCACGCCGCCGAGAAACGGGTTTCGCCACAGCCGTTGCTTGACGACGCAACTGGCGGCAGGCATCAGCGAGATCAGCGCGACGACATCGATCAAGGTCGGGTGGTTGGCCAGCACCAGGGTGTTTCGGCAATGCCGCAGGCGCTCGCCGCCGATCAGTTCGAAGCGCATGATCCCGACGCTCTCCATCAGCCAGATGAACGCGCCGAACGCCTTGTGGATGATCCACCGCACGCGCGTCGAGCGTGTCCGCGGCCCGCAGCAAAGCGCGACCACCGGGAAGACCAGCAGCGTCAGCAGCAAGCCGCCGATGCCGAATACCGCAAAACAGCCTGCGGTGGCCAGCAGCCGCCAGTAATAGTCGAGGCCGCCGCTCATCTCCTGCTCCAGTGCCACGCCGTATCGTCACCGTACCAGCTACTGCTGCCCGTTGCCAGGCAACGCAGGAAGGCTCGCGACTGGCTCTCGGTACTGCGCGGCATGTCGGAGTCAGTGCGGCAGCAGTCGATGTTGCGTTCGGCGCAGCTTTCGAGCAAAACCGCCAGCGCGTGACGGCTGCGCTCGCCATCCTCGACAAGGCCATAGATCGCCGGAGCCGGTTCGTCGGCATAAACCAGCAGCACCGGAACGTCTGGCGCGCTGGCCAACTGCAGGCAGGCTTCGAGCAGCCCATAGCCGAAGCTCTCGGCGGCAGCCGAAACCGCCGTCGTGGGCGCGGTGCTGCCCTGCAGGATCGAGAATATCCCGGCCGTCGCGTTGAGCACCGACAGGCTGAAGGCGGTGGGGGAGAGCGCCTCGCCGGCGGCAAGATCCTCGAGCATCGATGTCGTGCGTACCAGCTCACCGTGCTCCGATGCATAAACCACGCGTACGTCGACTTTGTCGTGGGCGCAGTCATGCGCGACGCGCAACGACATCCTGGCCAGCGAACTCAGCCGTCGGCGCAGCATCGGCTCGATGAATCCGACGTCGGGAGTCGCGCCCGGCCCCTCCGGCCGCACGGGTTCCCAGAGGGCCCAGCGGGCCACCGGCGCCGTCCAGTGTAGGCCCTCACTTCGGGTATTCAATGGTCTCACTGCGAGCGGAACACCTTTTTGATCCCGGCGGGCGCCTCGCCCGGCCACTCCGGGCCGACCACCTGGTAATCGCCGGCGGCATGACCCGTCGCCCGGCTGGCGACATAGCCAGAGTTGTAGGTATTGCCGTCGGTCAAGTGTAGCCAGTAGTAGCGCCCCCTGGCCACGGAAGGCACCGAGATCACCATTTGTTCCGCGCGCAGATCCAGCCTGAGCATCGAATAGGGCGTATCGCTGTTGGGCGTGACAACGGCCGTATCCTGGTAGGTGAAGTCGCGGGCTTCGTTGTAGAGGGTATTGAAGAGCGCCAATGGTTTGTGCATGGGCATTCTACTGGCTGTTCTGCGTAGTGGATGGTCATGGCCTGGTCTGCCGCCGCGGACGGCAAGCTGCGGTCGAGGTTCGCCACCGTGAGTTTCAGCGGAGTATAACGAGGTACACGCATGACTGCATTCCGAAAACCCCGCCACGGTCCGGAGGCGAATCCGGCATTCGGCGGCACCTCCTCACCGCGACGATTCGGCGATGGCCGGTGCACATACCTCCCGCACGCAACCGCGCAGCCAACGATGCGCCGGATCGGCATCCATCCGCGGGTGCCAGTGCAATGAGACGGTGATCGCCGGCGTGGCGATCGGCAGGGAAAAAGCATGCATGCCGGCGCGAAGGCTGTCGGTATGCCGCTCGGGGACACTGGCGATCAGGTCGGAAGCCCGGGCGAGAGCCAGCGCTGTCGAAAAACCGCTGACGATGGTGACCACCTCGCGTTCCAGCCCCAGCAGCTTCAGGGCTTCATCGATCGGCCCCTGGACTAGCCCCCGGCGCGAGACGCAGATGTGTCTGCCAGCCGCATAGCGTTGGGGAGTGATCTCGCCCTGGCTCAGCGCATGGCGCATGCGCACCACACCGATCCAGCGGTCCCGGAACAAGGCCTGCACCCGCAGTTCCGGGGCTGTCGTCCGGCTGACGACACCCGTCTCCAGATCGACGCTGCCGTCGCGCAGCGGCGCGCTGTCCCTGTCTGACTTCGGTACGAAGCAGAGCCGCACGCCGGGCGCTTCTTCAGCGACGCGCGCAATCAGGTCCGGCCCGAAGTTTTCCGCAAAGCCTTCGCTGGTCCGCAGCGTGAATGTTCGCTGCAGCCGTTCGAGGTCGAGCTTTTCTGCCGGCCGTAGAACCGCTTCGGCCTCCTGCACCAGCCGGCTGACCTGCGCGCGCAGTTCGAGCGCACGCGGGGTAGGAACGAGGCCGCGTCCAGCCCGGACCAACAGGGGGTCGCCGGTCGTCTCGCGCAATCGCGTCAGCGCCCGGCTCATCGCCGACGGGCTCAGCCGTAACCGCTGCGCGGCGCGCGCCACGCTGCCTTCCGCAAGCAGCACATCAAGGGTGACCAACAGGTTGAGATCGGGCATCGACATGCCGCGACCATAGCACGGCCGGATCGTGATGCGGCGTCAAACGCACGCACAAAGTGCAAACGCTGCGCCTTCCGCCAGGCCAGGCAAAGGCATAGAGTCGCTCTCCAAGCGCTCCACTTCGGGAGTCCGCAGAACAGGAGGGCACATGCCACCGATCCATGTAATCCGCGACGCGGTTGTCGCCGGCAGCGCGGAACGCAGTCCGGCGGTGCTCTGGGCGCTTGCCAGCCTCGCCCTGTCGATGTTGCTGTCCTCGCTCGGCACCAGTATCGCCAATGTCGGCCTGCCGACCCTGGCCCAGGCGTTCGCCGCCTCTTTCCAGGAGGTCCAGTGGGTCGTCCTCGCCTATCTCCTGGCGATCACCACCCTGATCGTCGGCGTCGGCCGGATCGGTGACCTCATTGGCCGCCGCCGGCTGCTGTTGGCCGGCATCGTCCTGTTCAGCGTGGCCTCGCTGCTCTGCGGCGTCGCCTCGACGCTGGGGCAACTGATTGCCGCGCGTGCGGCGCAGGGCTGCGGCGCGGCGATCATGATCGCGCTCAGCATGGCCCTGGTCGGTGAGGCGGTTCCACAGGCCAGGACCGGCAGCGCCATGGGGCTGCTCGGCACGATGTCGGCGATCGGCACGGCACTCGGTCCGTCGCTCGGCGGCGTTCTGATCGCTGGATTCGGCTGGCGGGCGATCTTCCTGGTCAACGTACCGCTGGGCCTCCTGACTTTTCTGCTCGCGCGTCGCCATTTGCCTGTGGATCGCCGGGGGCCGAAGACCGGGCGGGCCGGCTTTGACCGTCTGGGCATGCTGCTCTTGGCCCTGACGCTCGCGGCCTATGCCCTGGCGATGACGATGGCGCGTAGCCGCTTCGGTCCGATCAACATTGCCCTGCTCCTGGCGGCCGCCATCGGAGTCGGCCTCTTCGTGCGGGTCGAGGCGAGAGCAACAGCGCCCTTGATCGACCTGGCGATATTCCGCGATCCCGGCTTGCGTGCCGGCTTCGCGATGAGCGCGCTGGTGGCGACGGTGATCATGACGACGCTGGTGGTCGGGCCGTTCTATCTCGCGCGGGCGCTCGGGCTCGATGCGCCCCTTGTCGGACTCGTCATGTCGGCGGGGCCCCTCGCCGCCGCGCTGAGCGGCGTGCCGGCCGGGCGCAGCGTGGACCGTTTTGGCGCACCACGCATGACCATCGTCGGGCTCATCGGCGTCGCGGTAGGTTCCTGCATGCTCTCGATGCTGCCGACGAGGCTCGGCATCTCCGGCTACCTCGCCCCGATGATCGTCATCACCGCCAGCTATGCCCTGTTCCAGACCGCCAACAACAGCGCCGTGATGTCCGCCAGCCGCCCGGAGCAGCGCGGCGTCATTTCCGGGATGCTCGGCCTGGCGCGCAATCTCGGGCTGATCACCGGCGCATCCGTTCTGGGCGCGGTGTTCGCGCTCGCGGCAGCCACCCCGGACATCGCCACGGCGCCTCCCGAGGCCATTGCCCGCGGCATGCGGATCACCTTCGCCGTCGCGACGCTGCTGGCCGCCACCGCGCTGACCATCGCGCTCACCCTCGTGGTTGCCCGTCGCGCTGTCGCAACACGCCCTGCGCCCGATGAATTCAGCGTCGGAAAATGACGGCAACCCGGCACCCGAGCACTCGCCAGCCGCTCGCGCCGGCCGCAAACCGTGCATCTTTTGCGCACCTCGCCCGTCTCCGAGATAATAGGCCGGTACTTCGCCGGCCTGCGATCAGCCGTGTGCGGGAGTGATCTGGAGTGGGCGCATGAACCTTGCAGCGATGGACAGGAGTCCGGGCACCCGGCTCGGCTTCTGGCTGGCCGGACTGACCCTGGCAGGCGTACTGTGGGTCGCCGCCTACAGCCATCTCGGCGAATTCGCCGACGCGGTGATCGGCGCCTTCGGACTTTCCCGGCGGACGCCTTTCGGCGAAGCCGTGCATTTCTTCTTCTACGACACGCCGAAGGTGTTGCTGCTGCTGACCGGCATCGTTTTCGTCATCGGCGTCGTGCAGACCTTCTTTTCGCCGGAGCGGACGCGGGCGCTGCTTTCCGGCCGGCGCGAAGGTCTTGGCAACGTGCTGGCGGCCATCCTGGGCATCGTCACGCCGTTCTGCTCGTGCTCGGCGGTGCCGCTGTTCATCGGCTTCCTCTCGGCCGGCGTACCGCTCGGCGTGACCTTCTCGTTCCTGATCTCGGCGCCGATGGTCAATGAAGTCGCGCTGGTGCTGCTGTTCGGGATGTTCGGCTGGCAGGTGGCCGCGCTCTACCTCGGCATGGGGCTGCTGGTGGCCATCGTCGCCGGCCTGGTGATCGGCAGGCTGAAGATGGAACGCTACCTCGAGGACTGGGTGCAGCAGATCCTCTCCGGGCAAATGGCGCAGGCGGTCGGCGAGCAGTTGTCCTGGCTCGAACGGCTGCAGGTCGGCGCGGCGCATGTGCGCGAGATTGTCGGCAAGGTCTGGCCCTACGTGCTCGCCGGGATCGGCCTGGGCGCCGGCATCCACGGCTATGTACCCGAGGATTTCATGGCCGCGTTCATGGGCCGCGAGGTCTGGTGGGCGGTGCCGGCCGCGGTGCTGTTCGGCGTGCCGATGTATACCAACGCCGCGGGCATCATTCCGATCGTCGAAGCGCTGATCGGCAAGGGCGCGGCGCTGGGCACCGTGCTCGCGTTCATGATGGCGGTGATCGCGCTGTCGGCGCCGGAGATGATCATTCTGCGCCAGGCGCTGCGGCCACCCTTGATCGCCACCTTCGCCGTGGTGGTGGCCACCGGCATCCTGCTGGTGGGCTACGTTTTCAACTGGCTGTTGTGACGCCGCGGCCGTGACGGCTGCGACTGATGAATTTTCACCCCAGGAAGGGAAATCCCATGCAGAGCATCAAGGTCCTCGGCACCGGCTGTGCCAACTGCCGCGCGACGGTCGCCCTCATCGAGGCGGTGGCCAGGGAAAAGGGCGTGGCGATCACCCTCGAAAAGGTCGAGAGCCTGCCGGAGATCATGCGCCATGGCGTGCTGAGCACGCCCGGCGTGGTCATCGACGGCCGCGTGGTGCATGCCGGCGGCGTGCCGGCGCGCAGCAAGGTCGAAAGCTGGCTGTGAAGCCGCGGCGCGGCGACCGCGGTGGCTGATCCGCGGGCTCGCTGGCCGAGCGTAGAGATGGGCGAGCGGTCCGGATCGCTGTGCCGCCAGACACGGATGCTGCTCGGCCAGAATGCGCAACTCATCCCGCCCGGTTACCAACTGGCCGAAGCGCAACGCGATCTCGCCACCTGCGATCTGCAGCACCCGCGTTTCAGCCGCCTGCGGCAGTTGAGCAGGAAAGCTGAAGACACCGAAATGGCCCTCGGCAGCGATATCCTGATCGCCGCACTCGAAGGCTATGCGCTCGCCAAGGCCATCGGCAAGGGTGTCGGATTCGATGCGCTCAAGGAAAGCATGGCCACCCGTTTCAGTGGCCGCCGCCGGGCAGCCAGGTCAGCCACCGAATGATCCGTCGGCGCTCGCGCCTGTCGCCGCCCCGGCATCGGGGCGCATCACCGGACCCGGCAGGTTCGCGGGCTCGCCTGCATTCCGCCACGGCGCGCGCCCGTTCTTCCGAACGACGCCGCCGTGCCGCCGAGGCACGCTGTCGTCGTTCGGAACTGCACCAGCGTCGTTCGCAGATACGGCATTCCCTCGCTTGAACCACGACCGCATCGATGCGGGCGACGCGTTCGTCGCTCGCAACGACTAACGCGTCCCTTTGCGCAGCGATGTCGTCGTTCCGAACATCCTCCGAGTTCTCCCGGAAAGAAGGCGTCGTCGATCCGAGGAACGACGACATGCCCCCGCGCAACGGCGTCGTTGCTCGCAGCAACGACTTTACAGCATGACGCTGCGACACGATCACTCCGAGCGATGACGGCGCAGCGTCGATCGACGAATCTGCCCTTCCTCGCAGCTCGATCACACTGTCGTGGGCGAGTGTCGTGGGCGAGTGGTTTCGGGTGCAGGGAGGAACGGCTACCATCGGACATCGGACCGAGAAGAAACCTGCCCAAGGCAGTCATCCAAGCGCTCCGGCTCCATGCTATTGATCTGTACGGCTTAGTGCCGCTATTCGTGGAAATTTAGTACCATGCGGAAACCGCAAACGGATCAACGGAAGCCCGCAGCCAGACGGCTTGCAGCGCGGTATGCGACGCCGAGCCGGGGAGCGGGCGGCGGCCTTATGCGGCCAAAATGCTCCCGATTACAAAATTATATTACAGGAGTCACCTTGGTATCCCCACGGTTAGTCGCCAAAATTGAAACCGAAGAGTCCACCCTTCGTTTAGCGGTTCTTATTGACGCCGACAATGCCCAAGCGGCTGTCATTGAGGGGCTGCTTGCAGAAATTGCACGGTTCGGAGAAGCAACCGTAAAACGCATCTATGGTGACTTCACTGCTCCTACAAGCTCTTCCTGGAAGAAGGTGCTTCAACAATATGCCATAAAACCAGTTCAACAATTTGCATATACGACTGGCAAGAATGCCACGGACAGTACTCTAATCATTGATGCAATGGACTTGCTCTACACGCGAAAATTCGATGGGTTTTGTCTGATTACGAGCGACAGTGATTTCACTGGTCTTGCAATGCGCTTGCGTGAAGAGGGGCTCACTGTTCTCGGCTTCGGCGAAAGGAAAACGCCAGATGCCTTTCGTAATGCCTGCCATAAATTTGTGTTCACTGAAGTTCTTCGTATAAGTTCTGCAACCGAGCCCACTGCATTGGCAAAGAAGGCTGAATGTGATCAAAAATCGACTCCACCTCAACTCCCCACAGAGGTTGCGGAAACAAAACAAGAATTCCCTAGGAAATTCGTACTCGCCGCACTTGAACAATCAAGTGACGACGCTGGATGGGCACATTTAGGCACTTTCGGTAGCTACCTCACCAAGTTGCAACCTGATTTTGACTCCAGGCTTTACGGTTACAAGAAGCTCTCCGAACTTGTCAAGGCCAAATCAGAACTCTTTGTAACCGAAGAACGACAGGCACCGGGATCAACACAAAAGGTTTTGTATCTTCGTGCGAAATAGTACTCCCCAGAAACCGGGGTCTGTCCCCTGTTTCCCACCCCCCCTGTTTTCCTTCACTTCGCACGCCGTCTTGACAGCGCCAACTTTCTTCGACGTGACGTTCTTCACTCACGATTGGAGCATTGAAATGGAAAAGCTGTTCAGGGTTTACGTCCATACACAAGGCGATGAAAGTTTCCGTGAGTTTGTTGTTACGGCTTCCAGCGAAAATCAAGCAAAGGAAAGCGCGCTAGATCACGTCAAAGCCGCCAATCAAGGAATGGGCAGCCAGTCAAAAACAACGTCCGAAAGCATGACTGATATTCGGTCTGTAAGACCAACAAGTCGTCCTCATTGCCTAAGGATTCATAGCATCCCGCTTGCAGTCGTAGGTCGCCTTTGATCTCAAATTGTGTGGCCGCTACGCCAGGCCCAACCCGGTGGTCGACTTCGTTCCCTTCGGCCGCTGGACGCTGCGTGATAAAACCACGCAGCGCCGGTCACCTCTACTATTAGGCGTCAGAATACCCTTCACCGCATTGACCAAATAAAACAATGACCACTCTCTATGCTACGCTTCTTACGCCGAATCGATTTCGGCCCTCTACTGTCACGAATAGGAACATAATTGCGGAAGCGGAAAGCGACCGAGGACGTCTTCTGTTCTGCGCGGCATTTCGCCGACTTCAGCAGAAAGCTCAAGTCTTCTCAATGGAGCCGAACGCCGCAGTCAGAAGCAGGCTTACGCACTCATTTGAAGTCTCTCAAATGGGAAGATACATCGCTGACTTGATCGCCAAGTCGCTGCACGAGCAAGCCTTGGCCACCGACGATGAATGTACCGCGCTCGTTACGTTCGTCGAAAACTCATGCTTAATGCACGATATTGGCAACCCACCATTCGGTCACTTTGGCGAAGCTGCTATCGCTACCTGGTTCAGCGAAAAAGGTGAGGAAGCCATTATCGAGGCGTGCAACACGGGGGCAGGTAATATTGGCACTGCAGATCCTCGGCTCCAATCAGCAATATCAGATTTTCTCGAGTTTGATGGTAATCCCCAAGGCTTGCGAGTCGTAGCCAAGCTTCAAAGAAACTCGGACGAATTCGGACTGAATTTAACAAAGACGACCATCGCTTCATATCTGAAATACGTAAGAGCAAGCGGGTTGTCGGTTGCCGAAATCAAGTCGCCGTTCACGAAGAAATGCGGATACTTTCAAACGGAAGCACAGATTATAGCGGACATATGGCGGCACTTTAGCTACATCGAGCCCAGACGATTTCCCCTAGCCTACATAATGGAGGCTGCGGATGACCTCGCGTATTGCATAAGTGACCTTGAAGATTCGATAGAGAAGGGGCTACTCAATCAGGTCTTTGCTTTATCTGAACTCTTTGATCAGTGGAAAGCCAATACCAAGACGATAGCTTCGCATCCAACATTCGCGAAGATCGACCAAATTCTAAAGAACGCTGCATCTGGGAATTTAACCTATACCGACTTCAGAACAGCACTCAATCGTGAGATAGTAGAGTACTGTGCCAAACGGTACATTGAGAATCATGATCAAGTCAATCTTGGTACACTACCGTCGCTTATAGCATCTGACTCTCCGGCTGGCCACATCCTCAATCTACTAAAGGAATATTGCCGAAGCAAAGTCTACTGCCATGAAAGTGTTCAACGCGTAGAGCTCGCAGGTTACAAGGCAATATATGGCTTATTAGAAAGCTTCAAGTGTTTGCTGACCTGCAGCTTTGAACGTTTCAGTTGTTCACTCGACTACGCCCAGAACAAAGACAACATCGGCCGGAAAATAGTAGTTGAGAAAAAGCTATTGACTCTATTCCCAAAGAACTATATCAAGGTATACAATGATGACTTAAAATCATTGGATAGAAATTGCAATGATTTCAGGTTTCGAGAATGGGCCTTGCGAGCACACCTAGTAACGGATTTTCTCGCTGGCATGACTGATGACTTCGCAATGTCCACCTACCGCACGCTTTCAGGAATGAGGCTCTGATTCCCGTGATTCTACCCTCGCATCCCTATTGGCAACTGCGCGCACTGGCTCAGTCGCAATCGGGTGTCATCTCGAAGTTCAATCTAAGCTACTACGAGTATGTTCCGCAATCTCTTTCGGACACACGCCAACTCATAGCAGTCAGCCTGCAAGATTTCCTGAATGAAGCGTTTATAGAGAACATAATTCAATCAACGCCCTCCGGACGCGATTTGGCATTTCACTCACAGGTTACAACAATGGAGTCAGACGACTTGCACATTCCAATGGTCGATATGTCAACAGGTTCGGCCGCACAACTAGAGAAGCTTCGACCATTCTTGAGCGCTTTTCTCTTCGAGAAATTTAAGTGGTACAAAAGTGGAAGGTCGTTTCATGGCTACGCAAACGCGCTGGTCGACCCGAAGGAATGGGCATCCTTAATGGGAAAGCTATTGCTCGCGAATCAGAAGGGACTGCATCCTGCGGTTGATCCCCGTTGGATTGGGCACAGACTGATTGCGGGCTACTCCGCACTACGTTGGACTAAGAACACCTCGCATTACATTGAATTGCCACGAGCAATCGATTGAAATCTCACCCGCTGATGACTAACGGCTATTTATTGTCAAGTTGTTCGGGCCTGTGGGCGGCCTCGTGACTATCGGTGCATATTTTAGCTCAGGCCAAGACTTAGGGAACCGCTGATTAACGCACCTTTCAGAGAGACCCGACGTCGCGAAACCGCCTGCGGCCGTGCCAGACGTGACTGGTTATGACTGAAGGATGTGTTTTGCTCGATCCGCCGGGGTTCTTTCCCTTTTCCCGCCCGTTTCCGGGCCTTCTTCGTTCATCAGGACGCAACTTGGCTGTTGAGCGCCAACAGCCGCCGCTTGGCGATCACCAGGTTGGCTAGGCCGAACAGCGTGTGAAGTTGCGCCGTGTTCGTGGCCAAGCCTTTTTTACGCACCTTTCTGAAGTGGAACAGGTTCTTCACGATGTGGAAAGGGTGCTCGACTTTCGACTGGATGCAGGCTTTTACCGATTCCAGCTGGCGCAGCAGATGCCCCAACACGCTCTCTTCCGGCACGGCCTTGAGCTTGCCACGCCTCATCGCCACTTGCCAGTCAATGTCCCGATCCTTCAGTTCGTCCCACTTTTCCACACCGGTATAGCCCGAGGACCTTCTCGGAGAAGAGAATGCTGAATGATTAAATCATCGAAGAAGTGCTGGCCATTCGTGACGCCCATGCCGCCAGGTTTGCTTATGACCTGCGCGCGATTTATGCGGACCTGAAAATTTCGGAAGCTGCGCGTATTGCTGCCGGCCATCCCTTTGTTTCTCCTACATCTGAGCTTCCTACGCCAAACTCTGCATTTCAGCGGACTCGCTTCGCTCACCGCTAAATCCGAACATTAGCCCTTTTTCCATTCTCGGGAGACAACATGCCATTCGATGTTGCGGTATTGCCTTTTTTTCTTGTCGCGAGCCTGGTGCTTTTGGTTACCCCAGGCCCGGATGTGGCTTTCATTGTTGCGACCGGGGTTAGCGAAGGTCGCCGGCCGGCTCTCTGGGCGTCGCTGGGCATCGCGTTGGCCATGTTCGCGCATGCCGTGTTTGCTGCGGTCGGAGTAGCGGCCCTGGTTGCAACGTCATCCCTGGCGTTTGATACCATCCGCTACGGTGGCGCAGCGTATTTGGTGTATCTCGCCTATCGATCTTTTCGGTCCAGTGCGTTTAAAGCCGGTACGCAAGTTACTTCGCGTACGGCAGTGGCGAATTTTCGGCGCGGATTTCTGACGAATCTACTTAATCCCAAAGCGATTTTGTTCTCGGGCGTATTCCTTCCGCAGTTTGCGAATCCAGGCTACGGGCCAATATTTCTGCAAATCATTGCTCTGGGCGCGGTGTTGGCATTGCTCGGGCTGATCTTTCAGTCGCTTCTATCAGTCGCCAGTGGTAGTTTGGGGCAATGGTTACTTGCGAGCTCAGGTCGTCAACAATTTCTGGAGCGGCTGATGGGGCTGGTCTTTCTGGGTTTGGCGGCGAGATTGCTCATGATGGAAAGAAGGGGGTAAGTGTTTCACTTCGGGAAAGCGGCCATAACGGTCCCGTGGCGAATGCCTGACAAGCACCCGACCCGGAAGTGACGGCGTGCAGGAACGCAAGGCATGTGAAACAATCGCCCGCACATGCCCACCAAGAAACACATGACGACCGCCGCCACCCACCCCGCCACCACGCTGCTCGACCGACGCCCGGAGGCGCGGACCTTCAGCGTCCAGGATCTGCTCGACGGGGTGGCACGCGGCAGGGTGCGCATTCCGAGCTTCCAGCGTGGCCTCAAGTGGGACCGCGAGAATGCCAGGCTCCTGCTGGATAGCCTGTATCGCGGTTATCCGGTGGGGACGCTGCTGCTCTGGGAAACCGCAGCGCCGGCGGGCGCAGGCCGTATCGGGTCGCTCACCCTGCCCGCTCCCCAGATGGAGAATGCGCTGTGGGTGGTCGATGGACAGCAACGCATCGTCTCGCTCGCCCGCATATTGCTCGCAGCCGACCCGGACGAGGACGCGTTTGCTATTTACTTCGACCTCGACGCCGCCGACTTTGTCATTCCTCCGGTCACCGGCAAACGTCGCGCCGACCCCTCGCGCTGGCTACCAATGACTGTCGTGCTCGACTCGGAAAAGCTGATGCAATGGCTGTTCGACCACGCCGCCGACCCCGGCCGTCGGCAAAGGCGTGACACGGCAATCCAGTTGGGGCGGCGCATCCGCGAATACGAGATCCCCGCCTACATTGTCCGCAGTGATGACCAGGCCATCCTGCGCGACATCTTCAATCGGATCAATTCGGCCGGCAAGTCGCTAGACGATTCAGACGTATTCGACGCACTCAATGGCTCGCGCTTTCAGAGCCGGCCATCGACGATCTCCGAGATTTCGTCCGAGTTGGCAAAGCTGGAGTTCGGGCGAATCGAGGAAAGAATCCTGCACCGGCTGCTGCGCGTTCTGCTCGGGCTGCCCGTCGTGGAAAGTGCGCGCAGCGAGCCGCCACGCCTGGCTTACACGGAAGCTGAGCAGGCTTACCGACTGACCGCGGCCACGGCAAGCCAGATCATCCTGTTTCTCAAGAATGATGCGGGTATCCCGCATTACGACCTGCTGCCTTACAAGCAGGCATTCGTGACCCTGGGCAGGTTCTTCCAGTTCCATCCCCAACCTTCGCCTCGATCGCGCGAGCTGCTGGCACGCTGGATCTGGCGCGGCGCGCTCAACGGCGCTCACCAGGGAGACACGGTATCGACGCGCAAGGTCCTGGCGCGTATTCTCCCGGGGAGCGAGGAGCGATCCGTGGACGGCATGCTGGAGATGGTCAAGGAAAGACCATCGGTCATACCCAATGTCACCGATCGCTTCAATTTCCGCTTCGCGGCCAGCAAGCTGCTGGCCCTTGCCCTGCTCAGCCTCGAACCACGCAACCTATTGACGGGTGACAGGCTGACCGCAGGGCAACTCATGCGCCGGGTCCCGTCAGTTCATGACTCCTCACCGCTGCTGCAGATTTTTTCGGTGCGCCCCGGCGAAAGCGAGGGATACCTGCAATCGGCGGCCAACCGGCTCTTCCATCCGCCGCACCAGGGGGGGATACGCCGCTTGCTGACCGGCATCACTGATCCCGGGCTCCTGCTGTCGCATGGCATCAGCACAGCCGCGCGACAGCGCCTTGACGACGGTGACAGCGCCGCTTTCCTGAAGCTGCGCGCCGAGTGGATGCGGCCGCGCGTACAGTCGTTTTTCGCGCGCCATGTCCGCTGGGACGAGCCCGATCGTCCCAGCATTGCGTCGCTGATTATCGACGACGAGGCGGTCTGAATGGAGCACCCTCTTGGCGTATGGCTCAACGACGCCCCCGTCGGTCAACTGAACCTGACGCGCAACGACGGTTGCGAGTTCAGGTTGCTCGAATCGTACAAGAACGCTTATCCGCGGCCTATCCTGGGACAGCAGTTTCTCGACGATCCGGACCACGTGCATTCCTCGCGACAGCGCACGCCGCCGTGGTTTTCAAACCTGCTGCCGGAAGGACCCCTGCGTGAATTGATTGCCCGCCAGGCCGGGGTTTCGGTCTATCGCGAGTTCTTCCTCCTCCATCACCTGGGAGAGGACTTGCCCGGTGCCGTGCGCATCGTGGCCGCCGAGGCGTTTCCGGAAGACGCAGAAGTTGCCTTGCCGGCGGCCGACGAGCACCCACGCGCGGACGACTGGCACTTCTCGCTGGCAGGCGTGCAACTCAAGTTTTCGGCCCTGCGCGAAGGCCGCGGAATGACCATCCCGGTCAGCGGCACCGGCGGCGACTGGATTATCAAGTTGCCGGACGCCCGTTTTCCGGATGTACCGGAGAACGAACAGGCAACGATGCGCTGGGCAGAGGCCAGCGGTATCACCATCCCGGAAATCCAGTTGATTCCGGTTGCGGAGATTTCCGGCCTGCCACCGGAGGCCGTTACAGTCGCAGGGCAAACGGCTCTGGCCGTCCGCCGTTTTGACCGCCCGTTGGCAGACAGGCGCGTGCACATCGAGGACTTCGCGCAGATTCTAGGTCTCTATCCCGAGCAGAAATACGCCAGCTACAACTACGAAACGCTGGCCAACCTGGTCTACAAGCTCGCCGGAGAATCCGGACTGGACGAATTCATCCGGCGACTGGTTTTCGTCGTTGCTTCCGGCAACGGCGATGCTCACCTCAAGAACTGGAGCCTGATCTACCCTGACGGTGTCAACGCCAGGCTTTCGCCCGCTTATGATTTCGTCTCGACCATTCAGTACCAGGCCGACGACCTATTGGCGCTCAACCTCGCGCGCTCGAAACGTTGGCAGGACGTCACCCGCGAATCGTTCCTGCGCCTCGCACGCAAGATTGGCGAAGACGAGACACGGATGGCGGAACGTCTCGAACGCGCCAGGGAAGACATCATGGCGGCATGGCATGCCTTGCGCGGCGACCTGGGTTACACCACGCAGGCACGTGAGCGGATTTTGCATCATCTGGCACGCGTGCCACTGTTCGCCGCCAGCGCCTGACACCGGCCCGGAATCGTCAGCCTGCACGCCCATGACTGTTCGTGCGTTGCGCTCACCACCGGCGACTATATCCTGCCGAGCTTCGTCCCCGACGGGCAGGGCCGCATACGGGAGGCGTATCTGCATCAAAGCTGACTCACCATGATCGATGGAGCCAGCCGTTTCAAGGAGAAAGTACATGAATCGAACTCACGGTGTGATCCTCGGTGGTCTCTTCGCCGCCTGCTGCGCGTTCCCGGCGCAGGCCCAGCCCGGCCCTGCCGGCATGGGTGGAGGAATGGGCGGCATGGGTCCCGGCTCGCAGGCGACAGCGGTCGATTGCCGCAAGGCCAGCAACCCGCAACACTGTCTCGACCGGCAGCAGGCGCAGACCGCCTGCAAGGATCTGCGCGGACCAGCCCGGCAGGACTGCATGACCGACCACATGCCGCCGCCCGATTGCGACAAATCTGCTGATCCCGCGCGCTGCGCCGCCATGCAGTCGGCAAGAACAGCGTGCAAGGGCAAGTATGGCCCCGAACGGCAGGCCTGCCTGCAGGAAAACCCTGTGCCACTCCCATCGCCAGGGAACCGCGGCGGCGGGATGGGCCCCGGCATGCAAGGAATGGGTCCGGGAATGGGTGGCATGGGTGGCATGGGCCCCTGCGGCGGCGCCGGGACAGCGCCTTGTCCACTGGCCCCGACGCCGGCCAAGCCCTGATCCGGGACGCCGCCGCCGCTTCCACGCGGCCGACTCAGTAGGCCCACGGAGAACGCGGCGGCTTGTCCACGGGCTCGGTGGCCATGCCGCGCGCCGGCGCGGGGCTCACGCCGGCAACGTGCTCGGTGAGTTCGACGCGCTCCGCGCTGACCACCTTGCCGCCCTTGCGGACGATGCTCTCCATCGCCAGCACGCCGCGCATTCGCTCGGGGGCGACCCAGGCGCTGCGCTCGAGTTGCGCGCCGCTGGCGAGGTCGCTGCCACGGGCTTCGAGGCGATAGCTGTCGAATGTGCCGGCGGGCAGGGTGATGCGCTCGCGCGCGGCGACGCGCAGGTCGAAACGCACGCCGACGGTCGTGCCGTCGGGCTGGCTGATGATGAACTGTGCGCGCCAGCGTTTGCCGAGCGCATAGTCGTTGATGAAGAACTGGTAGGGCGTCCAGCGCTTGCCGTCGGGTGCCCGCACGTTGTTGCCGAAGAGATCGCTCACCTTGTTGCCGTCATTGAAGCGCACCTCGTCGCCGACGATGTCGAGGACGCGGTCGGTCGTGCGTGCCGTCTCGGCCTGCGACAGGAGATCGACGCTGCGATAGGTGTAGCGCTCGCCGGGCAGGAAGGGAACCGCCGGACCACCGTAGGGCGCGTCCTTGCCGGGGACGCACATCTCCGGACCGAGCGGCGGCGGTGGCGCGGCATCGACGGGTTTTTCGCCGCGTTCGCGCAGCAGCAGGTCGAGCCGATGCTGCGCCAGTTCGGCGAACTTGCCGCTCGGCCGCTGGCGGATGAACGCTTCCAGCGGCTCGGGCGTGCTCGTTGCCCGCAGGACGTTCCAGGCCGCGAGATCGGCTTCGAACTCCCGCTGCTCGCGGGCGAGGTCGCGTTTGGCGTCGCCGACGAAGGCAAAATCGCCTTCCAGCGAAGTGCTCTCCCAGGGGATCTGCGCCCCTTCGGAGGCCCGCCGAACGGCCAGGCGAACGCGCTTGAAGACATCCTCGACGGCCGCGCCGGGCACCTGCATTTCCTTGAGCAGGTGCCCGGTATATAGCCCATGCGCGCCGGTGCCGTCGCCGGCGGTATTGCCCGGCGCCGTGGCGTAGGCGAGCAGGGTGCCGGGTGGCGCGTCGAGTTGCGAAAGGCCGCGCTCGCTGCTGCGGAAATCGCTGCCGAAGGGGTTGTCGCGGCAGGCGTCGAGGATCACCAGGTTGAGCGGATTGCGCGCGCGGCCGAGACTCTCCAGCAACAGGCCGACGTCGACACCCTGTGCCGCGATGTCCGCCGGCCGATGAATGTGCGCGTCCACCGGCAACATGAAGTTGCGCCAGTTGAGCTGGACGCCGTGGCCGGCGTAATAGAAGACGCCGACGGCGCGGCTGTCCTCGGACAGCGCATCGCCGAAGCCGCGGATCGCCTCCTGCAACTCGCGCCGCGGCGCATCCAGTTTGAGCGTCACGAGGAAACCCGCCTCGCGCAGACGCTCGGCGATCGCCCGGGCATCCCCCACGGGATTGTCGAGCGGCGCCACCCGGTAGGCCGCGTTGCCGATGACCAGGGCAAGTCGCGTCGCTGCCGGCGCGGGAGTCACGGCCAGTGCGGCGGCGGGTGCGAGCGCCAGCAGGCAGGCGCAGAGTGTGCTGGCGGCTTGGACAGGGCGGCGTGCTTGCATGGCCGTTCTCCTCCGTGAGGTTGTGCAAACGAGGCAGCGTCGGCACCGCCAGACGGCGATGGCCTGAAAACCCTGCTGCGGCGATGCCGGGGGCAAGCGTGTAACCCGTGCCGGCAGACCCGAGAGTATCTCCGGCGCTGCCGGCGGCGGTCAATAAGGGTTTCGACAAGCCACCCGACGGTTGCACGGCCGAACTCGGCCTGATGGCAATTACGACGCTGCGGCAATCGGAAAAATCCGGCTATCAGGGCGGCGACCGCGAGGATTCACCGGCGAATCGCCCGCGCCGGCAGCCACTCGGCGAGGAGGTGCAGGTTCAGGTGTTGCTCGACAGCGTCGGCCAGGCGGTCGATGTCGTTTTCCCGGCGCTGGCGCGGATCGAAGTCCTGTGTCGGACGGTGGCCGGCCCAGGTGAGCAGTGCGGTCAGCGCCGGCGGTGCATCGAACAGGCCGTGGCAGTAGGTGGCCAGAATCTGCCCGTCGTCGGACACGGCGCCATCGGGCTGGCCGGCGAGGATTGCCGCCGGACTGGCCAGCGCCGCGCCGCGCGTGACGCCCATGTGGATGGTGTAGCCGCTGACCGCTGGCGATCCGGGCAGCAGTAATTCGCCGCTGACATTCTCCAGCGTCTTTTCCGCGGCCAGTTGTGTTTCGTAGTCGAGCCAGCCGAGGCCGGGCATGCTGCCCGCGACCCCTTCGAGTCCGAGCGGATCGTGCAGCGCGCGGCCGAGCATCTGCAGGCCGCCGCAGATGCCGATCAGCTTGCCGCCGTAGCGCAGGTGGCGACGGATGGCTTCCTCCCAGCCCTGGGCGCGTAACCACGCGAGGTCGGCCTGTACCGCTTTCGAGCCCGGCAGCACGATCAGATCGCAGGCGGGTGGCGGGTCGTTTGGGCCGACGAAACGAAAATCGACTTCGGGGTGGAAGCGCAAGGGGTCGAGATCGTTGTGATTGGCGATCCGCGGATAGACCGGCGACACCACGCGCAGAACGGCCGCCGCCTTGTTTTCGATCTGCCGTGGCAGGGCATCCTCGGCATCGAGGTAGAGGCCATGCAGATACGGCAGCACGCCGAGAACCGGTTTGCCGGTGCGTTCTTCGAGCCAGGAGAGGCCACTCTCGAGCAGCCCGATGTCGCCACGAAAGCGGTTGATCACGAAACCCTTGACGCGCGCCTGCTCGGAGGCCGACAACAGATCGAGCGTGCCGCAGAAATGCGCGAAGACGCCGCCGCGATCGATGTCGGCGATCAGGATCACCGGGCAATCGACGGCCTCGGCAAAACCCATGTTGGCGATGTCGCGGTCGCGCAGATTGATCTCTGCCGGGCTGCCGGCCCCTTCGACGAGCAGACACGCGTACTGCGCGCAGAGGCGTTGCCACGATTCGAGCACGGCGGCCATCGCCAGCGGCTTGTAGGCGTGATAGTCGAGCGCGTCGAGGTCGCGCAGCGCCTGGCCGTGGATGATCACCTGCGCGCGCTTGTCGGTGGCCGGCTTCAGCAGCACCGGAT
>JAKOZI010000133.1 GCA_029780075.1 Pseudomonadota bacterium
GATCCACCTACGCACCACCAACCCGATCGAGTCCACCTTCGCCACAGTCCGGCTGCGCCAACGGATCACCAAGGGCCCCGGCACCCGAGCCGCCGGAATCGCCATGGCGTTCAAGCTCATCCAGTCCGCGCAACGCCGCTGGCGAGCGGTCAACGCGCCCCACCTGGTCGCCCTCGTCAGAGCCGGCGCGACCTTCGACAAGGGCGTGCTGGTCGAACGAGACGACGACCACCAAGAAGGCGACCAACTCGCCTCATGACACGCGATCCACAGGTCTTGACAATTCCTCTCGGGATCATCCGTGGGGCTGGTGGTGACAAGGAAGTGCTCCGCGAGAGCGCCCGTTGCGCCACGCCACCCGTCATGATCACCAGCGCACGAGGCCAGCAACGCCGCGGAAAGCAGGCGCTTGTGGGCAGTGTCCGAGCCTCCGATCCGAATCGACGCATCTTCGCTCCAGGCCCGGAACTCCTCAGAGAGATGAGCGGCCAGCCCGGCGGACTTCACCTGGGTTCTCCACCACGACGCCGGGTTGTCGCTGCGCTGGATCATGTTGGCGATGTCGCCCTGCATCCAGCCGCTGGCCCTGAACGACGTCAGCGCACACGCGCCCGCGATGGCCGCAGCCGTGACGTCTGATGGTGCCTCTCGATGGATGCGCTGGGTCTTCATCGCGAGGTCGAAAGCCTCCTCGTGTTGTCCGACCTCCAGTAGCGCCCGTGCTCGTTGAGCTTCTAGCCATGCGTGATCCACTGAGGAGTAGTCGTCATGTGCCAGGGCGTCCTGCAGCACCTGAAGCGCAGTATCGGGATCGTTCTCGTCGAAGTGATAGATGCAGCAGAGCACGGATGCCGCGGAGCGCTCACTCGGCGTCGAAGTTAGGTCGACAAGCTGGAGCAGGTCAGCGGGTTCCCCTTGGTAGTGCCGGAGATGAAGGGCGGCAGTGGCGCGCCAACACCAGTCATGGGACTCACGTGCATCGTCGAGTGACAGCCCCTTCCGCTCCGCGTCATTCTTCCCTGCGAGCGCAGGAAGGCTCACCGGTTCCAGAATCCGTTCAAGGTCGTCCCGGAAGAGCGCTTGCATGGCGAGGGCTTCGAGGCCGGAGATCGAATCTGGTGCCAGGTTCGGGTGTGGTGCTATGAGCCGGGGAGTGATGAGGGCATGCCGAACTTCGTCGACCGGTGCAAGATGCACCGCGCCGGTCCACGCAGTGCCGACCCAGGTCGGAGCCGGAACCTGCGTCAGCGCGACGTCGGAGAGCGCTTCGTTGTGGTCGGCGTCGATGGTTTGGGAGGCCGGGACAAGAATCTTGGCGCCCTTGCCGGTCGAGACAACTCGCTCAGGGGTGACGTGAACCCAGAACGAGATGTTTCTGTCTTGATCGCGTAGGATCACGACGTGGGGCAGGGCGTGGCGCAGCCAGTAGTCGAAATGTTCACGGTCGTCCTCGGCAAACCACCACCCAGTAATCGTGCCATCGGCGTCCTTCTGTGGGGAGGTGAAGTATGACGGTCCGGTCTTGACCTGGGCACCCATCACGGCGCCGAGTTCGTACCGGCGAGCATCTCGCGGCCGCAGATACAGATCGGTGCCTGTGTCGTGCCGGCTATCAATTACCCCACCCCAGCCCAAGCGCTCGAACTGCGCAACGACCTCAGACTCACCCGAGGTTCCCGTAGCCTCGTTCTTTGGCGCGCGCATCTACGCCTGCTCCGGTGGCTCGTCCGCAACAACGCGAAGGTTGCGCACGGCAGAGCCAGTGAATATGAGCGGTATGAACGAGTCTCGAAATGCGATTCCCGGAGGACGCCGCGTAGGCCCGCCGCCGGGAGGGGTGGTGAGAGGGAACCTCATCCCGACCGGCGCCTTGGCTGAAACATGGTGAGGGCGCGGGCCGCCCACTGGGTAACCTGGGTGAGCGGGAGCGGCCAGATAGTCGGGGAGCTCTGTGCGTCCTTCGAAGTGTTTCGTGGCCGCCACATGGAACATCGCCCCGTGGGTCCAGGCGATCATGTATGCCTCGGCGAGAACGACATGGGCATCCACCCGCAACTGCGTCAGTTCCAGTCCTTGTCGATGCCCGTCCACCTTTGGCGCCTGTGCGAGAACCTCAATAACGGGGCGGTCGAAGATATCCACGGTGTCCGGGCCGGTCAGCGCACCAACCGGGATTGTCCCATCTGCGCTGGGCGGAGTGGTGACGAATGAGACTTTGAGGTCATCACGAGCACGGACTGAGAGACCGTGCTTTACCTTGTTGTGAGCAGCGTTGAGTTGGAGCTCATGTCCCACGAGTAGGTCGATACCGAACTCGAGCCAGTCGGCGAACACGTTGGACGCCGAGGCAAGATGCTCAGTCATTCCGCCTTGCAAGTCCTGCTCGCGGAGAACCAGACGGGCAAACTGCATCGGTCCCTCCGCCGACGAGAAGGACTCGCGGATCTGGCTCACGACCTGATCGAGTTGGTTTGGTCCAGCCGACAGGGCTTCCCAAACGCACGATTCGGCAACGTGCGTCCGTTGCGAGAGTGCCGCCGTCAACCGCACAAGCGACTCAGCCGCATGATGCCGCAGGGCGTACGAATCCGTGGCGACCTGTGTGGCAATGGACCTCGGCGAGGTCTCATGTATGAATCCCATAGGCCGACCAAGGAGGCGGGCGAACCGCCCACGGGGCTCAGTCGCGTGCTGCTCTTCACCATCGCACGCGTCCAGGGAATGCCGATCGCTGTCGGCGTCCGACTCTGCCCACTGCAGCATCATGGCTATCCGAGCGCTGAAGTACCCGTACGGATCAGACGACAAGAACGTGTCGTCAAGCTCCTGACACTGCTCGGCCGTCAGGTCCGGCCCGACTGGTGGCGGGTACATTCGACAAGCGTATGACCTACGGCTTGAAGACAGCGGCGCAGCCCATGCAGCAGGCGTCGTAATGACTCCGAAGAGAATGGGCATCGCCGTCAATCAACTCCGTCGCCATCACCTTCGCCGACCGCATGCCGGCCGCGGAGAACCTCTAAATCAAAATGCCAGTTACACCGTTAATCGGACGGACCCCTTCTTTGTCGCGGTCACGCCTGGAACGGGTCTGTCGGACTCCTGCAGCGCAGTACCGGCCTGAGTTGGGCGGAGGCGCGGCGACGGCGGACGGGACGCGGCTCGGTGAACTTCCACAGTGATGCTCACGGGTCCGCCCACCTCTCGATCTTCTCAGTCGCTTTGGGGTAGAAGGTGTGCGCGAGGCACGCGTCAAGGGTGTGCTGGGGCTGAAGGAGGGTCCGCTTGAGTTTGGGTGCGAGGCACTCTCGTTGGTGCAGCACGGGGGCCAGCCACTCGAACGTCTTGATGTCCCTGTGCCAGTAGCCCTGGAGTGATTTGGGTTTTGAGGACACTGGTTTTAGAGGGCCAGGTCGTTGATGTGTTTGTATCCTAGTTCGTATTCTCTGATTGTCAAGTATCCTAGGGTGGAGTGCCTCCGGATCGTGTTGTAGTAGTTGGTGACCCAGTCTCGGGTGTGGTCGGTGAGTTCTTGGATAGTGGCCCAGGGGCGGGTGTGGATCAGTTCTTTCTTGTAGGTGGCGAAGTAGGATTCACTGACGGCGTTGTCGTAGCAGATCCCGGTTTTACCCAGGGAACGGGTCACATGGTGTTCACGGCAGAAGTCGGCGAATTCTTGGCTGGTGTAG
>JAKOZI010000144.1 GCA_029780075.1 Pseudomonadota bacterium
AAGTTCGTGCAGGAGAATCGCGTAACGGGCATTGCTGGTCACCCCGGGCTCATTCGCTCGCCTATCCTGAACCTGCGGAATCGAAAGGATCACCGTCTGGGGCTTTTGCGACTGGTAGAATCCACGCCACTCATTGGTCAGGCCCTGCTCGTTGAGAAAGTCCCGAAGTGCGTACTCTTCAGGAAAAAGTTCGACCTTGTCCCGATCTGCCAGGTTGAAGAACTGCACCAGGTCGGAGACTCGCAAGTCGTGTCCAGCAGCAAAACTTGCAAAGGTCCTGTTTGCTGCAACGATGTATTTTGCTAGCTCCTCCGAGGTCAGCACCCGGGGGTAGGGCTCGGTGTATTGCTGTTCCTTGAGTTGCGTCACCCGGTTGAACGTCCGGCCCAACAACTCCAGGCCAGGCATGTCCAGAATCCAGATTTCGCTGTTTGGCGTATAACGCCAAGCTACCGGCACATCGGACTTTGCATAGAAGATCGTCTTCAGGTCGCCATCCTTGACCTCGTAGGCATGAAGATACCCGCTCTCCAGCAAGGTGACGATCAAGCCAATCAACAACCACACCGATTTTACGAATTGAGGCAAGCGCACGGGTTTCTCCAACTTCGCCAAAGACTGTCCAAGGGACTCCAATCAGTTCTTCTCCGTGACTGTCACGCCCTCACCCTTTTTTCCCCACCGGATAGAATAGGCCTTCCGGGTCTTCTTCGACACGTACTCGGTAACGCCTCGAGAAATCTTGTGGCCATCAATATAGAGTTGATCGTTGATGACGACGACGCCTTCAATGTCAGCATCCGGATCAATAGATCCTTGTTCGTTGGCAACCGTATTCTTGGACCCAGCACCTGCCTTCACACCAACTCCCGAAAGATCAATAGACACCTGTGCTCCAGCCACCATGGAGAAGAACATCAGAGCTGCTGCAAGAGAAAATCGCATTTCTAACTCCTCACAAGGTGCGGGTGCCAGGCGCCGGAATTCGTTCCCTCATCTTCTAATAACCTGCCGTGCCCCATAAGAAAAAAAACGCTTATTCACTGCGCTCTCTGTAGATAATGGCACGCTGACGGTTTTCTTGCGCAGACTGACCAGCCGGGGTATAAGGTTGACGTACCGCCGTTCCCGGGACTGGCACCACAATAACCTGGTTCGTTGCGGATACCTCATCCCCATTCAAGCGGTTAGCATTCGCCCGCATTCGGTCGTAAGAGGCACTGCTGGCTGCTGGAGAAGCAGTGCCCGTCCAAGCATTTGCTCCATCAATGATGACGATATTCGGACTGGATCCGTCTTCGATCCGGCTCACAGTGGCGCGCTGACGGTTTTCCCTCGCCGACTGTGCGGCACTGCTCGCGCCTGCAACACCACTCGAAGCAGTATTCGACCCAGGGCCCACGATGATCTCTCCCGCAGCCAGACGCCCATAAGAAACAAGCAAACATGCAACAGCCCCCGCCGCAAACAGCCAAGACAGCCGTGTTGAATTTGTCTTCATTGAATGGGTCCGGTGGGAATTTCACTCACTGCGGTGTGACCGTAATATCAACCATACTGGTAACGGCAGTAGGATTGTTCTGCTTGAACTGTCCGACAACATCGTCTACCGACCTGACCGGCAACGGGGAAAGATCACGCGCCCCGCGCAGGGCGCTCGGCACGATCAACTCACGATCAGAACCGATACACGCTACACGCTCTGGGCCCGGTTTGTCGAAACGGATCTTGAACCCACCCGAAGGCAGTCTGACACCCGCCCCTGCCGGAACCGACGAATCGGATCGAAACTGATTCGGAAAAATTCTGGCGGTGGTCGTCGAGACGTCCTGGTAGTAGCAATATGCCGTACCCTGTGCATTCATCGATAAGGTCATGTTGAGGAATTCGCCAACTCTATACGATGGCTTGCTCCCTCGGTCGGTGTCGAGCTTCATCCGGAAGATGGGATTCGGGGCACCCGACGGACCAGCCGCCGGGCTGGCGACGACCTGAGTCGCAGCAGGCGGCCGAGGCGCCGCCGGGCTTACCCCGGGCACATAATTCGATTTCGGTCCTCCAGCGGCAGGGAGCGCAGCAATCTGGTTTTGCAGATCGTCAAGCAGGCTTGCGTAAAGGTCAAAATTGATGACCCCATCGGCGACCAGGCCGGTAGCCGCCTGATACTCGGCGACCGACGCCTTCAGCGCGGCACTGGGGATTCCATTGAGAGGACCGGCATAACGACCCATGCCCGCAAGCTTGCGTTGCACGAACAGGACGCGGTCGTTCTCCTTGGCATTGTCGTACCACTCCCGCGCCTGTTCACGGATCAACGGGTTGGTGAGGTCGGTATCCAGACATTTCCAGTACGGGACTTGTGTGAATTTGCCGAGGGCTTCGATCAGCCCCAACTCAACAAGGGTGCGAGTCGCCGCGCCAACGCCTTCGCTACGACTGATATCAATGTTGAAACTCAGGCCAAGCTTGCCAATCTTTCCGCCACCTTCACCGGCGACGCCACCCTTGCTGAGGACCAGGGTGTTCGAGGTGCTGGTAACCGGAATGATCTTTCGAGTCGCCGCATCCCCAATGCTGATATCCATACTCAGCAGGTCATAGCCATCGTCCTTCGATGCTCCAAGGTCCAGAAATGGCAACGAGAACCCGATCCCCTTGTTCTTGCGGACAGTATTGTCGTCCATCTGGGTAATCGAGCCGCGAATGTAGTAATCGGGCATGGTGCGATTTTGCTCGCCACGGGCGGCAAAAAGGGCTGACAAATCGTCGGCCGCCGAATGAAAGTCGATAAAATCAAAAGCGTTGCTTTTCACTGTCATCTTCGATACGGCGGTAATCAACATCTCCTTGGTCCCGGTCTTTACCTTGCCAGTCTCGTCAGGAATTCCCGCCGAAGTTATGGCAATGCCTTGCTTCCCGTAGGCGTAAAACAACTCGTCCATGCAGCGCAAGGATTGCGTGAAGTTGGTAATCGTCTTGATAGCCGGAGTTTTAGGTGCAGCACTCGTCTGTACCTCGGCACCAAGATCATCACCAATACCGGGCAGGGGAAACAGCGACAAGGCGATCAACGAGAGACGAAATGTTTTCATTATGACCCTTCGACATGGTTGACTGCACCTTGCCTACCAAGGAAGCCAGGGTGACACTACCGGAAAATTCCCCACTTCTCAGATCTCAATAGCGACTGACAGTCAAAATAGTTGACAAGAATGCCAAAAAATAACTTCTTTGAAACAGGAAGAAATGTGCGGGTCACTGGGCATGCCGATACCGTACTTGCGGCTTCTCTTGCTGGCTTTCCGACAACCCCTTCGGCGACCGATACGTGCATTGGACCTCACTTCCTGTTGAGCAGGCTCAATGCTTAGGCAAGTCTAACATTGGGATCGCATGAGCACTTGAGAAGTTTGTCGCAGACGCGGTTCGTGGTCAACCGCAGAGAACTTGCTGACGAAGTCTAGAAAAGGCTGCAAAAACCCTCCGCAACACCAACGGCCGCTCGTGCTCGCCAATACACAGCCGTCTGCCCTTCTGCTCCAAAGCCGCATCCTGTTGGCGTCTCAACCGCGAGACGAACTGTTCCCCTCTTTCCGGGCTGACGTACGCGTCCAAGTTCCGCACAGCAAACGTAGAGCATCATAGGGCGCTGCGCCAAAGAGCGCAACAATACTGATGTTTTCGGCATTTTGTAGCAGCCACCCCTACCCCCTGGGGCTGGTCCCTACCCCCTTGTCTTCGTCTGCACTCAAGTCAAGGCGTCTGGGGGAGCGACAGATATCCCTCGGGGTAGGAGCTCCAGATTCGAACGGGGGGTGAACGGGTGAAGCGATGTATATCTGGACGGCGACGTCCAGATACTGGAGGCCACGCCAGAGCAGCTGGGTGACGGGCGGGCCGTCGGGACAGCGTCCGAGGTGGCCTCCCATCCCGAGCATACGGATCGCTTGGGCCATGCTGGGCAGCTCATCGGGGGCCACCGAGGTCTTGGCTCGGTGGCCCCATCGATACGCGGGAACAGAATGGCTTGCAAATTCACCTGGCGATTGCTGAAAAAGCGATACGCGGCCAGCGTTCAGGTTCGTGAAGCGCAGGCCTCGGGCACATTCGCCTGCAGGCGATGGAAGAAGTCGAGCGCAAGGGAAACGAGACGTCGTTTGAGGCGCTCATCGTACCAGCGAACCGTGGCAAACTCTTCTTCCGCCCAGTTGATCGCTGGAGAACGGAGGGAGGTGCGCAGGCCGTCGCGGGGTTTCTCGGACAATCGTCGCTCGCGTCACTCGCCGTCCAGCGGGAACAGGAAAATGTGTTTGGGTACCCCATCACGGCGCCCCGAGTTGATTCCGACCTCCATCCAGTTGGCCGCGCAGTAGCAGTGGCCGAGAAAGCGCGTCGGATCGACGAAGATCTCCAGCAACAGCGGCCGTACGCCGTAGCGCGCTTTCCAGTCCGCCGGCAGTCGCCGGCTCGCGAGCCCGAGTACGTACGAGATCAGGAAGTGCGCGCTGGCTACGACACGCAGCGGATTGTGCCGGCGGGCTGCCTCATCCCAGCCAATCGCCTGGTCACCCGGCGCTGTAGCAACGACGAGATCTTCCGGGATATCCTCGGCCAGTGCGCCCTGGCTCTGATGAGTCGTGATAGGTGCGGGTATTGGCAGGGCAACCACCGGTTGGGGGAAAGCCTGGTAGTGTGAAGGCGTCAGTCGCCTGACCCAGGTCGCGCCGCGTCCATCACGGCCGGCGGGAATCAGGGTGCCGATACGTTCCAGGCGATGCACGACAGCCATGACGTTCTTGCGCAACTGCTCGATCATGACCGTGGTGGATTCCAGGCCTTGGCGAACCGCGGGGACTTCGCCTATCTGGCGGCTGCTCCATCGTGCCAAAAGAATACTGATGTTTTCTCAGGCCCAGGTCTCTGTCCCCTTGATCTGATTAACTCTATATACAAAGTCTACAAAAACAAAGCAAAGAACAAATCTGTTGATAACTATAAATTATGTAATTTATTCAATATATTGATCATCATTTTAGCGAGTGAAGATGATCGGTATGAAGCTGTGGGCGAAAACTGACAACTTATGCACAAGCGCTTGATACATACTTTGTGCACATTTTGTCAGCCCTTTCCCCACGGATTTCTACAGAGATTTTCAGGCCTTCAGGATTTCCAGAAAAACATGTATGTCATGGTTGAGTTTGTTGGCACAGATGCTGCTGAGCCGCAGCCAAATTCAGCGAAGCACGTACCAAACGCCCCGCCGTCTGCCAAGGTAGCCAAATACGATCATTTCGCGCTCGACCTTTTTCTCTAGCCTGCGCGCTTGCTTGGCCAGCGAGTGCAGGAAAAACACCAACCACAGTTGCCAGTTGGATGCATCGGTGCGGCCGCAGGGCGCCGCGGTCGGGTGGAGTCAAACTGGCTGACCTGTTGATCGAGACCACGGCACAGTTGGCATTGCTGCAGCAAATCGAGTGGCTGGAGAAAGAGCATGACGACATTGAGGTCAGGCTGGCGTCGATGGTATCGGAAAGGGCGACAATGAAGGTGTGTGCAGACAGCACGCCAGAGACGGTGCGCAGACTGCCTGGAACCATCCTGAAAGACTTGAACGACAACCCGGACGGGTTACGTAACGCGATCCATCAATTGATCGATCGGTTTGAATTATCACCAGAAACCTTCGATGCGGTGCTGTACCACTCACTACATCAGCCCGCTCGTTGAAAGCGGGAAACTGGTGGCGTCCCCACGGGGATTCGAACCCCGGTACCTACCGTGAAAGGGTAGTGTCCTGGGCCTCTAGACGATGGGGACCCGGAAAGAATCTTCTTTCGACTTGCTGGTGGAGGTACGCGGGATCGAACCGCGGACCTCTTGCATGCCATGCAAGCGCTCTCCCAGCTGAGCTATACCCCCTCGAAAGAAGAATGGATTATAGGATTACGGTAGACGCTTGTAAAGCGAAAGGATTCACCAAAATTCCGCGATTGCCCTTGGGCCGCCCCAGCTTCAGCGGATCGGGAGCCTCCGGAGACGCCCGAACGAGCGCGCAGGAAGGCGCGAAACTACGGCGAACGCCGTCGGGGGTCATCAAACGTGCTGGCGAGATCCCTCTTGCATAAAAGCAGTCGTTCGGGACGAACAGGACCACCCCGTGCCTCTCCGCAACGGGCCTCATGACCGCCGTGGAGGAAGCGAGGAACTACAGGCTGGGATTCGCCATAGCGCAAGCGAAGCTGTGGGCACGGATACGGTGGAACAGGTCGAGGTTCTCGCGGGCGATCTTCAAAACTCAGGCACCAGCATGCCGCACGAGCTTGCCCGGCAGGTGAAACAGGCGCCAGCGCACGGTGGCGACTGGATGGCGCTGCCAACCCTCGCCGAGAGCGGAATGCTTGAAAAGGACGAAGAGATTATGCGCGATGACGCCAATACGGAAGAAGGCGACATTGGCGGCAAACTGCCCGCAAGGCATGCGCGCCATGCCAAAGCCAATCTTCAGTTCCTTGATGCCGTTCTCGGATACCTCGCCGCGCTGCCGATACCAGATCAGGGTGTCGGCAGCCGATTCGACCCGGTTGCTGGCAATCACATGGTACTTTGGCGCATCGTCGAACAGTTCAACCTGGCGTGGGTACTTCACAACGATCAACCGGAACGACTTCCGGGTGTCGTTCATGCTGAGCACGGTTTCGGCGACGGCGCAGTCGGCATACCTCTTCCAGGAGGCTTCGGGAATCTGGGCAATGGCCTGCAGGGTCGGGGCATCCAGCCGTCCGCCGATGGCGAAGGTTTTGCCGGTGTCTTCGCAGTCATTGAACACGTCGGCCTGGTAGCCGGCGGAGTCGAGGCGAACGTGGGCAATGCGGTGTCCCTTGGGCAAGCGCGCTTCGCACGCCTGGATGAATTCGAGGTTCTGCGTCGCCGGGGCGATGTTCCCTTCCCGGAACTCGTTGTAGATCACGACACCCGCTTCGGCCAGGTGACCGATCATCGGCATCTAGCCTTGTTCTCCTTTGTACGTGACGTGTGCGGCCTCCTTCTCGGCCACGATCTGCGAGGCGTCCCCGTCCAGCGTGTGCGCCTGAATGCCGAGCTATCGAATGCGCGTCGCCACCGCTCGCCGGTTGATCCGACCCAGCCCGTGCAGCCCCGTGCGGGTACCGGTTCGGCGCAACCACTCGCCCATCCCGGAAGGCCAGCAAATTCGAGCCTTCCACGCGATCTATGCGGTTCGAATCGCGGAGCTGGGATTCAGCCGATGGTGCCGTCACCTTTGCCTTCAATTATTGCCGAGACCTCTACCCAATGGCATTCGCCGACAATCCCCAGCAAACGGCGGAGATTTCGTGCCCGCTGGTATTTGCTGAGCCCACTGGCGCGGATCCGGACATCCGCGATGTCGATCAGACCAAGTTGGTGATCAGGCATGTAAACGACGTTACCCAAGTGTAACGAGCGGAAGTACACCCCGCAATCGTGCAGATGGATCACAAAACGCGTAAAGGCAGCTCGGAGCTCCGTTTCCTGATCCTTTTCGATCCCCCCCCGACAAATCTCGCGTAGCGTCCTCCCGCCCAGTGGATGGTAGTGCACCGCGTCGCGGGCAAGGGAAGGAATTCGCACGACGTCAATGATCTGCGGTACCGGAATGCCTAGTCTATCGAGAGCCGCAGCGTTGTCAGCAAAACGTTGTGCATACGGATACCAGGCCGCCGACGAGAACAAGCGCTTGCGACGGAAAAGTTTCAGCACGGTACCGTCAGTCAGACGTAATACCTTTTCGCCGAAACTGTCCGCTTCAAGAACGGTCGCGCCGGCGCGCATTGCCAGGTAGTCATCATGCTCCAGTATGTTCACTTGGCGTTCCAGCTCAAAAACCTGAAGTTTACCCACTTGTGCAAAGCCGACGCGTACTTCTGCCCAATCTATCGACTTTGGCCTGAAGAATGGGTGTTGCGCGCGCTCGATGCCAGTAACGAAGCCACTCGGTCCGCGAATAGCCGACAGACCGATGACACCTGAGCCCCTTCCAACAAGTCAATCCGGGGACCGGTATACTTCCCATATCACCACCCCGAACAGGCCGACTCTCATGAACTTTATCGCTCAACTCAATGCAGCTTGGAACGACCGTAACAGTCTGCTGTGTGTCGGCCTCGACCCGGACCCGGCGCGTTTCCCAAGCCACCTGAAGGGCAAACCAGAGGCCATCTTTGAATTCTGCCGGTCGATCGTCGACGCAACAGCCGATCTCGTCTGTTGCTTCAAGCCACAGATTGCCTATTTCGCCGCGCACCGCGCTGAGGACCAGCTCGAAGCACTGATTTGCCATATTCACACGAAACATCCGGCAACGCCGGTGATCCTTGATGCCAAGCGCGGCGACATCGGTAGTACCGCCGAGCAGTACGCGGTCGAAGCTTTTGAACGCTTCAAGGCTGACGCGGTCACGGTAAATCCGTACATGGGACGGGACTCGGTTGATCCGTACCTGGCATATCCTGAAAAAGGTGTGATTCTGCTTTGTCGCACCTCGAATCCGGGCGGTAGCGATCTCCAGTTGCTAGACGTCGGTGGTGAAAAACTCTACGAACGCGTCGCGCGACTGGTGAGCACCATCTGGAATAGCAACGGTCAGTGCGCGCTGGTGGTCGGCGCTACCTTTCCCGAAGAACTTGCCCGCGTTCGCGACCTGACGCGCGACATGCCGCTGCTCGTTCCCGGCATCGGCGCACAGGGCGGCGATATCGAAGCGACGGTAAGTGCCGGCTGCACTGCCAGCGGTGGCTTGATGATCAATTCCTCGCGAGCCGTCCTCTACGCAGGTACTGGCGAGGAATATGCCGAGATCGCCCGGACTGTCGCACAGAACACACGCGACGCCATCAACCGCTACCGCTCATGACTATCGGCGGGAGGCCATGCGGGTGTGCGCCATGCCAGGAGTCGCAGGTCAAACGTCGATATTGCGTGCTGCCAAGGCATTCGTTTCAATGAAACTACGACGTGGCTCCACAAGCTCACCCATGAGGGTACTGAATATTTCGTCGGCACCAATGGCATCTTCGATCTGCACCTTGAGCAAACGACGTACCTTCGGATCCATGGTCGTTTCCCAGAGTTGCGCGGGATTCATTTCGCCGAGGCCTTTATAACGCTGTTTGGTCACGCTTCGCTCGACTTCGCTGAGCAACCACTGCATGGTTTCTGCAAAACTGTTCACGGCTTTCTTCTTGTCGCCACGGACGACAAAAGCCCCAGGACCGAAGAGACCTGCCAGAATGTCGGCTGTCTTGCGGAGTTGGGCATAATCACCACTGACCAACAAGTCCTCATCAATCACACCCAGCTTGAGATTGCCATGCAGGATTTTCTCTAAACGCAGTTGCCAGCGTTCGTGGGCGGTATCATAACGAGCGATGATATTGATTCCCAACTTGCTGCCCACGGCCTTCATCAAGGCATTGGCGCTGTCCACTGCCGATGACTCGTCGCTCAGGTCGACCTTGAGGTTGCCATCGATCAGTGCATGTAGCACTTCCGGGTTGATCAGGTGAGAAAGACGGTTAATGACTGCTTCAGCCAGCAGGTATTCTTTCGCCAACTCTTCCAGTGCAGTACCTGTAATCTCCGGAGCATCCGGCCGTGACGTCAGGACCGAGCCTTCGAGTGCCAGAGTCAACAAGAACTGCTTCAGTGCCGTGTCGTCCTTGATGTAACGCTCGGTCTTTCCGTGTTTGATCTTGTAAAGTGGTGGCTGTGCAATGTAGATATGCCCACCTTCGACGAGCTCCCGCATTTGCCGATAGAAAAAGGTGAGCAACAACGTCCGAATATGCGCCCCATCAACGTCGGCATCGGTCATGATAATCAATCGGTGATAGCGTAACTTCTCGGGCTTATATTCGTCCTTGCCAATACCCGTGCCCAGCGCAGTGATCAGGGTGACAATCTCCTGCGACGAAATCAGCTTGTCAAAACGCGCTTTCTCGACATTCAGGATCTTTCCCTTGAGCGGCAGAATCGCCTGGAACTTGCGATCACGACCTTGTTTGGCGGAACCGCCGGCAGAATCTCCCTCAACCAGATAAAGCTCGCACAGAGCCGGGTCCTTCTCCTGGCAATCCGCCAGCTTACCGGGCAGACCAACCCCGTCTAGCAAGCCCTTGCGACGCGTCATTTCCCTGGCCTTGCGCGCCGCGTCGCGCGCACGCGCCGCTTCGACAATCTTGCCGGTGATCACTTTGGCATCGATTGGGCGTTCCTGCAGGAACTCCGTGAGTTTTGCCGCCACGATCTCCTCGACCGCCGGACGTGCTTCAGAGGAAACCAGCTTCATTTTCGTCTGCGAAGCAAACTTGGGATCCGGCATTTTCACGGACAGCACACAGGCCAGACCTTCGCGCATGTCATCACCGCTGATGTCGACCTTGGCCTTCTTGGCAATCTCGTGTTCTTCGATGTATCGATTGATGACCCGTGTCATGGCTGCACGCAAGCCGGTCATGTGCGTCCCGCCGTCGGCTTGCGGAATGTTATTGGTAAAACACAGCACCTGTTCCGCGTAGCTGTCGTTCCACTGCATTGCCACTTCGACACTGATCACCCCGTTGCCGTTAACGGAATCACCGCTGGCGCAGAAGATATTGGGGTGCAGAATCGATTTCGTACGATTGATGTACTCGACGAAACCCTTGACCCCACCCAGGAAAGCGAAATTCTCTTCCTTGCCAGTACGCTGATCGTTGAGACGAATCTTGACACCGTTATTGAGAAATGAGAGTTCGCGCAACCGTTTGGCAATGATTTCGTAATGGAACTCGACCTGGCCAAAGATTTCTTCGTCGGCCATGAAATGAAGCTCGGTTCCGCGCTTTTCGGTATCGCCGACTACCTTGAGCGGAGATACCTCAACGCCCCTCTGGACTTCGATCAGTCGATCGACAACAACCCCCCGATTGAATTCTACAAAATGCTTCTTCTGCTCACGCCGGATGGTCAGGCGCAACCACCGGGAAAGGGCATTCACACACGACACGCCGACTCCGTGCAGGCCACCGGACACCTTGTAAGAGTTCTGGTTGAACTTGCCACCCGCGTGCAGAACGCACATCACGATCTCCGCCGCTGAGCGCTTCGGTTCATGCTTGTCGTCAAACTTGACACCGGTCGGAATGCCGCGACCATTGTCGCTTACCGAGATCGAATTATCCGCGTGAATGGTGATGACAATATCGTCACAATGGCCGGCCAGAGCCTCATCAATGGCATTATCGACGACTTCGAAAACCATATGATGCAAACCGGTCCCGTCGGAAGTATCCCCGATATACATTCCGGGACGCTTGCGCACCGCCTCCAGGCCCTCAAGCTGTTGTATGCTTGATTCATCGTAGGCAAACTGCTCGTTTTCTTCAGTCATCGTGAATCCAGTATCTCTTTCCTGTTGAACCGCTATTGCAACATCGTGCGCTGTTGAACATCCAGTCAAATACGCATTGGCATGACCACATATTTGAATCGGTCGTTTCCTGGAATGGTCAACAATGCACTTGAATTGGCGTCATTGAAGCCCCAGGCGATCTTTTCCTCAGACGTGTTATTCAGGACATCGAGCAGATACGAGACGTTGAAACCGACATCAAGGGGATCACCGTTGTAATCAACCTCGATTTCTTCCTGGGCTTCTTCCTGCTCGGCATTCGCGACCATGATCTTCAAGCTGCCGTCTGAAAGTACCAGGCGAACACCACGGAACTTTTCGTTGGTCAAAATGGCAGCCCTGATCATCGACTGCAGAAGTGTGCTGCGGTCCACGGTAACAATGTTCTTCAGTGTTGCCGGAATGACCCTCTGGTAGTCCGGGAATCTCCCGTCGATCAGCTTGGACACCAGATGAATCTGACCGAAGCGGAAGCGGACTTGAGTCGGCAATATCTCGACCGTCAAAGGGTCCTCGTTGTCAGACAGGAGGCGACTGAGTTCGATCACTGTCTTGCGAGGCAGGATCAATTCATGGCGTAGCCCGCGCTCCTGATCCGGACCTTCCGGGGCCTCGGATAGAGCCATGCTCGAGTAGGCCAGGCGATGACCATCGGTTGCCACTGTGCGCAGCTCTTCGCCGTCAAGAAGCAATAGCAGACCATTGAGGTAGTAGCGAACATCCTGCGTGGCCATCGAATACTGGGTCTGTGACAGCAGGTGGCGGAACTGCTTTTGCGTGACGGTAAATCTCTTGACGTCGCCATCGGACATGGCCATGCATGGGAAGTCTTCGGCAGGCAGCGTTTGCAGATTGAAGCGGCTTCTGCCTGCCTTGACCTGTAGCCGTCGCTCATCAAGGACCAGGCTGACCTCAGAACTTTCCGGCAGGGAGCGCAGAATTTCCTGCAGCTTACGCGCGCCAACCGTTACCGCGCCGTCCCCTTCGCCGCTATCGCCAGTGGTTGACGTAGTGATCTGGATCTCGATATCGGTTGCCAGCAGGGTCAACACGTCTCCCTTCTTTTCGAGTAGCACATTCGAGAGAATCGGCAGGGTGTGACGCCTTTCCACGATTCCGGAAACCGCCTGCAAGGGTGACAGCAAAGTGTCTCGCCGTGTTTTAATAAGTAACATATATATGAATCCTATAAAGACTATAGTCTGGTCAAATCTGTTGATATCTTATAATTTCTTTTTTAATTCAATTAGTTAATGTGTAAATGCAAAGCTGCAGAAAGGCGGTATGAAGCTGTGGGCAAAAACTCACAAGTTATCCACAGTCCCGCCCCATCGACTTTGTTCACTATTTGTCAGTGACTTATCCACGGCTTTCCCCACCAGTTTCCTAGCCCTTCAGAACCTGCAGAAGAACGTGCACGTCGTGGTTGAGGTCGTTATCTCTGGCACGTAGCTCGTCTATGGTGCGCACGGCGTGCAGGACGGTCGTATGATCACGGCCACCAAAGGCATCACCGATCGAGGGGTAGCTCTGCGAAGTGAGATTTTTTGCCAACCACATGGCGATCTGACGTGGGCGAACGATTACCCGTGTTCTCTTTTTGGAGAACAGGTCGGCAACTTTGATCTTGAAATACTCAGCTACTGTCTTCTGGATGTTTTCGACCGTAAGTTGTCGGTTGACCGAACCGATGACGTCCTTGAGTGCTTCCTTGGCCAGATCAAGCGAGATCTGCTGCCCATGAAATGCAGAGTAGGCAAGCACTTTCTTGAGTGCCCCCTCAAGTTCACGAACGTTCGATCGCAGGTGCTTGGCGACGTAGAAGGCAACCTCGTCATTAAGCGCCACCCCCTCCATCTCGGCTTTCTTCTTCAGGATCGCGACTCGCATTTCCGTTTCCGGCGGTTCGATCTGAACCGTCAGGCCCCAGTCAAAGCGTGTGATCAGCCGATCCTCAAGGCCGGAGATATTTTTCGGATAGGTATCGCTGCTGATCACGATCTGTTTTCTGGATTCACTCAGGGAGTTGAAAACATAGAAGAATTCTTCCTGTGTCCGGTTCTTGCCGTTAAAAAAATGTACATCGTCGAGTAGCAGGACATCCAGTGAACGATAGTAGCGCTTGAATACGTCAAATGACTTCTGCTGGTAAGCACGAACGACGTCCGAATAGTAGTCTTCGGCATGTACATAGCGCACTACCTTGTCCGGATGATGCTCCAGGATCTGGTTGCCGATGGCGTGTATCAGGTGTGTCTTGCCGAGTCCGGCACCCCCGTAGATGAACAAGGGGTTGTAGGTTGCTTCACCAGGACTGATCGAAACCTGCCGGGCGGCAGCGCGAGCCAGATCGTTACCTTTACCGACCACCAGTCCATCGAAGGTAAAGGTCGGAATCAGGCGTGTCTTTTCGTAGTTCGACCGCTCCCTTTCGAGCGCCGACGTGTTTTTGGCGGTCGTGGCGGCAGCCGTTGCCGCCCGAGTGGGTATTGCTTTGCCGGGTGGGTCCGCAGTTGCGCTTGACGGGACAGCTGCGCGCGTTCCCAAAGTCAGGCTGATGTTTACCGGAACGGCAAAGAATTCGCTCCCGAGAGCTTCAATTCGTGTCAGGTAGCGTTCCTTGACCCACTTGAGGATGAAGCCGTTCGGCGCGAGCAGACGTAAACCGTGGGCGAAATCATCCTCACCTTCAAGGCGAAGAGGGCGGATCCAGGTATTGAATTGCTGCGGCGGGAGTTCCTGTTCGAACTGGCTCAAACAGGAGGCCCAAAAACTACTCATCGACAGTCATAGCGTGCAGTCCGATCGTGATGTCGCAGGGAATATATTTGACTTTAATTTTTTAAAGCAGTGACATATGTTGCCTTGTCACGGTCCTTCCGGTCACCGAAAGATTGCGACCTTGCGGTGACAACCGTTCGACCTGCCGCCCAGGGTCGTCATTCCAAAGGCAGTGAAGCACAAATTCTAACCCGTTGCCCGAAAGTTATCCACAGCTTGAGCAAAAATATGGCCTTGACAAGGATCCGCCTGAGGTTGTCTAATTGCATGTTTATCTTGCTTTGACTTCAAGGGCTTAACCATGAAACGTACCTATCAACCGTCGGTTGTGCGCCGCAAGCGTACTCACGGCTTCCTTGTTCGCATGGCGACTCGCGGTGGTCGTGCCGTAATCAGGGCGCGTCGTGCCAAAGGTCGCCACCGCCTGGCCGTTTGAGCGACCAGCCTTCTGCCACCGGTTTTCGTGCGGTATCCGCTGCCGCTTTTCCGAAGCGCTTCCGCCTGATCAAAACGGATGAGTACTCATCCGTTTTTGGTTTCAGGAGGGTGCTGAAAAGCAGGCATTTCCTGCTACATTACCGCCCTCGTAGCCCCGAGGAAGTGCCTGGGGCAAGGCTTGGCCTGGTCGTTGCCAAGCGCTTTTTGCGTCGCTCGGTTGATCGAAACCTGGTCCGACGACTGGCCCGTGAGCAATTTCGTCTGATGCGTGCCTGCCTTCGCTCGAGCGATTTTGTGCTGCGCCTGGCAGTCAGGCCACCCGTCCTTGACCGGCAAGCGATGGCGCAGGAGATCCGCGGTTTGCTGAGCAAGGCTGCCTTACCTCCACGATGAGCTGATGAAACACTTGTTGCTGGCGTTGATAGGTCTCTACCGATATGCGGTCAGCCCAATGCTCGGCCGTCGTTGCCGTTTCTTCCCAAGCTGTTCCGAGTACGCAGCCGAAGCTGTAGAGAGGCATGGTGCTGGCAAGGGCACTGCCCTTGCTCTGCACCGTTTGTGCCGCTGTCATCCGTGGAATGCTGGCGGTTTTGACCCCGTACCCTGAACAACAATCGAATCGTATAGGCCTTCATGGACAATCGACGCCTGCTGCTCCTGATCATCTTCTCTTTTTCCATGGTCATGCTTTGGGATGCCTGGCAGAAATACAGCCAGCCGAAGGCAATCTTGCCGGCACCCGTCGCAACGACAGCGGTACCACCCGCACCACAGCCTTCGGCGAATTTACATGAGCCGCGTCCGGCAGCGCCCGGAACGGCCGTCGCCACGACTGTGGAGACTACCGAGAGAGTGACGGTCAAGACCGACCTGTTCGTCGCGGAGATCTCGAAGCAGGGAGGCGACATCGTGCGCCTCGAGTTCAATGCCTACAAGGACAGCGGCAACAAGGCGAAGGACTTCGCACTCTTGGAGGCCAAGCACCAGTATGTTGCCCAGAGCGGTCTGATCGGCGAGAGCTTGCCGAATCACAGGACTGTCTTTTCGACCGATGGCGGCAACAAGGAACTGACCGGCGATGCCAGGACGGTCGAGCTTCGCCTCGAAGCGCCGGCCAGCAACGGCATCAAGGTCGCCAAAATCTATACTTTCACCCGCGGCAGCTACTTGATCAACATCGCGCACGAGATCGAGAACAGCAGTGAGAAGGAAGTCGCGGCGCACGCCTACTACCAGCTGCAGCGCGATACCAAGGCGCCTGACGGCGAGAGTTCGATGGTTTCGACCTTCACGGGTCCTGCGGTCTACACCGATCAGGACAAGTTCCAAAAGGTGTCGTTTGAGGACATCGAGAAGGGCAAGGCGAAGTTCGCCAACAAGAGCGACAACGGCTGGATCGCGATGGTTCAGCATTATTTTGTCGCCGCATGGATCCCCGAACCCGGTCTGGCCCGCGAGTTCTACATGCGCAAGCTCGAAAGCAGTGCCAACCCGGCTGTCTCGGCGGGCGTCATCGTGCCGGCGCCGCTCGCAGCGCCAGGCTCCAGGATCACGTTTTCTGTTCCGCTGTATGCAGGCCCCCAGATTCAGGTCATTCTCGAACAATTGGCCAAGCCGAAGGCCGAGGGCGGAATAGGTGCACAGGGCCTGCCGCTGGTCGTCGACTACGGTTGGCTGACGATCATCGCGGCGCCGATCTTCTGGTGCCTGGAAGCGATCTACAAGGTCGTAGGCAACTGGGGCTGGGCGATTGTCTTGTTGACGGTCGGCATCAAGCTGCTGTTCTTTCCGCTGTCGGCGGCGAGCTACAAGTCGATGGCCAAGATGCGTACCGTCACGCCGCGCCTGGTAGCCATGAAGGAACGCTACGGCGACGATCGCCAGAAGCTCAACCAGGAGATGATGGCGCTTTACAAGCGCGAGAAAATCAATCCGCTGGGTGGTTGCCTGCCGATCGCGGTACAGATTCCCGTATTCATCGCCCTGTACTGGGCGCTGCTGGGCGCCGTCGAAATTCGTGATGCACCGTGGATTCTATGGATTACCGATTTGTCGGCAGCCGATCCCTACTATGTGATGCCGGTGATCATGGTGGTGACGATGCTGATCCAGACCAAGCTCAATCCGACACCGCCCGATCCCATCCAGGCCAAGGTGATGATGATGATGCCGTTCATTTTCGGCGCGATGTTCTTCTTCTTCCCGGCCGGTCTGGTGCTCTACTGGATCGTGAACAATATTCTGTCGATCGCCCAGCAGTGGCAGATCACCCGGATGATCGAAAGTGGCGGAAAAGCCGCCAACGACAGCACGTCCTGAGTCCGGCCGGGATACCATTGCCGCCATCGCGACCGCGGCCGGTCGCGCCGGCATTGGTATCGTCCGCATCTCCGGCGCAAATCTCGGCGAATTCGCCGTAGCCCTTGGCGGCAGGCGACCCGCAGCGCGCGTTGCCACGCTCAGCGACTTCCGGGCCGTCGATGGCAGCACCATCGACACCGGCATCCTGCTGTATTTTCCCGCGCCGCATTCCTTCACCGGTGAGGACGTTCTCGAACTGCATGGACATGGCGGATCGGTGGTCATGCAAATGCTGCTTGCGCGCAGCCTCGAACTTGGCGCCAGGCTGGCCGACCCGGGAGAGTTCACCTACCGGGCCTATCTCAACGGCAAGATCGACCTGGCACAGGCCGAGGCGGTCATCGACCTCATCGACGCCTCGACCATCGCCGCCGCGCGTGGCGCCGTACGCTCCCTGCAGGGTGAATTTTCCAGGGAAGTGAAAGCGCTGCTGGCACAGTTGATCGAACTGCGGATGCTGGTGGAGGCGACCCTGGATTTCCCGGACGAGGAGCTGGACTTTCTCGAATCGACCGATGCCTTCGGGCGTCTCGACCGCTTGCAGCAGCGTTTGACCCTGGTTTTCGACCGCGCGCAACAAGGCCATCTGTTGCAGGGTGGCTTGAATGTGGTGCTGGCCGGCCAGCCCAATGTCGGCAAGTCCAGCCTGCTCAATCGCCTCGCCGGGGACGAACTGGCCATCGTCACGCCGCTTCCCGGCACGACCCGCGATCTGGTGCGCAGCACACTGCAGGTCGAAGGCATACCGCTGCACGTGATCGACACCGCGGGCCTGCGTGCCACTGACGATCAGATCGAGCAGATGGGGATCGAACGTACCTGGCGCGAAATCGAGCGCGCCGATGTGGTCGTCCTGCTGGTGGACGCCCGCGTCGGCCTTGGCGATGCCGATCGGGCCATCCTTTCGCAACTGCCAGCCCATCTTGCACGGCTCACCGTGTACAACAAGATCGACCTCGCAGCGCCGCTCATCGATAGCCAGCCGACCGGC
>JAKOZI010000154.1 GCA_029780075.1 Pseudomonadota bacterium
GGTGGTGAACAATGTATCCACTCGACGTTAACGCCTCGCCCGAAGCCATATCTTCCCCCTGTTTGACTATTGCTGCCTGAGCAGCGCCATCCAATAAACGACAATCGTTGCAACGTAGGTCAGGAAGAGCGGCAAGGCGGCGAGTTGCGCATAGGTCTTGAACACCAAGGCAAACAGCAACAGGGTCACGGCGAACTTGTACCCTTCACCAGCCACTTGGGCATTGAACGCCATCTTCGCATCGGCTACCGCTCGCCCGGATGGCCGCATGGCCCGCCATACGTAGGCCAGAGCACTGGCCATGGCGATGCCACCACCGATCATAGCGGACACCGCCGCGTTGAACCCCAAGACCACCCCCGCCACCAGCCCTGCTCCCAGTGTGACCAGCAATTGGCAGCCAAGGACCCAGCGGACCTGAGGATGCACAGCTAGCCCCTCCAAAACGTTGGCAGGATACCAGACTCGCTGAGGGGAATCAAACCGCAAGTGCAAAAAACTTTGAATTCCCCGCAAACATCTGCCTTGCAGCCAGCATCGGGGGCCTCTGGCAAGGCCCCTATGGTGCGCCGCGTCAATGACGCAGACGCTGCAGAATACCCTCCAGCTGATCAAGGTTTCCGAAGTCGATCAACACCTTGCCAGCGCCACGGCTATTCGCACGGATCGCCACCTGGGCACCCAGCAGGTCGGCAAGTTCCTCCTGCAAGCGCAACACGTCCCGGTCAGGCTTCTTCGGCTCAGGATCCTTTGGCGCCCGCAAGGCGTACTGGACCAGGCGCTCGGTTTCTCTGACCGACAAGCCCTTCTGGACCACGCGCCGCGCCAACTGGACCTGCAAGACACCGGCCAGCGGGAGCAGTGCACGCGCATGTCCCATGTCGATTTCGCCTCGCATCAGCAGTTCCTGCGCCGGCGGTGCCAACTGCAACAGACGCAGCAGATTCGATGCCGCCGGCCGCGAGCGGCCCACCGCATCGGCCGCCTGCTGGTGAGTCATGGCGAATTCGTCGATCAGTCGCTGCAGGCCAAGCGCTTCCTCAAGCGGATTGAGGTTCTCGCGCTGAATGTTCTCGATCAGCGCCATGGCTAGTGCCGCTTCATCGGGAATTTCCCGGATCAGGGTCGATACTTCGGCCAGCCCCGCCATCTGTGCCGCCCGCCAGCGGCGCTCGCCGGCGATGATCTCGTAACGGTCGTCGCTGACCGGCCGTACCAGGATAGGCTGCATCAGCCCCTGCACCCGGATCGAAGCCGCCAGTTCTTCGAGCGAAGCCGGATCCATGTGCGTACGCGGCTGGTACTTTCCGGGTTGGATATGGCTTACTGGCAGGGTGCGTTGCTGCTCCCGGTTGGGAGCGTCATTGCCTGCCAACAGAGCATCGAGACCACGTCCAAGTCCCTTCATCTTCATGGCCTCACTCCCGGGGCTGCGGTTGTCGTCGCAGGACCCGGCTTGTCGGCGCAGCGATCGAGAATCTCCTGCGCCAGCAGAAGGTACGCTTGGGCTCCCTTGGAACTGCGGTCGAAAGCGATCACCGGCTTGCCGTAGGACGGCGCCTCGGCGAGACGCACATTGCGCGGAATAATCGTCCGATAGACCTTGTCGCCGAAGTGACCTTCAAGTTCGCGCGACACGTGCTGGGTCAAGGTTGAACGCGGATCGAACATGGTCCGCAGCAAACCTTCGATTTCCAGGCGCGGATTCAGCTTGGCACGCACCTTCTTCAGTGTCGCCACCAGGTCAGTCAGGCCTTCCAGCGCGTAGTACTCGCATTGCATCGGAATCATCACGCGGTCGGCGGCCACCAGTCCATTGACCGTTAACATGTTCAATGCCGGCGGGCAATCGAGGAGAATGAAGTCATAGCTGCCACGGATGTCAGCGAGCGAGTCCCGCAGGCGATACTCGCGCTGCTCGATGTCGATCAGGTCAATCTCGGCGCCCGCCAGTTCGCGGTTCGCCGGCAAGACGTCGAAGCCAAAATCGGTCCGCATCCGCGTGTCGGCCATCGTCGACCGGCCGATCAGGATCTGGTATACCGTCGGCATGGCTTCTCGCTTGATGACGCCGCAGCCGGTGGTCGCGTTACCCTGTGGATCGAGATCGATCAGCAGCACACGCTGAGCGACCTCGGCGAGACAGGCCGAAAGGTTAACGGCCGTCGTCGTCTTGCCAACGCCGCCCTTCTGGTTGGTTACCGCGAGTACTCTTGCCAAATCGACTCTCTCCTCAATGCTGCCCGGCACTGCTGCTCATCACGACCAGATGGCGCTCGCCCTGGACACCCGGCACGTCCAGGCGATGTACTGTATCCACCGCGACTTCCAGCGGCAGGCCGGCGATCTCGTCCTGCGGCCAGACGCCCTTCATCGCCAACCATTGGCCACCACTTTGCAACAGGTGACCCGACAACTTGACCAGCGTACTCAAATCAGAAAAGGCACGCGCGGTGATCGTCGCGTACCTGGCTGGTGGCCGGTAGGTTTCGACGCGGCCACAGTGTACGGCAATATTCGCCAGACTCAGCTCAATTGCCACCTGTTGCATGAATGCCGTCTTTTTCGAGCTGCTGTCCAGGAGGGTAACCCGCAACTCCGGGCGCGCGATGGCCAGCGGGATGCCCGGCATACCCCCACCGCTGCCGACGTCGAGCAGCGTCGCCCCCTTGACAAAGGGCAGCACCGCCAGCGAATCGAGAAGGTGATGGCTGATGGCCAGCGAGGTCGCGGACAGGGCGGTCAGCCGATAGGTTTGGTTCCACTTTTCAAGCAACTCGGCGTAGTCGAGCAGTTTTTGCTGCGCCGATGCCGGAAGGTCGTTGCCGAGGACGAGCAGGCCCTCTGCGAGTTGCACCTCCGGACTCATCGACCAGGGACGACGGCGGGTGGACGCCGGGAGGTCAATGGTCCGCGTTTCAGATGAACCAGCAGGATCGAGATCGCCGCCGGGGTCACGCCCTGAATGCGGGACGCCTGGCCGAGCGTTTGCGGCCGATGTAATACGAGCTTCTGCAGCACTTCACTGGACAGTCCACTGAGGCTGCGGAAATCGAAGTCCTCAGGGAAACGCGTCTCCTCGTGCGCCAGAGTCTTTGCTACTTCTTCCTGCTGACGTTGAATGTAACCCTGGTATCGGGCCTGGATCTCGACCTGCTCGATGACCTGCGCATCACGCAAGCCGGCATCGACGGCAACGTCACCGACACACAGCGTCATCAATAGCTCGTAGCTCACGTCCGGCCGGCGCAACAGATCGTGCAGGGAATATTCGTGCTCCAGCGGTTTGCCGAATACCCGCGTCGCCTCCTCGTCGGCCAGCTTGGCCGGATGCACCCAGGTCGACCGCAAGCGCTCCTGCTCGCGGTCGATTGCTGCACGCTTGTCGCAAAAGGCCGCCCAGCGCCGGTCGTCCACCAGACCCAGACGGTGACCCTGCGTGGTCAGCCGCATGTCGGCATTGTCTTCGCGTAGCGACAAGCGATACTCGGCACGGCTGGTAAACATTCGATACGGTTCGGAAACACCACGCGTGATCAGATCGTCGACCAGCACTCCCAGATACGCTTCGTCACGGCGCGGCGTCCAGGGCGCCTTCTCCTGCACCTGCAGAGCGGCATTGGCACCTGCCAGCAAGCCCTGCGCTGCGGCCTCCTCGTAACCGGTGGTGCCGTTGATCTGGCCAGCAAAGAAGAGACCGTTGATTGCTCTGGTTTCGAGTGCAGCACTCAGGCCGCGCGGGTCAAAGTAATCGTATTCGATGGCATACCCGGGGCGCAGGATGTGGCAGTCCTCGAGGCCTCGCACAGAACGGACAATAGCCAACTGGACATCGAAAGGCAGGCTGGTCGAGATTCCGTTCGGGTATATCTCGTGCGTGCCCAAACCCTCGGGCTCAAGAAAGATGTTATGGCTGTCCTTGGCCGCAAAGCGGTGAACCTTGTCTTCTATCGAGGGGCAATAACGTGGTCCGACGCCTTCGATCACGCCGGTGTACATTGGCGAGCGGTCCAGGTTGGCGCGAATAATGGCGTGCGTCCGGGGGTTGGTATTGGTAACCCAGCAGGGTAACTGCGGCGGATGCTGTGCGGGCGTACCAAGGAACGAGAATACCGGCAGGGGATCGTCGGAATGCTGTTCGGCGAGTTGCGAGAAGTCGATGGTCTTGCCATCAAGACGAGGCGGGGTACCGGTCTTGAGCCGCCCGACCGGTAACTTCAATTCGCGCAGGCGCGCGGCCAGGGAGGTCGACGGCGGATCGCCCATACGACCACCCGCATGGTTCGACAAACCCACATGCATCAGCCCGTTGAGAAACGTCCCTGCAGTCAGGACGACGGCACGGGCCACGAAGTGGACGCCCAGTTGGGTCACCACACCCACGACGCGTTCTCCGTCCAGGATCAGGTCGTCACAGGCCTGCGCGAAAATCGTCAGGTTGGGCTGGTTTTCCAGGCGGCGGCGAACCGCCTGCCGATAAAGTACACGATCGGCCTGCGCGCGCGTTGCGCGCACCGCCGGTCCCTTGCTCGAATTGAGAATCCGAAACTGGATTCCCGCTTCGTCGATGGCCTCGGCCATGGCGCCGCCCAGGGCATCGATCTCCTTGACCAGATGCCCCTTGCCAATGCCGCCGATCGATGGGTTGCAACTCATCGCACCGAGCGTCTCCAGGTTATGCGTCAGCAACAGCGTCCTGGTGCCCATGCGCGCTGCGGCAAGCGCCGCCTCGGTTCCGGCATGGCCGCCACCGACGACAATGACGTCGAAACGGTCAGGGAAGAGCATGGCTTATCCGCATTTCTGGCTTCGAAGACATTCGGGAAAAACTCGCAATTCTACGCCAGTTCTCTGAAAGATAACAGGTTTCACGCAAATCGGAGGCACTGCCTCGGAGCCGGTTCCTGGACCTCTCCCTGGCTTGCCCGCACCGATGGACGCTTACGTCAGATACCACACTCCGACAGTCAGCAAGGCTACTCCCAGGTTTCACCTGCCGCCCTCCGTTGCTGAGCGCCTTTCGCCGACCGGCCCCCTCCACGTTCGACGGTCATGTTGAAGGCCGACCGGCGTACTGAAACCCACAGCCTTCGACGCACCAGATAGAATTGGACGTGGGTTGCGCGAGCGCTTGCTGGCCGGTGCGCCTCCGACCCTGCAACAGGTAGGCATCGATGTGGTCTGTGCGGTCGCAAACGCACGCCATCAGCCTGCAGACGCATAGCCTCCGACTATGATTGAAATTATCAGAATCAATTGGAACAATTCTGGCGACTTCATTAGTATCCACCCGTCGCTTGTTTTTATTCACTGAACTCAAAGGAGAACTCAAGATGTCATTGATCAACACCGAAATCAAACCCTTCAAAGCTACCGCTTTTCACAATGGAAAATTCGTCCCCGTTTCCGACGCCGACCTGAAGGGCAAGTGGTCCGTTGTGGTCTTCTATCCGGCTGATTTCACCTTCGTCTGCCCGACGGAACTGGGTGATCTGGCTGACGAGTACAACTCTTTCCAGAAGATTGGCGTGGAAGTCTATGCGGTGTCCACCGACACGCATTTCACCCACAAGGCCTGGCACGACGCGTCCGAGACCATCAAGAAGATCCAGTACCCGATGCTCGGCGACCCGACCGGTACCATCACCCGCAATTTCGATGTAATGATCGAGGAGGAAGGTCTGGCCCTGCGTGGGACCTTCGTGATCAACCCCGAGGGCGTCATCAAGGTCTGCGAAATCCACGACCTGGGTATCGGTCGTGACGCCAAGGAACTGCTGCGCAAGGTGCAGGCTGCCCAGTACGTCGCCAACCACCCGGGTGAAGTGTGCCCGGCCAAGTGGACTCCGGGTGACGCCACGCTGGCTCCATCCCTCGATCTGGTCGGCAAGATCTAAAGTTACGCTCGCGTCGCGGGTGCGCTGTCCCGCCGCGCGATTCCGGGTCCCAGCGCAAAGGGGCCGCAAAGCAGGCTGCTTGGCGGCCCCTTTTCAATGCCACTCGTCACGAAAGACGCACATGCTCGACAACAATATCAAGACTCAACTCAGGACCTATCTCGAAAAGCTCCAGCAACCGATTGAACTGATCGCTTCGCTCGACGGCAGTGGCAAGGCACAGGAGATGCTTGCACTGTTGCAGGACATCGCAGAGCTTTCGGCCAGGGTCAGCGTCAGGCACGACGGCGATGCCCCGCGCAGGCCGTCCTTTGCCGTCGGCCGCCCCGGCGAGGCAGCGCGGATCAGCTTCGCCGGCATTCCGATGGGCCACGAATTTACCTCTCTGGTCCTGGCTTTGCTGCAGACCGGAGGCCACCCTCCGAAAGCCGAGGCGAGCGTGATCGACGAGATCCGCGCCATACCCGGTCGCTTCCACTTCGAAACCTTCATCTCGCTTTCCTGCCACAACTGTCCTGACGTCGTGCAGGCACTCAACCTGATGGCCGTGCTGAACCCCGGCATCAGCCATGAAATGATCGATGGTGCGCTGTACCAGGATGAGGTGACGGCCCGCCAGATCATGGGGGTACCGACCGTCCTGCTGAACGGCAAACATTTCGGGCAAGGTCGCATGACGCTCGAGGAAATCATTGGCCAGATCGATACCGGTGCCCTGCAACGAGAGGCGGACAAGGTCTCGGCCCGCGCGGCCTTCGACGTGCTGATCGTCGGCGGGGGTCCTGCCGGCGCCGCCGCCGCCATCTATGCTGCCCGCAAAGGGATTCGCACCGGAGTAGTTAGCGAGCGCTTCGGTGGACAGGTGCTCGACACGCTGGCAATAGAGAACTTCATCTCGGTCAAGGAGACCGACGGCCCGAAGCTCGCAGCTGCGCTGGAGCAACACGTCAGGGAATACGACGTGGATATCATCAATCTGCAGCGCGCAGAAGCCCTGCTGCCGGGCACAGACGGCGGACTGATCGAACTCCGGCTGGCCAGCGGCGCGACCGTCAGGAGCAAGACGGTGATCCTGGCCACTGGGGCACGCTGGCGGGAAATGAACGTCCCCGGCGAGAAAGAATACCGGGGGCACGGCGTCGCCTACTGCCCGCACTGCGATGGACCGCTGTTCAAGGGCAAGCGGGTGGCAGTCATTGGCGGCGGCAACTCCGGGGTCGAAGCGGCAATCGACCTCGCGGGCGTCGTCTCGCATGTCACCCTGCTCGAATTCGAGAGCAGCCTGCGTGCCGACGCGATCCTGCAGAAGAAGCTTTTCAGCCTGGCCAATGTGACCGTGATTACCCAGGCGCTGAGTACCGAAGTGAGCGGCGACGGCAAGAAGGTCAACGGCCTGGTCTACACCGACCGGAAAACCGGCCAGGTGCATCGCATCGACCTCGAAGGGATCTTTGTCCAGATCGGCCTGCTGCCCAACAGCGAATGGCTCAAGGGAACGATCGCCCTCTCCGCGCGCGGCGAGATCGAAATCGACGCCCGTGGGGAGACCTCGCTGCCTGGCGTTTTCGCGGCAGGCGACGTGACTACGGTGCCCTACAAGCAGATCGTCATCGCCATGGGGGAAGGCTCCAAGGCAGCGCTCAGCGCCTTTGATTACCTGATACGCAGTTCCGTGGCGTGAGCGCTCACCAGCACGACCACAGGCTGCCTGCCGACCCACACCGGCAGGCTTTTCTTCAGTTCGCGGAGGCACGCCCATTCCGGCTTGAACGCGCAGGTCCAGTTCAGAACCAGCGCAACCCAGAGGAGCGGCGGGCGTGTGGTGTCCGCAAGTGCCGCCACTGCCGGTCATCACGCGCGCGACACGGAGCTTGATCGACAAGAAACTGTCGGGTAAGGTTCGCGTCATGGCACTACCGGAGACCACTGCCGACTTGCTGCGCAAGCTGAGCAAAGAGCTGTCGCGCATGCGGGCATTGCTGATTGATCGCTACCCCAATGCCCGCAATTCGTTGCGGATCATGCTGTCCTCGATGGGTATCACCGCCGTGCACAACGCCGGCAGTTCAGCGGAGGTACTCCGACAGGTCCGGGCACACAGCTTTGACATTATCCTTTCCGATTACCAGCTTGAGGACGGGCGTGACGGCCAGCAGTTGCTGGAGGAGTTGCGTCAGCAACATCTGGTGCCGTTGAGTACCGTCTTTTTCATCATCACCAGCGAACGCGGCTACCACAACGTGGTTTCGGTTGCCGAACTGGCACCTGACGACTACCTGATCAAGCCTTTCACCGCTGACGAGTTGCAAGGCAGACTGGTACGTTCGATCCACAAGAAGCAGTTCTTTGCGCAGCTCTACGAGCATCTCGACAATGGCGCTTTTGCCCTGGCTCTGGCCACCTGCGAACGCCTGCTTGCGCAGGACAGCGGCTTTCTCCTGGACGCGATGCGTCTCAAAGGCGAGATTCTGAACACCCTGGGGCGACATGCCGAGGCCCAGAGCGTCTATCAGCAGGTGCTGGCGCAGCGGGTGGTGCCATGGGCACGCATGGGTCTGGCCTTTGCATTGCGGGGGCAACAGCGACTGGCCGAGGCCGAGTCCCTCGGCCAGTCGCTGGTTGACGAGTTTCCGGAATTCACCGCGGGCTACGATTTTCTCGCCGAAGTACGAGAGGAAATGGGTAAGCCCGAAGAGGCCCAGGAAGTGCTGCTGCGTGCGGCGGTGATTTCTCCGAAGAACTCGTCACGACAACGGATGGTCGGCGATGTCGCGGCACGCAACAACGATTTGCCGACCGCCGAAAAAGCCTACGGCAAGGTTCTGGAGCGTCGCCGCGGCTCATCATTGAAGAATATCGACGACTACACCAATCTCTCGCGAGTGATGGTTGACCGCGGCCATACGGCCGCTGCCCGACAGATTACCGATGAATTGCGAAGGGACTGGCGTGGCAGCCGGCAAGGGGAATTCGCCGCCCTGGTCATGGAAAGCCTCTGCGCCAACAAGGAAGGTGATCCCGCCAGGGCCAGGCAGGCCGTCGAGAAAGCACTGCTGCTGAACGATGCCTTGAAAGACGAAGGAAAGCTGTCCGGAGTCTCGCAGAAGCTGACCCTTGACCTGGCGCAGGCGTGTCTGGCCACCGGCGACGAGGCGAGTGCGCGGAATATCCTTCGCGAGGTGGCCGCCGAAAATCACGAAGACCGCCACATGATCGCCAACGTGCAGGGAATCTACGCCAGAGCGGGCAAGGAAAAGGACGGCCAGGCGCTGCTTGCGGAGGTCGGCAAGGAAATCGTGGAACTCAACAATCGCGGCGTCCTGGCCGCTCGCCGCGGCGACGTCGAAGGTTCGGTCAAGCTGCTGATGGAAGCGGCAGAACGGGTACCCAACCTGCAATTCCTGATCAACGCCACCAAAGCCATCTTCACGCTGCTGGACATCAAGGGCTGGGATCCGGCACTGGCCAGACGCGGCCTGCGCTACCTGCAGATGGCGCAAGCCAAGGACCTGCGCAACGCCCGCGTGATCTCGACACGCGAACTGTATCAGCGGGTCGCACGCAAGTACGGGGTGGCCATTGTCTCGCTGGCCAGTGCTCACCGCCAGGGCGAGGAGCCGGGGGGATAGGGAGTTCAGGGACGGGGCGACGAGGAGTCCGCCCCCAACGCCACTTGCTCACCAGCATGGCTTTGCTCACGGGCGGGCACCCGGAGCAGCAGTTCTTCGAGGAACACCCTGGCCGGTAACGACAGGATCTTCGATTTCAGGTGGATCACCAGCCACGGCTTGCGCAACGGGAATCCCTGCACGTCGAGGATGCACAGCCCTTCGCTCGCAGGATTCATCGGTAGTGCGTGTCGGGAAAGCACCGCCAATCCCATGCCACTTGCAACCAGATCGCGGATTGCTTCGTTGCTGTTGACGGCCAGCTTGATCTCCAGCTTCACCCCGATCTGCGCCAGATGCGTATCGATCGTCCGGCGCGAACCCGAACCCGTTTCACGAAGAATGAAGCGCTCGCCGCTCAGCGCCGGCAGTTCGATAGCGCGCTCGGCGGCCCAATGACCGAGCGGAGCGATCACCACCTGCTCGTTGTCGAGAAACGGGTAGCTGGTCAACTCCAGGTCTTCCGGTGGGTAAACCATGACGTAGAGATCGTCCCGATTGTCGCGCATGCGTGCCACAATGCGTTCGCGCTCGGCGATTTCGAGGTCGATGAGCACCTCTGGATAGCGCCTGGAGAAGTCGCCCAGCAGGCGTGGCAGAAAGTACTTGGCGGTGGTCACCAGCGCGACCCGCAGACGGCCACGCTTCAAGCCCTTCAGATCAGCTATGGCCGATTCGAAACGACCCCAGACATCGTCCAGGGCCCGTGCGGTCTGCAGCAACTCCTCCCCCGCCGCGGTCAGGACGACCTCGCGGCCTGACTGCTCGAACAACGGCAGACCCAGAGTTTCGACGATCTGCCTGATCTGCAGTGAAACGGCCGGCTGGGTAAGGTGCAGGACAGCGGCTGCTTTGGAAAAGCTGCGCATGTGCGCCAC
>JAKOZI010000161.1 GCA_029780075.1 Pseudomonadota bacterium
CACCGCTGACCGCCTTCTGCAGCGCGGTCGCAAAGTCGAAGTCCCTGGCCTGATAATGCGGCGTGTCGGCGTTGGCAATATTCCCCGCCAGCACCTGCTGTCGATTGGCGCGCAGGGTAAGCGCCTGCTGCTGCAGGAAGAATGCGCTGTCAAGCTTGTTGACCATGGGGACCTCGCCAGGCGATTTGATGCAAAGTACAAAGCAATTCTCGTGCCGTGGCTCTTTCGCAGCAACAGGCAACGCCGCCGATGTCCACTGGCTCCAGCACCACGTCGGTAGTTGCCGGACTTCCGGCAAATATTGCCGGCGGCCCCAAAGCATCGCCTCAACTGGACTTCATCCTTCGCCCAGGACACAGATTCAGGCAGAATGTCGGGATGTGCATTGCTCGAACCCGAAAACGCCCTGGCAGCCTGCTGAGACTACTGGCCTTGCTGTCGGCGGCGATGAGCAATACGGTAGACGCCCAGACTTCGTTGCCCACTGCACTGGACCACTACCTGCGGATCCAGACACAAGGACTGCCGGGCAAGGTCAGTTATAGCATCGGCAAACTTGATCAACATACCCAGCTTGCCGCATGCAGTGCGTTTGAACCCTTCCTGCCACCAGGCAGCCGGCTCTGGGGCAACGCGACGGTCGGGATTCGTTGCCTAGGCCCCAGTGCATGGACCGTTTATGTACCTGTGCAGGTGCGGATCGCGGGAAACTATCTGCTCACTGCGCGTCGGCTGACGCCGGGCCAGATCGTGACCACCACCGACGTGGTGACTCAAAGCGGTGATCTCGGCGCTCTGCCGGCCAGTATCCTGACCGACCCGGCACAGGCCATTGGCAAGACGGTCAGGAACGGCGTCGCTGCCGGTCAACCGCTGCGTGGTGACGTGCTGATTGCCGCCTGGGCTGTTCAACAGGGACAAAGTGTCAGACTGTTGACGACGGGCACCGGCTTCACTGTCAGCAACGAGGGAAAGGCACTGAACAACGCCACTGACGGGCAAATTGTTCAGGCGCGGACGGCCTCCGGCCAGGTGGTCAGCGGCATCGCCCGTAGCGGTGGCATTGTTGAAGTGGCCTATTGAGCTTTCGCTGCAGCAGGAAGAATAGTGTTAAAGTTTTGCCGGACCTCGCCGATACATGGATTGAGTACAACCGTTCAAAGGGCACGACCGTGAAGATCGACAGCACAACCACAACTGCGAGCACTGTCAGCGAGACGCGCAATCGCACAACCATCGCCCAGCCTGCAGCAGGCGCTGCGGCGGAAGTCCATCTGAGTGCGCTTGCCGCTCAACTGCAGGCACCCACGGAGGCACCGACCTTCGATGCCGGCCGTGTGGCTGAAATCAGGCAAGCCATCTCCGAGGGTCGTTTCACGATCAACACCGGGGCGATTGCCGACCGCCTGATCGCCTCCGCCAGCGAACTCGTTGGGTCGCAGCGGTGATGGCTTCCCTAGGTCCCGCCGGGTCTGTGAGTGATCGCCATATACGGCTGTTTACGTCCTCTCGATCAGTTCGAGACCAGTATCGCTGGCTGCCGGCCGGCGCGGTGGATATCTGATGGCCGGCGCAGCGGCATTCCTGCAGACGGTCGCGGCCGAAATCACTGTCGTGCAAGTTTTCGTGGCGTTGCTCGAACGGGAGCAACAAATGCTCGTCAAGGGTGAGGTCAATGACCTGCTGGCGCTGGTTGGTGAAAAGAATGCACTTGCCGCGCAACTCGCCAGCCTCGCGGCGCAGCGCGGCACATGGCTCGCCGCGGAGGGGCGAGTAGCTGACCGCTCCGGTGTAACCGCCTGGTTGGCAGACCACCCCGACGAGAGCGATGCTGGCGCCGCGTGGAGCTTGCTGTTGTCACTCGCCAGCCAAGCACGTGAACTGAATCGTGTCAATGGCGGCCTCATCCAGTTGCGCATGCACCACAACGCGCAGGCCCTCGAAGTTCTCCTGGGTGGCAATGGCGCCCTCGCACTCTATGGCCCGGATGGACAGAATGCGGCACCAAGCGCTCGCCGGATCAGCGACCGCGCCTAGGCCCACTAGCGACTCAATGGCGGCAGCGCCTCGGTGGGAACCGTCGTCGCTGGCTTGAGTTGCGTTGCTTGCCCCTGCAGATTCACTTCCGTGCCCTTTTCGGGAATTTCCGAATCAATCAGAATCGTCACCCGACGATTGCGAGCCCGTCCATCCGCAAGCACATTGGGCTCCACCGGGCGAGTGTCGGCGTAGCCAATCGCAGTCAAACGCGCTGCCGCAACGCCAGCATCGGCGAACAAGCGCAAAACGGTGGTCGCACGCACTGCTGAAAGTTCCCAGTTCGAGGGAAATTGAGTATTCCTGATCGGGAGGTCATCGGTGTGTCCCTCGATCGTGATCGGGAAATCCGAGGCGACCAGTACCTCCGCCACCGACTGCATGGCTTTTGCCAATGGCGGCTGCAGCAGGGCCTGCCCAGGCGAAAACAGGATGCTGTCGTTGATTTCTATGCTTACACCGCGGCTGGTTTCGAGCACGCGAACCTTCCCCTGCTCAACCAGCGGCGCCATCACTTCAAGGATCTCCTTCGCAACATGCCGCATTTTTTCGCGCTGCTGCTGTCTCACAGTGTCCTGCGTCTTGCTCGTCAGGGTGACCTTCGGCACGGCCGGCGCCGAGGTAGGCACGACCATTGGCGCGGTTCCGCTGCTGTTGACGGGGACATTTCGAAAAGCGCTGACCATCGAGTTGCTCAGAATGCGATACTTTCCTTCGTTCACAGAGGAGAGCGCGTACATCACCACAAAAAAGGCGAACAGCAGGGTGATGAAATCCGCGTACGACACGAGCCAGCGCTCGTGATTGTCCTTCTCTTCTTCGCGCTGCCGACGTGCCATCGCTCAGTTGGACCGTTGCTTCGGCCAGCGGGTCATCGCCCTCCCCCCACGAGTTGGAAGCAAGGACTGCCGACACGGATCATGGTGGACAGGATTGGGCGTACCTGGAATCTTCACTGGCGTCAGAAGATGTAGCCGCGCAGACGGCTTTCGATGATACGGGGATTATCGCCGTTGGCGATACCTACCAGACCGTCGACAATCATTTCTCTCTGCACGATGAGGCGGTTGATATGCGCTTTCAGTTTGTTGGCCATCGGCAGGTAAACCAGATTGGCCAGGCCAACGCCATAGATCGTGGCAACGAACGCCACGGCAATCCCGGCCCCGAGTTTGGATGGATCGGACAGATTCTCCATCACTTGAATCAAACCCATCACCGCGCCAAGAATCCCGATGGTTGGCGAGTAGCCGCCGGCGGCCTCCCAGATCCGCGCCGACAACTTCATTTCCTGTTCGTAGGTGCTGATCTCGACCTCCATCACTTCCCGAAGCCGGTCGGGCTCGGCGCCGTCGACCACCAGTTGCAGCCCCTTGCGGGTAAACTCGTCCTTCAACTCGTTGACAATCGGGTCCAGTGCCAGCAAGCCTTCCCGCCGCGACACCTGGCTCCAGCCTGAGACCTGCTGGATCAACTGCAGATGATTGACCACCGGCGGGTACCAGATCCACCGCACCATACGGATGCCACGCACAAAAGTAGCGTAGGGACTCTGCAACATGACGGCCCCAAGCGTACCACCGACCACAATCAGCATCGCCGTGGGCTGCGACAAGGAACCGATATGGCCACCCTCCAGGATCTGGCCACCGATGATCGCCAACAGACCGATCAGCAGCCCTAAGACGCTGATCCTATCCATGCCGTGCCACTTTCGTCGTCCTGGTCACGTTCCCACCAAACAGGCGGGCGCGCAAGCGCAACACCGCCTGACTGTGCAACTGGCAGGCACGAGACTCCGTGACCCCCAGGACCGCGCCGATCTCGCGCAGATTGAGGTCCTGCTCGTAGTAGAGAGCCATCATCAACCTCTCCCGCTCCGGCAGCAGTTCAATCGCCTGGACCAGCAGTTGGCGCAGGTTTCCCTCCTCAAAAAGCTTCGCCGGATCGGCCGCGTCGTCCGCCAGATGCCGTTCCAGAAAATCGTCACCGCGTTCGGTAACCAGGTCTTCAAGGTATACCAGTTGATGGCCACGGGCATCCTGCAGCATTTTCTGATAGTCGGCCAGACCCATACCCAGAGCATCGGCGAGCTCCTTTTCCGACGGCACACGCCCATTTTCCTGTTCGAGTTGGGCAATGGCCACTTCGATCCGCCGACAGTTGTGCCGCAAGCTGCGCGGCAACCAGTCGTTCTCGCGTAACCCGTCGAGCATCGCACCACGCACGCGCTGTGCCGCGTAGACTTCGAACTGTGCCCCCATGCCGGCCTCGAAACGGCCAATCGCATCAAGCAGGCCGAGCATGCCGTTCTGAACCAGATCGTCCAACTGCACACTGGCCGGCAGGCGCGCCATCAGATGACAGGCAATGCGCCTCACCAGCGGAGCAAAGCGCTGGACGAGCTGATCCTTGTTGAGTTGACCAGCAGCGTTATACATGCGTCGTGGAAGCGCTATCAGGCGTAAATAGCAATCGGTTCTATGCGTTGGCTCAAGAGTAGCAATTGTTGCACGAAATGTTCGAGCCCGCCGATCTCGTCATCGGCTCCCGGCCAATTCAACAAGTCGTTGGCCACAATTTGATACGCCTTGGCGGCAGGAGAGTCCGGAAACAGTGCGCTCACCGGCTGGCACAACCTGGAGGCCTGGCGCAGGTGCTCGTCGACCGGCACATAGCCTGCATAGTCGAGGCGAGCGAGCCCGCGGCTGCCTGTGACGCGCGCAATATTGTCATATATCGCGCGCGCTTCACGGGCTGCCCGCGCCTTGTTGACCAGGATGCGGAAATCCTGCCGCGCGTAACCCAGACTGACTTTCTTGATCAGCGCGTACGCCTCGGTAATTGCCGCACTACTGGGCGAGACGACGATCACCGTCTCATGCGCAGCAAGACCGAGTGGCGAAAAACCGAGCGGGTGATCAAGTGAAGTGTCGACCAGAAGGACATCGGCCGGCGGCCCGATCTCGGTGAGACAACCGAGCAGGATCCGTTGCTCGGCATCGCTGAGCCTGGCGAGGTGCCTCACCACCCGTGCTACCGGCAACACGCGGACGCCTGGTGCCACGGAGAGGATCACCTCCGAGAGAGACTTCTCCCGATCGATGACCTGCTGCAGATCATGGCGCGCCAACACGCCGTAATACGCCGCGATGCCGTCTTCGGTGTTTTCATCGACCACCAGGACTTCCCTGCCCTGACGGGCCAGCGAGGCAGCCAGATTGGCCACCGCCACGCTTTTGCCGACCCCGATGCTACCGGCAGCAAAGGTCACGATGCGCAGACTCGGGCGCCCCAGGAGGCGCCGTAGACCTGCCGCCTGGTCCCCGCGAAACTCAGGCACGCTGGCCTCCGGCAGTGAAGCTGCTGGCGGTCGAACTGGCCATCATCAAGCCAGGCTCGACGCCGGCCAGGCGATGCGGTGAAGTCTCGGGCAGATCCTTGAAAGCGCGGTGCAACAGGTAAGGACGATTCGGCAAATGCAGGTCTTCCGGTACCCGTTGCCCATTCGACACATAATACATGAGCAAGCTGTGGCGAATGATCACGTCAAGTGACGAGGCCAGACTCGCCGCTTCGTCGACCTTGGTCAGGATACAACCCGCAAGGTCCAGCCCGCTGTACGCCCTGACGACATCATCCAGGGTGTCACCGCGACTGGTAGCCGACAGCAGCAACAGCGACTTCACGTTGCAGTCACCAAACATGGCGACCTGTTCGCTGACCATCCGGTCGCGCTGGCTCATGCCCATGGTGTCGATCAATACCATATGGGTGTGCTGCAAGTCACGCAAAGTCGCTCGCAAATCCTTGGCGTCTCGGGCAAGATGCACCGATACTCCGAGAATCCGGCCATAGATGCGCAACTGTTCGTGGGCACCGATCCGGTAACCATCAGTGGTGACCAATGCCAGTTTCCTTGCGCCGTGCCGCAGGACGCAGCGTGCAGCCAACTTGGCGGTGGTGGTCGTCTTGCCGACGCCGGTCGGCCCGACCAGTGCATAGATGCCCCCCCGGTGGACAATGTCGGTCTCGCTACTGATCGTCAACATGCTGCGCTCGGCGCCCCCCCTGACCCACGCCAGCGCCTGGACACTATCCAGGTCTCGGGGCAGGTCAGCGAGCAGGCCACGTGCAAAGTGCGGCGAAAAACCGGCATCGAGCATCTGACGAAGGATCTCTGTCTTGACCGGTTCGGAACGCGCCGATTCTCCCCACGCAAAACCGGCGAGCTGTTGTTCGACGATTCTTCGCAAGGATCGGATCTCGTCCATCACCGCTGCTGGAACCACTTCCGCGTCGCCCTTGGCCATGCTCTCGGCTTGCGGACGCGGCCGCTCCAGCGGCGGCAGTGATCGTGATGACTGGGGTCGCTCCAACGGTGGTGCCAGAGGCCTCGCCAGTGGCGGCGGCAAGGAGCGTGCGGCAGCACTTTGCTGACCGGCGGCAGGCGCCGCCCCCCGAACCGACGGCGGCTCAGGCGCGGTTGCAGGACCTCGGTCGACCGACGAGACTGTCGGGTAGTCCATCGCGCGGGCAGGCGACGCTTCGCGCTCCGGCGTCGGCACGATCATATCCATGTCACGTGCAGCGACGGCCATGATCTCCACGCCACCGGGAATGCCCCGATTAGACAGAATGATGGCGTCCGGCCCGAGAGTCTCCTTGACCTTGCGCAAGGCATCTCGAGCGGTCGCCGCGATGAATTTTCTGACGTTCATACGCGCTGTCCAATGATGGAGGTGACTTTGATGATCCTGTTTTCAGGCACTTCCGCATGTGCCAGGACCTTCAGCTGGGAAATGCTGCGACGGAGGAAGCGCGACAACAGCGTCCGGAGATTGCCGGGAACCAGCAGCACCGTCGGCAGACCAACTTCCTCCTGGCGCTGCGCCGCGGCAACCGCTTCGCGCACCAGCGTATCGGCGAGCCCCGGCTCGATACCGGCGCTATCGCCACCGCCAGCAACGGCCTGGAGCAGGAGACGCTCCAGTTGCGGATCCAGCGACATCACCTGCATTTCGGCACCTCCGGGATAGAGTTCCTGAACGATCGAACGACCCAGGGCGGTCCGAACCTGCGCCGTCAGAACTTCAGGATCCTGTGAGCGGGGAGCGACATCGGCCAGTGTTTCGATGACCGTCCGCATGTCACGCAGATGAACCCCCTCTTCCAGGAGGTTGCGCAGCACTTTCTGTACCACACCAAGCGACAGGAGCTTGGGTACCACATCTTCGACCAGCTTGGGCATTTCCTTCGCCAGATGATCGAGCAACGCCTGCGTTTCTTGCCGCCCAAGAAGCTCGGCTGCGTGCGAGAGAATCAGGTGGTTGAGGTGCGTCGCCGCCACGGTGCTGGCATCGACGACGGTGTAACCGTAGGCCTGCGCCTGCTCACGAAGTGCTGGATCGATCCACACCGCAGGTAGCCCGAAGGCCGGGTCCTTGGTAACCGTACCTGGGACCTGCCCGGCCACCCGACCTGGATTGATCGCCAGCAGGTTTCCTGGAAAGGCCTCGCCGTCGCCGATTTCAACGCCCTTGAGCAGAATCTTGTAGGCGTTGGGTTTCAACTCCAGATTGTCGCGAATGTGAACCGGGGACACCAGGAAGCCCACTTCCTGCGCAAATTTTTTCCGGATCCCTCTGATTCGGCGTAACAACTCGCCATCCTGCGACTTGTCGACAAGGGGAATCAGTCGATATCCAACCTCCAGCGCCAGCACGTCCAGCGGCGTGACGTCGGCCCAACTGGCCTCCTGAGTTTCCCGCGGCGCGACGGGTGCCACAGCCACTGGCACTGGCACGGCGACCTGCGAACGCTTTTCGAGTCGCCATGCCATGGCCCCCAAAGCGCTTGCCAGGAGCAGGAAGACGAAATTCGGCATGCCCGGAATGAGCCCCAGCATACCAATGATCGCCGCGGTCAGAAACAGCAGCTTCGGATTGCTGAAAAGTTGCGAAACGAACTGCTGTGAGACATCTT
>JAKOZI010000172.1 GCA_029780075.1 Pseudomonadota bacterium
GGATCGCGCAACAATTTCTTGCCGCGTGCGTCCTGTTGAACCAAGGCGTACACCAGCAGCGGCAGGGTCACGAACAACAGGGATACCGGTCCCTTGGTCATCACCGCACAACCGAGCAGGGCATAACTCGCATACCCCCAGGTGCGGGCCGCACCTTCCTCAAGATAACGCCACGCGCAGAGCAGCGAAGCGAAGCAAAACAAGGTCAGAAGGCCCTCAAGTTCGGCCCTGCGCGCATGCACGGCAAAGCCGCTGTTGGCAATCAGGATTTGCACCGCAAAGATGGCTGCCCACGGCGAGGCATATCGAATCACGGCCCGGTAGCACAGCGCCAGCGTCAGCAGCCCGGCGACAGCCGCCGGAAAACGCACCACCCACTCATTGACTGTACCGATCGCGGTGGCCAGGGCAGCCGCGATCCAATAATAGAGAGGTGGCTTGACGATATACCACTCGCCATTGAGGGTCGGAATCAACCAGTCTCCCGAAAGAAACATCTCGCGAATGGGTAGTGCGCGGCGCGCTTCATTGAGCGAAGCCAACGGCAAACCGCCCAGGTTCAGGAATACGACGCCGACAGAGAGAGCCAGAACAAGCCTTGCGTAGGAGCTGGCGACGTCGCCAGGAGATTTGTTGCGGGTCATGATCGGTAGCAATTCAAGAGTTGTTGCAATCCATGCCCGGCAATGCGCCGCCGGGCTGTTGAGACATCACCCTGGGTACTCGCGGGTGCGGTCAATCTTCGGTCGCCTCGCCGGCAGGATCCTGAGCATCCGGATTGATCACTCCGAAGTGCGCAGGAATGCGCGTGTAGAAGATACGGATTTTCTCGAGACGGACCAGATCGAAAAGCCGTTGCTCTTCGTCACGGGTCACGACGAACTCGACCTCGATGCCACTGCTTCCCGCCAGTTCGAAAAAGCGGTCTTCGTGCACGGTATGCCGTCGCCCGAAACTGCCGATCGTACGAAAAGCCGACCCGCCCCGGATGCCGAGCTTGTTGCCCTGGTCGAGCAACCACTCCCACAACAGAACGCCGTGGTGTTGCTGGGCCGCGTTCACGTAGAATCTCAGGAATGAACCTTGCATGCTTGCCTCCCCGCCCTGTCCTTGCACGCCGCTATCGGCAATATGCAACCGCATCAGCTCGACGCCTTCACCCAGACGACGGTGGCAATCCCGGCCAGGGTCATCAGTACCGATCCCACGACGTGCGCCGCAACAGCGGCCAGTGCCCAGGAGATCCTCCCCTCCTGCAGCAGGGTCGTGAGTTCGGCCGAGAACGTCGAGAACGTCGTCAGCCCGCCGCAGAAGCCGGTGATGACCAGCAGACGCCATTCCGGCGAGAGCGCTGAAAATGACGCAAAGAACGCCACGGCCAGGCCAATGACGTAGGCGCCGATCAGATTCGCAGCCAGGGTACCAGGGGGCACCGTCGGAAAGAGGCTGTTGAGCTTGAGGCCGAGTTGCCAGCGCAACAAGGCGCCAAGCGCAGCACCGGTCGAGATGGCAAGGATTGATTTCCACATACCGCTACCCTGCAAAGCTGGTGCCAAAGCGGCCAGGCCGAACGCATCGACGGCCGAACGCCATCTCCCAAGCGCTCAATATAGCACCGGAACTTGTGCCATGAACAGCGGTCGCGCTGCACGCGGGTGCCGCCAGGCACGGCCGGTCCCCGCCATAAAGCGCAGGCGTGGCCCGTACCTCGATTGACGGTGCGTGTCTCTGCTCCCTATACTCGGGGGCTTTACCTTGGATATCCCGTGTTCCGCTGCGGACTGTCGCGTATGCGCACCCGGCAGGACAGGATGTCGAAGCGATCGAGGAGTACGTGATGCGCCGAACGAAGATCGTGGCCACGGTCGGCCCGGCCACTGCCGCAGCCGGACCGATGCGACAACTGCTGGAAGCTGGCGTCGATGTCGTACGCCTCAACGCGGCGCACGCCGATATGGACACCCACAGCAACAACGCGCGCCAGGCGCGAGAACTGGCGCAGGTTCTCGGCCGCAGCGTCGGCGTGCTGGTCGATCTGCCGGGCCCCAAGATCCGCAGCGGGCTGATCGCGGGCGACGCGGTGGAACTCGAAAGCGGTCAGGAGTTTGTACTCAGCGGCCACGATGACGGCAAGGGCGACGCCCAACACGTCGCCACCACCCTGCCTGCGCTCGCACAATGGGCACGCCGAGGCGACGACGTTTACCTTGCCGACGGCGCGATCGTGCTGCGCGTGCTCGAAGCGGTGGGCAACGACGTGCGCACCGAAGTCGTGCGCGGCGGCACGCTGCGCTCGCGCAAGGGGATGCACCTGCCACGTGCCGAGGAGCACGTCGATCCGTTCACCGACCGCGACGCCCGTGCGCTCGAGATGGCGGTGGCCGCGAAGGTAGACTTCCTCGGGCTTTCTTTCGTCCGCCGCGCCGAAGACGTCGAGCAGGTGCGTGCCCTGCTCCCCAGGCGCGGCATGCGGCCGGCACTGATCGCCAAGATCGAGACCGCCAGCGCGGTCGACAACCTCGCGGGAATCATCAACGCCGCCGACGGCGTCATGGTCGCACGCGGCGATCTCGGCATCCAGATGCCGGCGCGACGCGTGCCACTCCTCCAGAAGGAGATCATCCGCTTCTGCAACCAGGCCGGAAAACCGGTGATCACCGCCACGCAGATGCTGGAATCGATGACCCGCTCGCCGCTGCCGACGCGCGCCGAGGTCAATGACGTGGCCAACGCGGTGCTCGACGGCACCGACGCACTGATGCTCTCGGAAGAGACGGCAGTCGGATCGTTCCCCGGAGAAACCGTGCGCATGATGAGCGAAGTCGCCGAATCGGCCGAAGGCTGGCCGCGCGACCGCGTCGATCCGGCCGCCAGCGTCAGCGCCGACGCCGACCGCGTCGCCTGGGCGGTGGCGCACGCCGCGGTACAGGCGGCCGAAGACCTCGGTGTGGCGGCGATCCTGTGTCCCACGCGCAGCGGTCAAACGGCGCATCGCGTCGCCGCCTTCCGGCCGCGGATGCCGATCGCCGCCATCTCGCCCAGCCCGCAGGTGCTCGGCGGGCTCTGCCTGGTGTGGGGCGTGCGACCGCTGGTGGTCCCCGAAAACCTCAACGGCGAGGAACAGATACGGCTCGCGATCGCGGCCGCAAGGGCGGCGGGCATCGTCCGCGAAGGCGATCTGGTGGCGCTCGTTTTCGGCTGGGCCGGGCCGCGCGCCGGCAGCACCGACAGCGTACGCATCGTGCGCGCCTGAGGCGAAGCATGTCGGACCCAGCTGCCTACGCTGCGCCTGCGCCTGCGCCTGTACCCTTTCAGCGCATCCTGGCCGACCATGAAGATTCTTGAATACACCGGCCTTGACACTTCCCGCGTCAAGGCCAGCTACCGCAAGGTGGCCGACGCCATCGCCCGCCACGACTTCCGCGCCGCGCAGGTCAGGAAGCTCGCCAATCTCGGCCACGGCAAGTTCTACCGGGCCCGGCTCGACGACAGCAACCGGCTGTTGTTCTCGCTGGTTCGCCACGGCGACGAAGTCTGTGCCCTGATGCTCGAGGTCATCGTCAATCACGATTACGACAAGTCGCGCTTTCTGCGCGGCGCCGCAATCGACGATGACAGGATTCCCGACATCGGGGTCGAGGACGCCATCCGCGAAGCCCAGCCGGTACGCTACCTGCATCCCGAGCGGACGGCGATTCATCTGCTCGACAAACCGATCTCCTTCGACGACACGCAGGACGCCATCTATCGCCGACCGCCACCGCTGATCGTCGTCGGCTGCGCCGGCAGCGGCAAGACGGCGCTGACCCTCGAAAAGCTCAAACACGCTGAAGGCGAGGTGCTTTACGTCACGCATTCGAGCTATCTCGCGCAGAGCGCCCGCGACCTCTATTATGCCCAGGGCTTCGAGCACGGCGGGCAGGAGGCGGTGTTCCTGTCCTACCGCGAGTTCATCGAGTCGATCCACGTTCCACCGGGGCGGGAAGCCAGTTGGCGCGATTTCGCCGGCTGGTTTGGACGTTTCCGGCAGATCCATCGGGAGTTCGACGCCCACCAGGTCTTCGAAGAGATTCGCGGCGTGCTGACGGCCGGGTCCGACGGCGTGCTGACGCGCGACGCGTATCTGGCGCTCGGCGTGCGACAGTCGATCTTTCCCGCCGATCAGCGCGACCGGCTGTATGACCTGTTCGAGAAGTATCGACACTGGCTGGTCGAGGCCAGGCTCTATGACCTCAATCTCGTCGCCCAGGACTGGCAGCCATTGGCCGCGCCGCGCTACGATTTCGTGGTCATCGACGAGGTGCAGGACATCACCACCGTGCAACTGGCGCTGGTCCTCAAGACGCTGCGGAAACCCGGCCACTTCCTGCTCTGCGGTGACTCCAACCAGATCGTGCATCCCAACTTCTTCGCCTGGAGTCAGGTCAAGAGCCTGTTCTGGAAGGACCCCAAACTCGCCGAGAGACAGGAACTGCATGTACTCACGGCCAACTTCCGCAACGGGCTGGAAGCCACACGCGTCGCCAACCAGTTGCTGAAAATCAAGCACAGGCGTTTTGGTTCGATCGACCGCGAGAGCAATTTCCTGGTGCAGGCCATTGGCGGCGAGACCGGACAGGTGGCGCTGATGCCCGACAGGGACGCCACGACCCGCGAACTCGACCAGAAAACTCGCCAATCCACCCAGTTCGCCGTACTGGTCATGCGCGACGAAGACAAGGCCGAGGCGCGGAAGCACTTCGCGACGCCGCTGCTGTTCTCGATCCATGAAGCCAAAGGCCTCGAATACGAGAACATCGTCCTCTACCGCTTCGTCTCGGATCACCGCAGCGAGTTCAGCGACATCGTCGAAGGCGTCGCCAAGGCCGATCTGGCCGTCGAGACGCTCGATTACCGCCGCGCCAGGGACAAGAGCGACAAGTCGCTGGAGGTCTACAAGTTCTTCGTCAATGCCCTGTATGTGGCGCTGACCCGCGCCATCAAGAACCTCTACGTGATCGAGTCCGACACCGGGCATGCCCTGTTTGGGCTACTCGACCTGAACCTCGGTCAGGTGACGGTCGACGCCCGCCAATCGACCCTCGAAGACTGGCAGCGGGAAGCCCGCAAGCTGGAACTTCAGGGCAAGCAGGAGCAGGCCGAGGCCATTCGCCGCACGATCCTCAAGCAAACGCCGGTCCCCTGGCCGGTGTTCAACGAGACCAGGGTCATCGAGCTGCTGGTGAAGGTGTTCCGCGAACAGGTTCCCGGCGGCAAGCTGAAACAGCAACTCTACGAATACGCCACCTGTTTCGATGAACCGCAACTCGCCGAGTGGCTGGTCACGGAGGCGAAATTCGACCAGGCAAAATATTTCACGCAGCAGCGCGCGACCTTCGGACGCAAGACCTACCTGCCCTACTTCGCCAACCATTTCAAGGACATCCTGCAGCAATGCGAACGCCACGGCATTGACCACCGGCTGCCGATGAACGAGACGCCATTGATGGCCGCAGCAGCGGCCGGCAACGTGCCGCTGGTGGAAACCTTGCTCGCCCGCGGCGCCGACCGCGAGGCCGTCGATCACTACGGATACAACGCCCTGCACTGGGCCTTGCGCGAGGCTTTCCGCGACGCGAAATTTGCCCGCGGCCCACTCGCTGCCCTCTACGAGCAACTGGCGCCGGCCAGCATCGACGTCAATACCGGCGAACGACTGGTACGCATCGACCGGCACCTGAGCGAATACTTCATCTTCCAGACGCTGTGGGTACTCTTCAAGTCGCGCTTCACCCACCGCCAGCGGCGAGCCAACGGCGCCTTTGACGCGCAAACCCTGCTCGAAGCCTGGCAGGATCTGCCAGCCAACATCGTGCGCCCGGAAAGAAACAGGCGCCAACACCTGTCGAGCGTCCTTGCCCGCAACGAAATCAACCGCGACTACGCCTACAACCGGGCACTGTTCATGCGCTTCACCGTTGGCTGGTATCAGTTCAATCCCAAGCTCGCGGTACGTCGCCGCGTGGCTGGCGACGAGCAGTGGCTGCCGATTTATGCGGCGCTCAATCTGCCGCTGATCAACGAGTTTTCCCTGCCGGAACGGCCAGAGCACCGGGAATGGGAACAGGTCTGTTACGCCATCAATCGCTATCTCGATCTCGGCGGACTGGGCCCGCGCACCACCGCCATCGCGGCCGAGCGCGCGGTGGCGCGCGCAGAGGCGCTGGAGGCCGCCAGGATTGCGGAAGAAAGGGCGCTACGGGAACGTCAGCAGGCGGCTCGAGCCGCCGCTGCTCGACAACCGGTGATGTGGGGCAATCCCGAGGCCCGGCGCCAGGAAGTCGAACGTCTGCGGCGGCAGGTCGAAGAACGCAAGAAGCGTTGATCACCGTGCCGACCGCGCCGGCACGGCAGCCATCGCCGCGCCGGGCTACTTTGCGAGTTTCGTGATCTTGTTGCCCTGCAGGCCGATGCCGGCCATCAACCCTTTCTGGCTGAAAATGAACGCATAGATATCGTCCTTCGTGGTCATCGACGTGGCGGACTTGGCCATGCCTTCGTCAACCACGACCACACTGGGCCCGACCCCGACCTCGAAGCCATCGTTTTCGGTCAGTGCGTTCAGCGCCTTCTCGTTCATGAAGAACATCGCGTAGCCAAACTGCTGCGCACCAGCCTGCAGCCCGTAAGAGGCTCCGGTGGTGCTGTAGTGACCTGCCGGCTTGCCGCCGCGAAGGAGAACGCCTTCACCATACTGGCCACCGATCACCAGGCCGGCTTTGGTGATCTTGGGAAACACCAGCACGGCAACCGCCTGCCTGTCGAGTTCCCGTGCCGCCGGCACCGAGGCCACCAGCTTGCCATAAGCCTGTCTGGCACTGCCATCGATCGTCGCCGTTCCTTGCGCAGCAACCGGCGACACCGCAGTGCAGGCCAGGACCACGGTCGCTGCCAGCGCGGCCGCATCAATCGTGAATCGTCTGTTCATGATTTCTCCAAATTCACAACAACAAGGATTACGGAAAGGAAACCCGGCAACACCTTGTAAGTATGGCGGGCAGGGAATGCAGACGTCAAGGAACGGATTTCGACGCCTGGATGAGCGCATGGACGGCAGCCGAGCACCGACCGAAAAGCGTTTCGGACACCTTCAGGCTGTCGAAAAATCTTACACTCCGAGTCCAGCGCGGTCTCAGCGTGACCAGTTGTTCACAATAATTCATATAGTTGGTTTATTTGGCATGAAGTACGCGTTCACCACCCAGTCGCGCTGGCGCGGGCCAAACCAGCGGTTCGCTGAGTTCCGGCGCCGCGTCGACAGTCACACGCCGAGCCAGCACGGCGTCGAGCGCGGTCGCTTCGGTGAGGTCCGGCGGCGTCGCGCGCCGGGCCTGCGCCAGCACCAGGCGGGTCAACACCGCATCCAGTGCGGTCGGGTTGCCGAGCGCGTGCGGTACCAGCGAGCGCAACAATTGCAGCCGTTCCGGCGGCAACGGCCACGGGCCAGCCGCTGCCAGAGTCGCCGCGGCCAGCCGCGCCGCCAGGTGCGGTGTGAAGCCTGGGTCGGGCACGGCGACCGCTTCGCCGGGATGGAGCGGTCGGTGTTTCCGTTGAGTCTGAGAAAATCCGCCTTGGCACAGCACAGGTGCGCTCTGGCCGAAGAGAGGCGCATGGGCCGCTCTGGTGAACCAGGACGCCCTGCGTCAAGGTGTCGGAAATTATTACAGCAAGCATAGAATGGTCTTTATAACTGCCTGAAAAACGTGAAATTGCAAATCTGGCACGCTGATTGCTTTGTTTTTAGTCAGCCAGTGCTGTGTGATCTATTCTTGCTCATGGCTAACCATTAACCCAAAAAGAGGAGTCACATTATGATCAAGAATTGGAAGAAACTGGCCGTCGTCGCCGCACTCGTCGCCGCAGCTCCTCTGGCATCTGCCACAACGCTTTCGCTCGGCTCGTGGCAGACATTTTTCTTCGGCGCGCCGGGTTTGATTGATACGTATACGATTGACGTCGATCCCGGCTCACACGTGAAAGTCAAGATCACCGACGGTTTCATCATCGGCGACGAGTTTTCGTACCAAGTCGACGGTGGAGCCTTGCATTTCACTTCCGATGCGTCTGCCGACGACGGCTTAGATGCGGGTGCTGTCACTGGAGACCAAGCCTGGGCTGACCCGCGGTATAGCCATGATATCTTCACTCTATACGCAGGAAGCCATACGATCGACCTCTTCCTCACCGTGAATGCCGCAGGTACTTCCGGCGGTGCTGGATTCATCCGGGCCGACGTTCCCGAGCCGGGCGCTCTGGCCCTGCTCGGTCTCGGCTTGGCCGGCCTCGCCGTATCGCGTCGCCGCAAGCAGTAAGCAGATCCCGCGTTTCCCTGGAAGCCCCGCTACGGCGGGGCTTCTTGCGTTGTACCGCGCGAAACACCACGCCCGGCGGTGTCGAGTGCGCCGGACTCGTCTGAATTCGCCGGGAACACCAGCTTGCCGCCCCGCGACCTCGGCTCATTCCACCACAAAAGCGCAGAGCGCGGCTATGATGCGCACGACACACTTCATGAGCCAGTGCGACGCCTTTACCTTACCTGCCGACGGCCGAAGCCTGTGCCCTGGTTCGGGCGTCGACCTCCGTGCCGTCCAATCGGGAACCCACGACCAGCCGCATCCCCGGTATGAGATCCGTCGGGTGAACCCCAGCCTGGCGTACAGCGCAGACGATGCCCTGACCCACCGACAGGCAAAGTCGGTCATCGCCCGCTTCCGTCGTTTGCTGTTCGGCACGATCATCGTGCAAACCTGCATCCGCCCGGTTCTGCTCGTTCTCGCACTGGCCCTTGGCGGGCTTACGGTGGACGACGCGGAGGCGGCGGCGGACGGCAATCGCGGCGCGCCACCGATGCTGGTGACCGCCGACATGCTGCACGCGAAAATCGGCGAGGCTGAACGCAACCCCGATCTCGATGCCAAGGGCCGCGCCAGTCTCACTGCCCTCTACCGCGACGCCCTGAGCAACCTCGGAAAAATCGACGCCCACACGGCACGGGCCAACGCTTTCGCGGAGATCAGGCGAACTGCACCCCAGGAGACGGATCTCGTCCGACAGAGGAGCGCCGCCCTGAAGGCTGCCGACCCGCCGTCAGCCGTGGCCGCCGACACAGCCATGAGCGGCGTGCAGATCGAGCGTGATCTCAAGAGAGAGGAAGCCGACCTCGCCATGATTTCTCCAAATTCACAACAAGGATTACGGAAAGGAAACCCGGCGACACCTTATAAGTATGGGGGGCAGGGAATGCAGACGTCAAGGAACGGATTTCGACGCCTGGAGGAGCGCTTGGACGGCAGCCGAGCACCGACCGAAAAGCGTTTCGGACACCTTCAGGCTGTCGAAAAATCTTACACTCCGAGTCCCGTACGGTCTTAGCGTGGACCAGTTGTTCACAATCATTCATATAGTTGGCCTATTTGGCATGAAGTGTGCTTTTAATCACACAACTTCGGTCGGTTGTTACAACCTCAAAGTGCAACTGGCCAGGTGGTCGAACACATGCAACCCTTTTTTGGAGACAGGACCATGCGCAAACTACTTGCCTTGAGCATTTTTGCTCTGACGGTTGGCCAGGCTTCAGCCGCCACCTGGATGATCGGCGACAACGATGGTTATGGCATCGGGATTCCGGACAATGCCGACCATCCGTTCAATGGCTTCACGGCCAATTACGATGGCCGCAGCGCGGCGGAAGCGGCGGCCACCAACGGCGCCCAGTACACCGATACCTAAGCCGGCGAAGCCGGAACCAAACAGGATGAGGGTTCTGTCATAGCCAAAACGGGATGAGCGGAGGCGACCATGACACAGATGCTGACCGATCGCTATCACGAGCGGCTTGCCGGAACGCTCTCCTGCTACGACCGGATCGTGATTACAGGGACGTTGCCCGGTGCGTGCTACGCGGCGGGAATGACGAGTTTTCTCAATGCCCGGCACATCCGCATTTTTGACTACCCGCGCTTTGCCGAACCGCTGCGTGATCGCATTCGTGAAGCCGCACAGGCTCTGGCGACCGCGCAGGGAGCGCGAATC
>JAKOZI010000173.1 GCA_029780075.1 Pseudomonadota bacterium
AGAACAGCCACGCCAGCAGCGCGCTGCCGACCGGTTCGCCCAGCGTCACCACGGCGATGAAGGTCGCCGAAACGTGTTTGAGCGACCAGTTGTATGCGCTGTGGCCGAGCAGCTGCGGGCCGATCGCCAGGCCCAGCGCAACCAGATAGGCGGCGCCGGTATAACCCGTCAGCGGCGTGCCGCTGGCCTGACAGGCGAGCAGCAGAAAAATCGCGGCGCTGCCGTAGGCGAGCCAGACATACGCCGGCAACGGCAGGTTGGAGCGCAGGCGACGGCCGATCAGCAGATAGGTCGAGAAGCACCAGCTGCCGACGACGGCGAGGAAGTTGCCGAGCAGGGGATTGCTGCCGGGCGCGCTGTCCCGGCTGTCGCTCCAGAAGATCAGCAGGCTGCCGGTGATCGAAATGGCGATACCAACAGCCATCAGCCGACTCGGCCGTTCGCCGAAGAGCACGAACGAGGCAATGCCGATCCACAGCAGGTTGGTGGTGACCAGCGCCGTGCTGCTGGCCACCGAAGTGTATTCGAGCGAAGTGATCCAGGTGGCGAAATGCAGCGCCAGGAAGAAACCGGCGCCACCGGTCAGCAGACCCTGCTGCCGGGTCAGCGCGCGCAAGGTGTGGCCCGATTGCCACAGCGCGAGCGGGGTGATGAGCAGCGCCGCCAGGCCGAGGCGCAGCGTGGCGATGGTCAGCGAGGGCAGGCCATGACCCTGCGCGAAACGCGCCAGAATGGCGCCGCAGGAGATCGCCAGCAGCCCGACGCCGAGCACCAGAAACGGCAGCCAGCGTGGCGGCGCCTTGCTGCCGTCCACGACCTACGCGGCCGTCGCGGCGTGGCCGCCTTCGAGATAGGCAGCATGCACCTCGGGGTTGGCGAGCAGTTCGTGGCCAGTGCCCGAGAGGATGATCTGCCCATGCTGCAGGACGTAGCCGCGATGCGCCACGCGCAGGGCGTGGTGCGCGTTCTGTTCGACCAGCAGGATGGTCATCCCGTGCTCGCGGTTCAGTTCGCGGACGATCTGGAAGATCTTCTTGATGTACAACGGCGCCAGGCCCAGCGAGGGTTCGTCGAGCAACAGCAGTTGCGGCCGGCTCATCAGCGCGCGGGCGATCGCCAGCATTTGCTGTTCGCCGCCCGAGAGAGTGCCGGCACGCTGCTGGCAGCGCTCCTCGAGAATCGGAAAGAGCAGGTACATGCGCTTGAGGTCGACTGCGAAGTTCATCTCCTCGCCGAGCACCGCACCCATCTGCAGGTTTTCCATCACCGTCATGCGCGGAAAGATGCGCCGGCCTTCGGGCACCAGCGCGATGCCGCGGCGGGCGATTTCATGCGTCGGCAGCTTGCTGATGTCTTCGCCGTTAAAGACGATGCGCCCGGCCGAGGCGCGCGGCTGGCCAAAGATCGACATCATCAGCGTCGACTTGCCGGCACCGTTGGCGCCGATCAGGGTGACCACCTCGCCGACCTGGACCGAGACATCGACGCCGTGCAGCGCGTGGATGTAGCCATAGTGGGCGTGCACCCCCGACAGTTGCAGCATCATAGGACGGCCTCCGGGTGCAGTTCTTCGTCGGCATCTTCCTCGCCGAGATAGGCCTTGATCACGTTCGGGTCGCGCTGGATCGCCGCCGGCGTGCCCTCGGCGATCTTGCGGCCGTAGTTGAGGACGCAGATGTGGTCCGAGACATTCATCACCACGCTCATGTCGTGCTCGATGAGCAGGATGGCGATGCCTTCGTCGCGCGCCAGGTGCTTCAGCAGTTCGTTGAGTTCGGCCGATTCGCGCGGGTTCAGGCCCGCCGCCGGTTCGTCGAGGCAGAGCAGCAGCGGGTCGACGCACAGGGCGCGGGCAATCTCGATGCGCCGCTGCATGCCGTACGGCAACTCGCCGGCGGCGGTATCGGCCTTGTCGATCAGATTCAGCCGTTGCAGCCAGCCGACGGCCTTGTCGGTCGCCGCGGTCTCGGCACGGCGATAGCCGGGCAGGCCGAACAGACCGGCCAGCGAGAAACGCGAGGCGTGCTGCAGGGCGTTGTGCTGCGCGACGATGAGGTTTTCGAGCACGGTCATCTTCGGGAACAGGCGAATGTTCTGGAAGGTACGCACCACCCTGGCGCTGCACGCGACCTGGTGGCTGGCCAGCGTTTCGAGCCGTATCGGGCCGCGCTGCGGGTGGTTCAGGCGGACGCTGCCCAGCGTCGGCTTGTAGAAACCGGTCAGGCAGTTGAAGAAGGTCGTCTTGCCGGCACCGTTCGGTCCGATCACGCCGGTGATCTGGCGCGCCGCGACGTTGAGCGAGAGGTCGTCTATGGCCATCAGACCGCCGAAGCGCATCGTCAGGCGCTCGACGCTGAGCAGGGGCTCGCGGGCGGCGCTCATCGTCCTCCTCCAGCGGCAAAGTAACGCAGCGTCGGTTCGCGGTGCGCGAGGATGCCGCCCGGCTTCCAGATCATGATCAGGATCATCGCCGCGCCGAACAGCAGCATCCGGTATTCGGCGAAGTCGCGCCCCAGTTCGGGCAGCAGCACCAGCACCAGCGAGGCGAGCACCACCCCCAACTGGCTGCCCATGCCGCCGAGAACGACGATCGCGAGAATGATCGCCGACTCGTTGAAGGTGAAGGATTCCGGCGAGATGAAGCCCTGCCGGGCGGCGAAGAAAACACCGGCGAACCCACCGAGCATGGCACCGAGGGCAAACGCCGAGAGCTTGACATTGCGGGCGTTGATGCCCATCGCCTTGCAGGCGATCTCGTCTTCGCGCATCGCTTCCCAGGCGCGGCCGATCGGCAGCTTGCGCATCCGCGACACGAACAGGTTGGTGAGCAGCGCCAGCGCGAGGATCAGGTAATAGAGAAAGACGATGCGGTGGCTGGGCGAGTATTCGATCCCGAAAAACGAGGCAAAGGTCGGGTCGTCACCCGGCGGCTTGAACGGCAGACCGAAGAACGACGGGCGTGGGATCGAGCTGATGCCATTCGGACCACCCGACAATTCAGTCCAGTTGACCAGGATGACGCGGATGATCTCGCCGAAGCCGAGCGTCACGATCGCCAGGTAATCGCCGCGCAGGCGCAGCGTCGGCCAGCCGAGGAGGATCCCGAAGCTCGCGGCCATCGCGCCGGCGACCGGCAGCGCCTGCCAGAACGTCCAGCCCAGTTGCGTCGCCAGGACGCCGTAGGTATAGGCGCCGACCGCGTAGAACGCGACGTAACCGAGATCGAGCAGTCCGGCCAGCCCGACGACGACGTTCAGCCCCCAGCCGAGCATCACGTAGATCAGCACCGTGGTCGCAGTGTCGACCACGTAACGGTTGTCCGAGAAGACGATCGGCAGCGCCAGCGAGACGCCGAGCGCGCCCCAGCCGACCCAGGTCAGCAGCGGACTCGCTGCCAGTTTGCGGTCGCGCACCGCCGCCGCGGCCTGCTCGCGCGCCAGCTTGCGCGCGCGCAGCTGGTCGAGGCCGTAACGCAGCAGCAGGCGACCGGCGAAGCAGGCGGCGATGAAGGCCAGCAGCGCCGGCCAGCGGGTGGCGATGCGCAGCGCGCCGCCTTGGTCGATGGTGGTCAGGCCGATCATCGGAATCCCCAGCAGCAGGGCGATGAAAGCCACCGCTGCCGCGTCCTTGAGACGCTCGACCGGCGAGATCTGGTGATGCGCGAGAACGAGAGCGGACATCAGACTTTCTCCACTTCAGGACGACCGAGCAGGCCGGAGGGTCGGAACATCAGCACCAGGATGAGGATGCTGAAGGTCGCCACATCCTTGTATTCCGCCGACAGATACGCCGCCCAGAAGGCTTCGATCAGGCCGATCAGCAGGCCGCCGAGCATCGCTCCCGGTAGCGAGCCGATGCCGCCGAGCACCGCCGCGGTGAAGGCCTTGATGCCGGCAACAAAGCCGATGAAGAAATCGACGACGCCGTAATAGACGGTGACCATCACCCCGGCGACGGCGGCGAGCGCGGCGCCGAGCATGAAGGTCAGCGAGATCGTGCGGTCGACGTTGATCCCGAGCAGCGCGGTCATCGTCCGGTTCTGCTCGCAGGAACGTTGCTGCCGACCGAAGGAGGTCCTGGTGATCAGCCAGGTGAAACCGGCCATCAGCGCGACGGTGACCAAGACGATGAGGATCTGCGAGTACGCCAGGCGAACCGTGAAGCCATCGACGGTCAGCAGGTCGATGCCACCGACCAGCACCGGCGCGATCGGCTTGACGCGTGCGCCCTGCGTCAGCTGCACCATGTTCTGCAGGAAGATCGACATGCCGATTGCCGAAATCAGCGGCGCCAGCCGTGTCGAGCCACGCAGCGGCCGGTAGGCCGTTCGCTCGACGGTCCAGCCGTAGACCGAGGTGAACAGCACGGCGACCAGCAGCACCACCAGCAGCGACAGCGGGATCGAACTGATGCCGAAAGTCGCCAGCAGGGTAAACACCGTCACCGCGATGAAGGCGCTGACCATGTAGATGTCGCCGTGCGCGAAATTGATCATCCCGATGATGCCATAGACCATCGTGTAGCCGATGGCGATCAGGCCATAGACGGCACCCAGGGTCAGGCCGTTGATCAGTTGCTGTAATGCGAGAGCCATGGTCTTCCTCCTTGTTGCAGGTGCGAAACTTAGGGCTCACCGGCGCGGTTGGCATGGCCGAGAAGCTTTAGTGTAAAGCGAAGTGTCAGAATTTTGTTGGCTCAGGAATGCCAAGGTCACGGCAAATCTTGATGGCCAAGTGGTTGCTGATTTCGTTATGCCTTGGAACAGCGCTTCGCCTGTTTGTACTTACGTGGCACCACCACGAATGACTACCGCCCTCGCGCAGCAACGCGCAATCATGGGCTGTCAGATGCGCCAACAAGTCACGACGTTTCACAGGGCTATCGGCAACTCTTCAAATCTTTTGCCAGCGGCGTCAAGCGCCTCTGCTCGATTGAGATCAATGGCTTCAATCAACGTCTCGCGTAGTGACTGTAATAGCGTTTCTCGTGAAGATTCCTGACAATTTACGCCAGGCACTTCTTCTATCCAGCCGATCCACCAGTCGGCATCCTGCTTGACGACTGCGGTGTAGGTTTGGTTCATGGTTCGTTCTCCTCTGCTCATATCGGATCGAAATAGCGTGGAAAGGTCGAAGCTTTCCAATTCAGCGGTGCAATAAGCCGGTACGTTGAAATGCAAGAGAGCCTTTAGCGTGGTTTGTGCATGGCTTTGGGTTTTCAGAAAACCATTGTCTGTCCCGGTTTGCCTACTTCTCCAGATTTCTAAATAACCGCTGGCCCAATCGAAGTGTGCCAACCAGGTCTTCGGAAAATAAATGATCTGTGTGCGACGTGCCGCCGTCAACTTGAGTGAATCAACGTCATTCTAGATAAGACTATTGCGTGCCCATGCCAGAAACACTTCTCTATTCGCGAACTTCTGTACCGGCGCATTCGATTTGTAGAGGTGAACCTCTGGGCTCTTAAAGAAGGCGGCGGAAACTTCATCGAGTTTGTATTCAAGTGCTTCAGCTAAGGCAGCCGCGGCAAAATAATCTCCTCCGGAACTTCTTAGTCTCTGAGAAAGGTATACTATCTTTGCTCTTCTCTGTCGTTCAAGCGTGAATTTCGCCCAATGGTCTTTGAGAAAAAATTGTGCGTCTAATTTTTCAATCACAAGTTTCGGGTCGACATCCGATCCCACGACTTCAATCAGCCGATTTAGCTCCTTAGCAGCGCCGCGTTGATTTGTGAAGATAAGATCTCTGGCATAATTGATGATCTCGTTATTCGTCCCGAAGAATCTTTCTAGGAATCTTCGTTCGAGCTCAGTCGCAATAGACACGCGCCTAGAAAATGCTCTGGTTTCCAACAAAAGTGTTATATATGAAAATTCTAGGACGTGAGAAATTGTTCTGAGGTTTTTGCGAATGACTGGTAGATCGCCATATATCTGGCACGCAATTCCCCAACGCTCTTCAAGTTGTAAGATTGCACTGTCAAAGGCCTGCGTGAACTCCTCGCTCTCCTCAGGCTTATACGCGTGTTGTGAACTTTCATCTTGCTGTTTATCGTAGGCATCTCTTTTTTCCTTGTCCCCCAGAACTGAGTATGCAATGTTTATTTCTGCCGTCCTCTGGTGAGCGAATACCGGATTTCCTGTCCAACGGTCAGGGTGATAACGCTGTGCCAGTGCACGGTAGGCCGCCCTGATTACCACGTCCTCGGTTCCTGGCACGACGCCCAATACGGCGTAGTAATTTATTGACGTCATTTCGTGTTTTGGAAGCAAGGGTAAAAATAGGGACAGACCACGATTGACCTTATCCCTAAAAGGTCTAGAACAAAGCTCCCGAGACGGCTTCTATCTCTTTGCACGGCTTGGCAGACTGCCTTGGTGTGAACGGTTGGCCCACACTGGAAAGTAAACTTGGCGGCGCCTCGTGGCGCGGTCATGGGAAGGCGTTGTCAGGAGCTTCTCTTCCTGTGCTTCCAATAGCCGGGAGTCCGGTGGAGGTGCATGACTGCCACGATGAGAATTTCTTCATCTTCCTCCACGTATAAAATTCCGTAGGGGAACCGTTTCGCGAAAGATCTTCTGATGTCATTTTCAAGCAGGGGCCAAGCTTTCGGATACGCCATTGTCCGCTGAATCGCCGAATGCACTTCAACGGCGAAGTCATGGCCCAAACCCGGTTCGCATTCTTCGTAATATTCGATGGCCTGAACGAACTCCGCCTCCGCCTCCGGGTGGAACGAGTATTTCACGCTGAAAATTTGGCCCAGATTTTCCGGAATACCTCGTCTCCCGGTACTGCTACAACTTCCCCCGTGCGAAGTTCCGCCAAGCGCGTATCGGCTACCAAGACCCACTTCTCGTCGATATCTGTTTCCGGCGGATTAAGGCTCCTCAGGATGGAGTCGACAACCCTGACTCGCTCCTCCACGGGCAGAGAAGTTGCCTCCGCAATCAAGTCTGCTGTTTTCATGTCATCTCCTCTCCAATATGGCACAGGCGAATCACTCATCTGCGTCGAGCGCCATCAGCCCGGCATTACCCCCTGCCGCGGTGGTATCGACAGAAACGGTGCGCTCACTGGCAAAGCGATACAGATAATGCGGCCCGCCGGCCTTCGGACCGGTGCCCGAAAGTCCTTCGCCGCCGAAGGGTTGCACGCCGACGACGGCGCCGATGATGTTGCGGTTCACGTAGGTGTTGCCGACGTGCAGGCGGTCGGTGATGCGCTTGATGGTTTCGTCGATGCGGCTGTGGATGCCGAGCGTCAGGCCGTAGCCGGTACTGGCGATCGCCGCGCAGACCTGATCGAGGTCTTCGGCGCGCCAGCGGACCACGTGCAGGATCGGCCCGAAAACTTCGCGTTCGAGACGCGCGATGCTGTCGATTTCGTAGGCGCGCGGGGCGAAGAAGGTGCCGTGGCGGGTGGCTTCCTCGTCGAGCGGACAGCTGAAGATCGGTGTCGCAAAACTGTCGAGCCAGCGCGCGTGCGCGGCGAGCACGCCGCGCGCCGCCTCGTCGATCACCGGACCGACGTCGGTGGCGAGATCGGTCGGGTTGCCGACGCGCAGTTCCTGCATCGCGCCGGCGAGCATTTCGCTGACCCGGTCGGCGATGTCGGTCTGGATGTACAGCACACGCAAGGCCGAACAGCGTTGTCCGGCGGAGTTGAACGCCGAGGCGACGACGTCGCGGACGATCTGTTCGGGCAGCGCCGACGAATCGGCGATCAGCGTGTTCTGGCCGCCGGTCTCGGCGATCAGCGGCACCAGCGGGCCATCCTTTTCGGCCAGCGCGCGGGCGATCAGGCGCGCGACCTCGGTGGAACCGGTGAACGCGACGCCGGCACACTCGCGGCCGGCGACCATCGCCGCGCCGATGCGGCCATCACCCGGCAGGAAGGCCAGCGCCTCGGCCGGAATGCCTCCGGCGTGCAGCAGTTCGACGGCCAGCGCGGCGACCAGCGGCGTCTGTTCGGCCGGTTTGGCGACGACCGTGTTGCCCGCGGCCAGGGCCGCGGCGATCTGCCCGACAAAAATGGCCAGCGGGAAATTCCAGGGGCTGATGCAGGCGAATACGCCGCGGCCGTGCAGCGACAGGCTGTTGCGTTCGCCGGTCGGGCCGGGCAGGGCGATCGGCTCGGCGAACTTCTCGCGTGCCTGCGCGGCGTAGTAGCGGCAGAAATCGATCGCCTCGCGCACTTCGGAAACTGCGTCGGCCTGCGTTCGCCCGCCTTCGCGAACGATCAGTGCCACCAGTTCCGGCAGGCGTCCCTGCAGCAGGTCGGCGGCGCGATCGAGGGCCGCGGCGCGCGCCTTGGCGGGTGTCCCTTCCCAGGCCGGAAAAGCCGTCTGTGCAATGGCCAGCGCTTCGCCGACATCGGCGACACTGGCTTCGATCACATGACCGACGACCTCGCGCTGATCGGCCGGTGAGAGCACCGGCTTGCTGGTGCCGCTGCGGCGCTTGCCGGCGATCAGCGGCGCCGCGCCGTAGCTGACCCGAACGCTCTGTTCGATGGTACTGCGCAGGTCTTCGATAGTGGGTTTGTCGTTCATGTCCAGTCCTTCACTGTTGGCGCGTTCGGCACCGAAGAGGTCGCGCGGCAGCGGGATGCGCGGTTGGCGTTTGACGGCCAGGGCAGCCGTCTTTTCGACAGGGTCGGCGATCAGCGCGTCGATCGGCAGGCTGGCGTCGGCGATGCGATTGACGAACGACGAGTTGGCGCCGTTTTCCAGCAGCCGGCGGACCAGATACGCCAGCAGATCTTCGTGGCTGCCCACCGGCGCGTAGACCCGGCAGGCGCGCCCCCATTTGTCTTCGCCGACGACCTGGTCGTAGAGTTCCTCGCCCATGCCGTGCAGACGCTGGTATTCCCATTCGTCACTGCCGCCGGCGCTGACCGCGATTTCGGCGACGGCGGCGAGGGTGTGCGCGTTGTGGGTGGCAAACGCCGGGTAGAACGCCTGTGGATCGGCAAACAGGCGGCGCGCGCAGGCCAGGTACGAGAGGTCGCTCGACCCCTTGCGGGTGAACACCGGGTAGTCCGCGAGGCCGCGCTCCTGCGCGATCTTGATCTCGGCGTCCCAGTAGGCGCCCTTGCACAGGCGCACCATCAGGCGCCGGTCGGCGCGGTGCGCGAGGTCGGCGAGCCAGTCGATGAGTGGCAGCGCGCGCTTCTGGTAAGCCTGGACGGCCAGCCCGAGGCCATTCCAGCCGGCCAGTTCGGGAGCCGTGGCCAGCGCCTCGATCAGGTCGAGCGACATCTCCAGGCGATCGATCTCCTCGGCGTCGATCGTGAAACCGATATTGCGGGCCTTGGCCCGGAGTGCCAGCGCCTTCACCGCCGGCAGCAGCTCGTGCCGCACGCGCTCCTCCTGGGCGACTTCGTAGCGCGGATGCAGGGCCGAGAGCTTGATCGAGATCGACGGCGCCTCGAAAGCTGGCCGGCCGGCGGCGGCATCACCGATCGCCCGGATCGCCGCGCTGTAGGACTCGAAATAGCGCAAGGCATCGGCGCTGCTGCGCGCCGATTCGCCGAGCATGTCGTAGGAGTGGCGGTAACCGGATTTTTCGGCGCTGCGCGCGCGCTCCAGCGCTTCATGGATGTTGCGGCCCATCACGAACTGGCGACCGAGGATGCGCATCGCGGTGATCACCGCCTGCCGGATCACCGGTTCGCCGGCGCGCGCCACCAGGCGCTTGAGCGTGCCGCCGATGTTGCGGTCGTCGTTGTCGAGATTGACGATGCGGCCGGTGAGCATCAGCGCCCAGGTGCCGGCATTGACGAAGGTGCTGTGCGAGGCGCCGAGCCGTTTTTCCCACTCGGTGTTGCCGATCTTGTCGCGAATCAGGCGATCGACAGTGGCCGAATCGGGAATCCGCAGCAGCGCCTCGGCGAGGCACATCAGAACCACGCCCTCGCGCGACGAGAGATCATAGGTGGCCAGAAAAGCGTCGATACCGCCGGTGTTCAGGCGGCTTTCGCGAACCGTCTGCACCAGCGGTGTGGCGCGTTGCTGGATGCCCTGCTGTTCGGCGGGGCTGAAGCGCGCCACGGCGATCAGTTCGTCGACGACCTGGGCTTCGTCGATCCGATGATAGGCCCGCAGGCGCTGGCGTAATGCGTTGGTATGGGCGACGCTCATGCTGTCTTCCCGTCGATTCGGCGCCGACACGGAGTGTCGCGCGCGGTGGTTCATAGGTCCGCCGGCGGGCGGATGTCGATGGCTGCGCGCCGCAGTGGTCGCCGCGGCGGCTGTCGCCAGTCGGCGGCACGCCCGCGTGGACGCGCCGCCCGGCGACTACTTCTTCACATAGTCGTACTTGCCGTCCTTCCACTGGTAGACGACGAAGGCCGGCGCCGAACTGTTCCCCTTGGCGTCGAACGACAGCTTGCCGATGACCGTGTCGAAGCTGCCGCTACGCAGTGTCTTCTCGATGTCGGCGTATTTGGTGCTCTTGGCCTTGGTCGCCGCCTGGTCGAAGAGCTGGAAGGCGGCGTAGGCATAGAGGACGTAGCCTTCCGGTTCGACCTTGGCGTCATGGAACTTCTTGACGACCGGCGCCGCGCTCGGGTTCTTGCGCGCATCCGGACCGAAGGTAAACAGCACGTTGTTGGCCTCGGGGCCGGCGGCCGTGGCCAGCTCGGTGTTGGACATGGTATCGCCGCCCATCACCGTCAGCTTCAGGCCGGCCTGCTGTGCCTGGCGCAGGATCAGCGCCACTTCGGTGTGGTAACCGCCGTAGGACATCACCTCGACGCCGGAGGACTTGAGCTTGCTGACCAGCCCGGAATAGTCCTTCTCGCCGGCGGTGATCGACTCGCGCAGCGCCGGCTTGACGCCCTTGGCTTCCATCGCCTTGGCCACTTCGTCGGCCAGACCCTTGCCGTAGGCGCTCTTGTCGTCAACCACAGCGATCTTCTTGCCCTTGAACTTCTCGGCGAGGTAGGCACCCGCCACCTGGCCCTGCTGGTCGTCACGACCGGCGATGGCGAAGATGTTCTTCAGGCCGCGATCGGTGACCTTTGGATTGGTCGACACGGTGACCACCGGGATGTTGGCCTCGACGTAGACTTCGGACGCCGGGATGGTCGACGACGAGCACCAGTGGCCGTGCATGAAGATGATCTTCTTGTTCACCATCTGGTTGGCGACGGCGACGGCCTGTTTCGGATCGCAGGCGTCGTCGCCGATTTCGAGCTTCAGCTTCTCGCCGTTCACGCCACCCTTGGCGTTGATGTCGGCGATGGCCATTTCGGCGCCCTTGCGGATCTGGTCACCCGCGGAAGCGTATTGGCCGGTCATCGGGCCGGCGATGGCCACCAGATGTTCGGCCCAGGCGTTGGTGCCCGCCAGGGCCAGCAGACAGAAGCCGGCCGACAGGATGTGCTTGCTCATGTGTTTCCTCCTTTGCTACGGTGCTCGTTGAGATAATGGACAAGTGACGCACCCGCATCGAGCACATGCGCCCGAGTGAGTTCTGCCGCCGCGTCGGGGTCCCGGCGGACGAACGCGTCGAGGATCTCGGCGTGTTCGTGCTGGGTCTTGGGCATTTCGGTGGTAACGGACAGGAGCGCACGGACGTAACGCTCGACCTTGTTGTACAGGGAACGGATTTCGGCAAGCAGGATCGGCCGCGCCGCCGCGGCGTACAGCGTCGAATGAAAGAGCCAGTTCAATTCGCCCCACCGGCCGGCGTCGGTGGCCAGGCCGAACGCGTCGAGATACTGACGCGCCTGCGCGATGCTCTGGTCGCTGATCAGCGCTGCCGAGAGGCGTGCTGCCCTGGCTTCGAGCATGGCGCGGATTTCCATGTATTCGTCGATCTCGGCCGTCGACAGCGAGGCGACGACAGCGCCACGATTGCGCATAAAGGTCACCAGGCCCTTGGCCTCCAGGTGCTTCAAGGCTTCGCGCACCGGGATTTTGCTGACGTGGAAGTGGCTGGCGATCTCGTCCTGCCGGAGCAGTTCGCCGGCCGGCAACAAACCATCGACAATCGCCTTCTTGAGCGTCTGCGCGACATGATCCGACGCGCTGAGGCGTGGCGTCTTCTGGGCGGCGACAAGTTCAAGAAGCGATGGCATGTGCGAGTGGTGAACTCCGGATATCGTATACGATATAAATTCCAGTCTGCGACCATACAGACAGATTTGGCGCCTGGCAAGCTGCGGTGCAGCAATCGGCACTCCTGCCGGAGTAGAGTGAGCAGGAGCCTAGCTTACGTGTTATGGTAATACCTGCAGATACCTAGAGGGTACAACGATGAGCACGGTCACTGCGCGCCCTGTGGCGATCAAAATTGACACCGACATCAAGGAACGCGTGAAGCGGTTGGCTGAAGCTCGCCAGCGCACGCCGCACTGGATGATGCGTGAGGCAATCCGACAGTACGTCGAGCGTGAGGAAAAGCGCGAAGCGTTCCGGCAGCAGGCCATGACTGCCTGGGAAGAGTTTTGCCATACCGGCCAACTTGCGACCATGGAAGAAGCCGACGATTGGCTTGGCAGGCTGGAAGCGGGCCAGGATGTAGATCCGCCGGAATGCCACGCCTGATCTGGTCTCCATCGGCACTGCTTGACGTGCAGCGCCTCCATCGCTTTCTCGCCGAAAAAAACAGTGAAGCGGCCAGGCGAGCTGCAAAGGCAATCCGGGACGGGGTAAAGATCCTTTCACGGCAGCCCGGCGTCGGTCGGCCCATTGACGACATGGACGCCGAGTACCGGGAATGGCTGATAGACTTTGGTGATAGCGGATACGTGGCCATTTACCGCTATGATGCCGATCAGCGAACGGCGATCATTCTGGCCGTTCGGCACCAGCGGGAGATCGGGTATTGATCGCCAGGCTGCGCTCCCGAATGGCTCCACGTAGAAGCGCTGACTGCCAGGGTACCCCCGATATTCGGGATAACTTCCTTTTTTCTTCCGCAATACCTTGCCCATGAAATCTTCGATGAACGAGACGCGCCCGGGTGCACCCCGCAATCTCTTCTCGTACCGCAAGTACTGGGCCAGTCGCTTCGGGACCGCGCCTTTCCTGCCGATGTCGCGCGCCGAAATGGACGAACTCGGCTGGGATTCGTGCGACATCATCCTGGTCACCGGCGACGCCTATATCGACCATCCGAGTTTCGGCATGGCGCTGGTCGGGCGTCTGCTCGAGGCGCAGGGTTTTCGGGTCGGCATCATCAGCCAGCCGGACTGGCTGTCGGCGCAGGCTTTCCGGACGCTCGGCAAGCCGAAGCTGTTTTTCGGCGTCACCGCCGGCAACATGGATTCGATGGTCAATCGCTATACCGCCGATCGCAAGCCACGTTCCGACGACGCCTACACGCCGAACGGCGAAGCCAACCGGCGACCGGATCGCGCGGTGGTCGTTTATGCCCAACGCTGTCGCGAAGCCTTCCCCGGCGCCAACGTGGTGATCGGTTCGATCGAAGCCAGCCTGCGCCGTATCGCGCACTATGACTACTGGTCGGACAAGGTGCGCCGCTCGGTCCTGCCCGATTCGAAAGCCGACCTGCTGATCTTCGGCAGCGCCGAGCGCGCCCTCGTCGAACTGGCGCATCGTCTGGCTGCAGGCGAGAACATCGCCACCATCCGCGATCTGCGCGGCACCGCCTTCATGGTGCCGCGCGGCTGGCTACCTGGCGAGGGTTGGGCCGAAATCGATTCGACCGAGGTCGACACGCCGGGGCTGCTGATTCGCCACGCCGATCCCTACGCGCCGACTCCGGAGCCGGAAGCGGCGGCAGCCTGTACCGCCAAGCCGCCGCCTGGTGGCGGCCGCACGCAGTTGATTCAACTGCAGTTCCTGGCGCATCAACGCATGCCGAAGCTCGATCGGGCGCGGACCGCGATCCGCCTGCCTTCTTACGAGCAGGTGGCCAGCGATCCCGTGCTCTACGCGCACGCTTCGCGCACCTTCCACATCGAGTCGAACCCCGGCAACGCGCGCGCGCTGGTGCAGGCGCACGGCGAACGCGACGTCTGGCTCAACCCGCCGCCGATCCCGCTGTCGACGCCGGAGATGGACGGTGTCTTCGCAGCGCCGTTCCAGCGGCGACCGCATCCGTCCTACGGCGAGGCCAAGATTCCGGCCTTTGAGATGATCCGTTTTTCGGTCAACATCATGCGCGGTTGCTTCGGCGGCTGCACCTTCTGTTCGATCACCGAGCACGAAGGACGGATCATCCAGAGCCGCTCGGAGCAGTCGATCCTGCACGAGATCGAGGAAATCCGCGACAAGACGCCGGGTTTCACCGGCGTCATCTCCGACCTCGGCGGGCCAACGGCGAACATGTACCGCCTGGCGTGCAAGGACCCGAAGATCGAGTCGGCGTGCCGGCGCCTGTCCTGCGTCTTCCCCGGCATCTGCGAGAACCTCGACACCGACCATACGCCGCTGCTGCAACTCTACCGCAAGGCGCGGGCGCTGCCGGGAGTGAAGAAGGTCCTGATCAGTTCCGGTCTGCGCTACGACCTCGCGGTGCGCGATCCGCAGTACGTCCGGGAACTGGTCAGCCATCACGTCGGCGGCTATCTCAAGATCGCGCCCGAGCACACCGAAGACGGGCCGCTGGCGCACATGATGAAGCCCGGCATGGGCGCCTACGAGCAGTTCCGGATCCTGTTCGAGAAATTTTCGAAAGAGGCCGGCAAGGAGCAGTACCTGATCCCGTATTTCATCGCCGCGCATCCGGGCACCACCGACCAAGACATGCTCAACCTCGCGCTGTGGCTGAAGCGCAACAACTTCCGGCTCGACCAGGTGCAGACCTTTCTGCCGACGCCGATGGCGATTGCGACCGCGATGTATCACAGCCGCAAGAACCCGCTACAGAAGGTCAGCCGCGACTCGGTGGGGGTCGACACCGTTCGCGCCGGCCGGCAGCGGCGCCTGCACAAGGCTTTTCTGCGTTACCACGATCCGGCCAACTGGCCGCTGCTGCGCGAAACCCTGAAGCAGATGGGGCGCGCCGACCTGATCGGCAACGGCAGGAAACACCTGATTCCGTTCTTTCAGCCGCTGGGGACAGCGGCGGCCACGCCCTTCGGCGCGCGCACGGGCGCGCGCGCGCCGACGCGGGAGGCGATGCCGGCCAGGGTTGAGGCCGCCAGCGGCGCGGCCCGCCGCAAGCGCTGACCGACATCGCTTTCTGCCGCCTCGCGGAAGCAGGCGGCCGAAATGGCGTAGTGGCTAGCGGGTGATCGGCTTGTAGCGAATCCGCTTCGGCTTGGCCGCTTCCTCGCCGAGACGGCGTTTCTTGTCTTCTTCGTACTCGTGGTAGTTGCCGCTGAAGAAGCTCCATTGCGAATCGCTCTCGCAGGCCAGGATGTGCGTGCAGATGCGGTCGAGGAACCAGCGGTCGTGCGAGATCACCAGCACGCTGCCGGCAAATTCGAGCAGCGCGTCCTCGAGCGCGCGCAGCGTTTCGACGTCGAGGTCGTTCGAGGGCTCGTCGAGCAGCAGCACGTTGCCGCCGGCGATCAGCGTCTTGGCCATGTGCAGGCGACCGCGCTCGCCGCCCGAGAGTTGGCCGACGCGTTTCTGCTGGTCGCCGCCCTTGAAATTGAAGCGGCCGATGTAGGCGCGCGCCGGCGTTTCGTACCTGCCGACGGTCAGCAGTTCGGCACCCCCGGAGATCTCCTCGAAAACCGTCTTGTCGCCGTCGAGGCAATCGCGGCTCTGGTCGACGTAGGCGAGCCTGACGGTGTTGCCGATCTCGATTTCGCCGGAGTCCGGCTGCTCCTGTCCGACCAGCATGCGGAACAGGGTCGATTTGCCGGCGCCGTTCGGGCCGATGATGCCGACGATCGCGCCTGGCGGCACGTTGAAGCTGAGCTTGTCGATCAGCAGGCGCTCGCCGAAGGATTTGCTGACCTCCCTGAAGGCGATGACCTTGCCGCCCAGGCGCTCGCCGACCGGAATGAAGATCTCCTGTGTTTCGTTGCGCTTCTGGTATTCGACGCTGGACAGTTCCTCGAACCGCGACAGACGCGCCTTGCTCTTGGCTTGCCGGGCTTTCGGGTTCTGGCGCACCCATTCGAGTTCCTGCTTCATCGCCTTGATGCGGCCGGCCTCCTGGCGCCCCTCGGTCTCCAGGCGCGCTTCCTTCTGCTCCAGCCAGCTCGAGTAATTGCCCTTCCAGGGGATGCCGTGGCCGCGGTCGAGTTCGAGAATCCACTCGGCGGCGTTGTCGAGGAAGTAGCGATCGTGCGTGACGGCGACCACCGTGCCGGGAAAACGCACCAGGAACTGTTCGAGCCAGTCCACCGATTCGGCGTCGAGATGGTTGGTCGGTTCGTCGAGCAACAACATGTCCGGCTTCGAGAGCAACAGTTTGCACAGCGCGACGCGGCGCTTCTCGCCACCCGAGAGCTTGCCGATCAGCGCATCCCACGCCGGCAGTCGCAAGGCGTCGGCGGCGAGTTCGAGCTGGCTGCCAAGATCCGATCCAGCTGTGGCGATGATCGCTTCGAGGCGAGCCTGTTCCTCGGCGAGCTGATCGAAATCGGCGTCCGCTTCGGCGTAGGCGGCGTACACCGCTTCGAGCCTGGCCTGCGCCTCGAAGGCTTCGCCGAGCCCCGACTCGACTTCCTGGCGCACGGTCAGGGCCGGGTCGAGCTGTGGTTCCTGCGGCAGGTAGCCGATCTTGAGGTTCGGCATCGGTGTGGCTTCGCCGATGATGTCCTTGTCGACGCCGGCCATGATGCGCAGCACCGTCGATTTGCCCGAACCATTGAGCCCGAGCAGGCCGATCTTGGCGCCGGGAAAGAAGGACAACGAGATGTCCTTGATGATCTGGCGCTTGGGCGGGACGATCTTGCCCACGCGGTTCATCGTGAATACGTATTGAGCCATGGCAGTCGGTCAGATGTGAAGGGGGAGACGGAAGCGCCCTGCGGCGCGTCCGAAAAGCACAAGTCTACCCGAGACTGACCGGCAATGGCTCGTCGCCTTGCCCAGCGGCGCTGATCGGCGAGCGCCGGGCGTGCCGCCGGGCTACTTGTCGACGAAGGCGCGCTCGATCACGTAGTCACCCTGCGCGCCGATGTACGGCGAAACCTGGAAGCCGCGCGTGTCGAGCAGGCCGCAGCAATCCTTGATCATTGCCGGGCTGCCGCAGACCATTGCCCGGTCGCGCGCCGGGTCGAGTGGCGGCAGGCCGATGTCGGCGAACAGCCGGCCGCTGTCGACCAGTTGCGTGATGCGGCCCTGATGGCGGAACGCCTCACGGGTCACCGTCGGGTAGTAGATCAGCTTGTCACGCACCAGGTCGGCGAAGAACTCGTGACTCGGCAATTCTTCACGGATGAATTCGCTGTAGGCCAGGTCCTTCACCCAGCGCACGCCATGGATCAGCACCACTTTCTCGAAACGCTCGTAGGTCTCCGGGTCCTGGATCAGGCTGATGAACGGCGCGAGGCCAGTGCCGGTGGCCAGGAGGTAGAGGTTCTGGCCCGGTCGCAGATCGCGCAGGACCAGTGTCCCGGTCGGCTTGCGGCTGACGACAATTTCGTCGCCGACCGCCAGGTGCTGCAGCTTCGAGGTCAGCGGGCCGTCGGGAACCTTGATGCTGAAGAATTCGAGGTATTCGTCATGATTGGCGCTGGCGATGCTGTACGCGCGCGTCAGCGGGCGACCCTCCTGCGGCAGGCCGATCATCAGGAACTGCCCGTTGATGAAACGCAGGCCGGGGTCGCGCGTGGTGCGGAAACTGAACAGGCTCTCGTTCCAGTGATGCACCGAGAGGACGCGTTGCGTGGAGAAGTTGCTCATGGTCTTGCCCTTGGTATGCGGTCGACCCGAAGCATCGTAGGGGCTCATGTTATATTTGTAAAAGTGGTTTTTTGAATAAACGATATCTGAAAATACGATATGCGATTCAGCTTGCGGCAACTCCGAGTCTTTGTCGAGGTGGCCCGCCACGAGAGCGTTTCGCGCGCTGCCACGACGCTGGCGCTGTCGCAGTCGGCGACCAGCACGGCGCTCGCCGAACTCGAACGGCAATACGACACGCAGCTTTTCGACAGGTTCGGCAAGACGCTGCGCCTGAACGAACTCGGACAGGCGCTGCTGCCGCAGGCGGTCGAGTGGATCGAGCGCGCGGCGGCCATCGAAAACGTCCTTGAAGGCCGTGCCGGCTACGGCCTGTTGCGCATCGGTGCAACGCTGACCATCGGCAACTACCTGGCGACACTGATCGTCGCCGATTTTCTCAAACGCCACCCGGAGAGCACGCTGCAGTTGCGAGTGCACAACACGGCGGCGATCATCGACCAGTTGGTGCGCCATGAGCTCGATCTGGGGCTGATTGAAGGCTCGTGCCGGCACCCCGACCTGCATGTCGAACCCTGGGTGGCCGACGAACTGGTGGTGTTCTGCGCGCCGGCGCACCCACTCGCGAGCCGCGGATCGGCGACGCTCGCGGAACTGGCCGGGGAGGCATGGATCGTCCGGGAGCCGGGTTCGGGGACGCGCGAGACGCTTGACCAGGCGCTGCGCCACCATCATTCGGCCTTGAATATCCGCCTGGAACTGGAGCATACCGAGGCGATCAAGCGTGCCGTCGAGTTCGGCCTCGGCATCGGCTGCATTTCACGCCTGGCGCTGCGCGAGGCCTTCCGGCGCGGCAGCCTGGTCGCGATCGAGACGCCCGAGCTCGACCTGCGGCGCGATTTTCAGTTCCTCTGGCAGCGGCGCAAGTTCCAGACCGCCGGCATGCGCGAGTTCATCGGCCTGTGCCGGGCGATGACCGCGGGCTGCGAGCGCAGCGACCAGATCGAGTGGTCGTTGATTCCCTAGCCGGGCTGGCCGGGGTTCGCTGCGCGCTACCCGAAGCAGAGGCCGGTGACCACCGGCAAGGCGAGTGCCAACCAGGCAGGGTCGCCGGGATCTGGTTTACTTGCCTTTCGCGTGCCGGTGTGACTTGACGGGGTGGCTTGATCATCCGCCCTTCATAAATCATACTCAGCGCATGAGCACTGTCACCCTCGTTACCATGGAAGCCGTCCGTAAGCTGCGGAATCCAGGCTTTGACGAGAAGCAGGCCGAGACCGTTGTGCGTGTGCTGTCCGATGCGCAAGACAGCCTGGTGACTCGGGATTACCTGGACAGCAAGCTTGAGCCAATCAAATGGATGATGGGCGTTTTGATCGGACTGGCCGTGGCAAACTTCGCCAAGCAGTTCTTTTGACCCCTGCTTCCATTTCTGTCACGCACGCGCGCGGTGCATGGCCACGCCAGCCAGGCAGGCCAAAATTCCGATTGTAAATTTTTCCGACAGGTAGCCGGGAAGCGCAACCGGCTTGCGGCGATTCGGCGGCAAAAGCACACTATCGCTTCCGGGCAGGGCCGCGGCGCCGCTGGCGTGCCCGGCGGCGCGGCCGCCTTCCGGCGATGCGCCGCCGCGCCGGCGAACCGCAATTCCACCTCACGTTCCCACAGCAAAGGAGAATCAACATGTTCAAGGGCATCCTGATCACCAGGGATGAAACTGGTTACCGGGCGCAGTTGCAGGCGATCGACGACGCGGTGTTGCCGGCCGGCGACGTCAGCGTGCGTGTCGAGTGGTCGACGCTCAACTACAAGGACGCGCTGGCGATCACCGGCAAGGCGCCTGTGGTCCGCCGCTTTCCGATGGTGCCGGGGATCGATCTTGCCGGCGCGGTGATCGAGAGCAGCAACCCGGCGTGGAAGGTGGGCGACCAAGTGCTGCTGAACGGCTGGGGCGTCGGCGAGACGCATTGCGGTGGCCTGGCGCAAAGGGCTCGCCTGCAGGGCGAATGGCTGGTGCCGCTGCCGGCGAAGCTGACACCGCGCCAGGCGATGGCCATCGGCACCGCCGGCTATACCGCGATGCTCTGCGTGCTGGCTCTCGAAAAGCACGGCATCCGGCCGCAGGACGGCGAGATTCTGGTCACCGGCGCCAGCGGCGGCGTCGGCAGCGTCAGCATCGCGCTGCTGGCCAAACTGGGCTACCGGGTCGTGGCCTCGACCGGCCGCGTGGCGGAAGCCGCGTACCTCCAATCGATCGGCGCGGCGGCCGTGATCGATCGTCAGGAACTTTCAGCGCCCGGCAAGCCGATCGGCAAGGAACGCTGGGCCGGCGTCATCGACAGCGTCGGTAGCCACACCCTGGCCAACGCCTGCGCCACCACCCGTTACCGCGGCGCCGTCGCCGCCTGCGGTCTGGCGCAGGGCATGGATTTCCCGGCCACAGTCGCGCCCTTCATCCTGCGCGGTGTCACGCTCTACGGGATCGACAGCGTCATGGCGCCGCTGGACATACGACAGGAAGCCTGGGAACGTCTCGCCCGCGACATCGACATCGCCCGCCTCGATGCGATCAGCCACGAAATCGCTCTCTCGGAAGTTGTCGCGCTGGCGCCGCAACTGCTCGAAGGCAAGGTGCGGGGGCGGGTGGTGGTTGATGTGAATCGGTGAGGTGTTCCTCGCGGCGATTTCATGGTGAACTCTCTCTCCGCATCGGCTCCCAACGAGCCCCTTGCGCTGCTCAGAACGATCTTCATTGAGAAAAACATGCGCATCGACAGTGTCGATAAATTTTACAGATGTTCATCCTGTTAGCTTTGCACAGAACTTGTTATTTCACTAAATCATAAAGTTATTAGTAATCGGCATGACTTTTGCTGAGCAAGTTTATATGCTTTCGCATGGCTAACGATCTTGCAGGGTCAACTTTGTCAGTAGGACAGTAGGAGTGTGACAGTAGGAGTGTACATGGGCGCCTTTCAACACGCCTAATGTCCTGGGAAGGATGATCCTTTTCATCGTAGTCTGTTGTGCATCTCCGGCGTGTACTGCAGATAGCCGTTCTTGCCCTGGCCCTTGATCTGGTACATCGCGATGTCGGCATTGCGGAGGAGGACTTCGGGCGTTTCGCCGCTGTCAGGGTACAGGGCGATGCCGATGCTGGCGGTGGTGAAGAAATCCAGCCCGGCGACCTGAAACGGCCGCTTCAGTTCGGTCAGCATCTTGGTAGCGATCAACGCGGCATCGTCGCCGCTGCCCAGATCCGGCAGCAGAACGGTGAATTCATCGCCGCCCTGACGTGCCAGCGTGTCTCCCGAGCGCAGGCACGCGCGCGCGCGCAGGGCGAAATTCTTGAGCAACTCGTCGCCTTCATGATGGCCGTAGGTGTCATTGACCAGTTTGAAGCGGTCGATGTCGATGAACATCACGCCAAGCCGTTTTCTCTTTCTCTTCGCATGCTTCAGGGCCACGCCCAGCCGATCCTTGAACAGCGTCCGGTTGGGCAACCCGGTGAGCAGATCGTGAAAGGCCTGGAAGGCGATGGTTTCCTCGGCTTTCTTACGGTCGGTGATGTCCCGCGCGACGCCCGAAGTACCCATGAAGTGCAGGTCGGCCGGTCCTTCATGGGTGGCATAGATGCCTTGGGAACTGAGGATGGTGACGATGGTACGGTTCTCGAAATGCCGGACGCCGTTGGACTTGGTCTGCAGCCGGATTTCGACGTTGGTGCTCGCCCGGTCGCCGATGCGACGTTCGTTGAAGGCAAAGCGGGCGTGTTCCTGATCGTCCGGATGCACAATCAGCGAATAGTGTTTGCCGAGGAGTTCCTCCCGGGAGTAACCGAGCAGGGCCTGCACGCGGCCGTTCACGAAAATGAAGGCGCCGTTCTTGTCGAGCGTGTAGATGATGTCCGGGGATTGTTCGACCAGAAAGCGGTGCAGTCGCTCGGAGTGTTCGAGCCGGATGGTCATCAGGGCGTGTTCCCGCTCCATGCGGCGGCGGCTGAGGACGCGGTCTACGGTGTCGATCAGTTCCTGAGGATCGCCATGCTTGCGGATGAACTCGAAGGCGCCGTGGCGCAACGCGCGGATCGCCGAGTCGATGGATGCGTCGCCACTGAAGACCACGACGGCCGTCGGCACATGCCGGCGCAGCATCCATTCCATGATTTCCAGCCCGTTGATGTCGGGCAGATTGAGATCGAGGATGAGCACGTCGATGTCGCGGCCTTCCAGTCGGCGCATGGCTTCACTGCCGGTGCCGCAGTCTTCGATGCTGCGCTCTGGTGCGGATAGCAGCTGCCGGTAGGTCTCCCGAATGCGTTGTTCGTCGTCGACGATCAGGATGTTGCAGCTGCTCTCCTTGTGGCTATCGGGAACGTGCGGCAAAAAATCGACCTGGGGTATGGCCTTCATCGTTACTCCTGACTGGTGTCCGGCGACGAAATCGTCTGATGGCGAGTGTTGCTGTCGCTGGCCCGCGACTCGGCCGCGGTCGGAGTAGGCAACAGCAGTGAGATCATGGTTCCCAGGCCCGGCTTGCTGCGGCAGGTGACCGGAATCCCCAGGCGCTGGGTCAGCGTGCCGACGATCGACAGGCCGATGCCGCGTGCGCCGCCGATTCGCCCGGCGGCCGGACGATGCAGGGCGTCGATCGCCGCTTCGCCCATGCCTGGTCCGTTGTCTTCGATCCTCAGTTCGGCGAAGCGTCGCCCCTGGTGCACGACATCGTCGCTCAGCGAAAGCCTGATGCGTTGCCCGCGGGACAGCGCTTCGGAGGCGTTCTTCCAGAGGTTGAGGAGGATCTGCTTGATGCTGTCGCGATCGCAGGCGATCCGGATCGCCTGCCCCGGCATGACCGCTTCGACGGCAATGCCTTTTGAGTCAAACAGCGTTTCGCGATAGAGCGTCAGCAACTCGCGGAGCAGGTCGCCGATGTCGAGCGCAGGTTCGGTGGCCAGGATCTGCGGGATCTCGCTCATCCGCATGACGATCGTGCTGACGCGCTCGATTTCTTCGCTGAGCACGGTCAGTTCGCGGCGAACGTCGGTTTCCGGCGGCAGTTTGCCGTCGAGGATTCGGAGATAGCCCTTGATGATGGTCAGCGGGTTTCCCGCTTCGTGAACGATACGTCTTGCCTGACGCGTGAAACGCGCCGACGCATCCTCGACGGTCTGCTCGCGGATACGCTGTGTCTGGCGCCAGTTCTCCAGGCTGACGCCGGCCATCCGGCCAAAGTTGACCAGGCAGGACAAGCGGCGGTCCAGGCGGCTGTATTCGCCGGCACTCAGCCCGGCGACGATGACGCCGACCGTGCTGCCGTTGCCGAGCATCGGAATGCACAACAGGCCCTTGCTCGCAAAGGCCCGGGCAAACTGCAGGTCCAGCAGCGAGTTGGCCGGCCGTGGCTCGCGGTCGAACGACGAGCAGATGGCGTTCCGCAGCGCGGCGACGGCGGCCAGGCTGCGGTGAGCCTCGGGCAGGACTTGCACATGCGCAAAAATCGCCGGTTGTCCGCCAACATCCTTGCCGGTCAGCCGGCCATCGAGCGGGTCGCAGAGCAGGAAAGCGACATGGTTGAGATCGAACAGGATGCGCAGGGATTCGCGCAGGGCGAGGAACAGTTCATTGGCGTCATCGAGCGCGAAGAGGTCACGCTGAAGAGGTTGCAGCAAGGCCTTGTTGCCGATGATATCGGCGAGTTGGCCGCCGGCGGTGGCTTCGGCGTGCGGGCGCAGGCCGCGTACCCGCGGCAGTCCGACCGAACCGCCACCGGCCGTCCGGTCCTGAGCCGCCATGCCGATGGCGTCGGCGATGACGCACATCCGTTGCTCGGCCTGATCGCACAGCGTGCGCAAGCGCGCCTTGTCGATGCCGGCGAACATCTGGCCGGCGGGTTGTACCAGTTCCTCCGGCACGCCGTTGTCGCCGGCCAGCATGTGCGCCAGCCATACCACTTGCGGCAGCGGCGCGGCCGTCAGGATCTGTTCTGCCGGCAGATGGTGGAAGAGGATGCCGTCGGCGAACGGCGAATCGAGATGCCATTGATCGGCCAGCCAGGTGCCGACCTCGCCATGGTGGACACCGAAATTCTCGGTTTCCATTTCCACCAGTGCGGCTTCGCCACCGCAGACGGCCAGGATTTGCAGATAGGGCTCGCCGAGTGCCGAGAGCAGCAGGAGCTCCCCGACATCGTGCAGCAGGCCGGCCAGGTAGGCTTCGTCCGGTCGGTGATAGCCGGTTGCGGTGGCGAGGCTTCGCGACAACTCGGCGACCAGCAGCGAGTGGCTCCAGAACGCCGAGAGATCGACCGTCCGCGTCGCCTTCCTTTCGTCGAACAGACTCTGCACCGACAGGCAGGTAGCAATTGAACGAACCAGGCGGGTGCCGAGCGCCATCAGACAGCCTTCGATATTGTGGAACGGCTTGCCACGGCGGATGGCCGACGAGTTCGCCGCGGTCAGGACGCGGGTGCACAAACCGGGATCCTGCTCGACGAGCCGCGCCAGTTCGGTCATCGTCGTGCCGTCGTCGTCCACCAGTTGCAGGAGCCGCAGCAGGATCTGCGGCGGCGATGGCGCGCGTCCCGACTCTATGGCGTGACGGATGGGCTCGGGCAGGCTATACATGGTGCTGACCTGTGGTGCTGATTTTGGCCGTCGTGACCGCGAACAGAAGGGGATTCGCTGGCATCGTTGGCGACCGGTCAGGGAAGCGGCGAGTGATTCGCCCGTACGGCGTGCCGACCAGCCAGCTCGATGCCTTCCTTGATCTCGCGCGAGAGGATCTCGAACAGTGCGCGCACCAGGAAGTTCATGCCGCCGATGACCTCGTCGACCGACATCAGTGACGGAAAGTGCACGCCGCGGTGGTGTACGTCGTCGCCGATCCGCTCGAAACCCGGATCACGGCAGTACACCTCGTGCCGGATGCGGTAGTTTTCGGAACGCAAGGCATCACTCAGCGCCGGCACGAACCTGAAGAACCGGCGGTAGCCCTGGCCCATCGTCAGTTCTGTCAGATTCGAAAAAAACATCCGGCCCCCACTGCCAAGCGCCAGCCAGGCGGGTTGCCGCCGGCACAATGGTCTGCATAGTACTACGAAGTAAGCCGAGCGCAGCGACGCCAGAACGCCCCTCCGCATCGATCTCGATGCGATCGACGCGAGAAAACCACGCTGTCTTCCAGTCGTTGCCGCAGGGTAACGGCAACAGATCCACCCGGGAAGGCTAATCGAGCTTCTTGAGATAATCCTTGGTGAAAATCTTGTCCGGGAGATCGCGCAATTTCATGCCGGCATATTCGAGGACGGACTGCTCGCCGCCGCGCAGCGCGTCTTCCATGACCAGTCGGGTGGGCCGCTTTCTGCCCTCCATGGTCTTGTAGTTCTCGTATCGGCAGGTCTTCAGCAGGCGGTTGGAGAGCGAGTAGAACTCGGCCTTGTGCGGCCAGAAATCCTTTTCCCGAACCCAGTAGTGTACCCGCTGGTAAGTGACGCTGCGGTCTACGCCGATCAACTCCAGGACGTGGAAGTCTTCGTTGCCTATCTTTTCGCTGCGCAGCAGCTTCGGATTGTAGTCGGCGGCGAAGTTGGCCCGCGCCAGGTCTCCGTTGGCCACCTGACCGGTCAGTCGCTGTGACAGCGAGAGCCGGATCGGCTGTGAGACGTCGGGCATGAACACCCACAGGTCGCGGCCTTTCATCAGCAGGATCTGGCCCCGCTCGGAAGCGGGTTCGGTGATCATCACCACGCTGTTGGTGTTCCCCTTCGAGAGCACGCGGTATTTGCGGACTTCGGTACTGGGTCCGCTGCCGGTGGTGGTAATGCTGACATCGACCTGAAAGCCGTCTGCCGGGAAGCGAACCTGGTCGGCTTTTTCGACGATCATCCGGGCCTCGGCGTCGTCGCCGGCTTGTGGGACGGCCTCCGCGGCCCTGCCGGGTGCCGCGCAGGCGAGGCAGGCGGCAGCCAGGAGCGCCATCGCGGTGTTGACACCAGAATGACGGATGGTCATGATTTCCATAGTTTTCACCCTCTTGTGCCGACCGTCGACGCGGTTGGCGGGAAATGTCAGCGAATGAGCGTTGTCCGCATTGAACACGTATTCAAGGATTATCTGCTCGGCGAGCAGAAAGTCCAAGCCCTCAAGGACATTACCCTGGCCTTCGATCCGGGCGTTTTTCTGGCGATCGCCGGACCTTCGGGCAGTGGCAAGACGACGCTCCTGAACCTGATCGGCTGCATCGACACGCCGACCAGTGGCAAGATCTACATCAACGATCAGGACGTCAGCGGGCGCACGCCCGACCAACTCGCCAAGCTGCGCGCGCGCACCATCGGTTTCATCTTTCAGACCTTCAACTTGCTGCCGGTGTTGTCGGCCGCCGAGAACGTCGAATATCCGCTGCTGCATCGCACGGATCTGTCGCCTGCGGAGCGCCAGAAGCGCGTGGCGCACTTTCTCGATGTCGTGGGCCTGTCGAAATACGCCAGGAATCGTCCGAATCAGTTGAGCGGTGGCCAGCGGCAGCGGGTGGCGATCGCCCGAGCATTGGCGATCAAGCCGGCCATCGTCCTGGCCGATGAGCCGACGGCCAACCTCGATCACAAGACCGGTGAGGAAATCCTGCTGCTGATGAAGAAGATCAACCGGGCCTACAAGACGACCTTCATCTTTTCGACGCACGACAAGCGGGTGATCGCCAGGGCCGACCGTCTGGTGCGCATCGAGGATGGACATATCGCGCTGCTGGGTGTGCGTTCGCACACCAAATGGTCCTTTGCCCGCCATCGCCCGCCCGAAGTCGGCGCCAACCAGAACCAACAGACCAGCCCGCCCGCCGAAGCGTCGGTTGCAGCCGGGGAAGAACGCCATGCAGAATAGAACCAGCAGCCTCCTTGGATGTCTTGCCCTCGCCTGTACGACCCTGCCGGTGTCCGCAGCGGACAACGTGGCGAACGGCAATGAGCGCGGCGGGCTCGCCGTGTCCGGGCGCGCGTCGCTGTCGCCGGAGAGCTTTCTGCTCGCTGCTGCCGACGCGCTGCCGACGCGCCGCGATGCCCTGTTTGGCGACGACGAGTCTCCGGGCGAAGACGACGAAACCGCGAGCCGGGAGCCTGAAGTTCCCGTGAGCCGGGGGGCCGACGCTCCCGCGAGTCGGGACTCGCTGTTCGCCGACGAGCCCCCGGCGAAACCGACGACATCGGCATCGCCGGCCGGTCGCGACGCGCTGTTCGGGGACCCGCCGGCGCGGCCGCAGGCTCCGCCTGAGCCCTCGTCGCGGGTCGCCGGTTTCCGGGGTTTCATCCAGAACGTGATGGCTTACGACTGGCCGAAGCCGCAACACTGGTCGGAAATGATGACCCGCGCCGATGTCAGCGCCCAGGGTGACTTCAGCAGTAACGTCAAATGGAAGCTGGGGGTTCGCGTCGACTACGACGCGACATACACCTTCACCGATTTCTACCCGCAGGCGGTTGCCGACAACCAGCGCTTCAATATCCTGTTGCGTGAAAACTACCTCGACATCAGCGCCGGTGACTGGGATTTTCGCCTCGGTCGGCAGCAGATCGTATGGGGGGAAATGGTCGGACTGCTGTTCGGCGACGTGGTTTCCGCCAAGGACATGCGGCAGTTCATCCTGCCCGAATTCGAGATTCTGCGCATACCGCAGTGGGCCGCCAGGGCGGAGTATTTCAAGGACGACTTTCACGCCGAACTGATCTGGATTCCGATCGCCAGCTACGACAACATCGGCAAGCCGGGATCGGAGTTTTACGTTTATACCTTGCCGCCGCCGCCGGGCTTCGGCACGTCTTTCCGCAATGAGAAATTTCCCACCCGCAGCCTGGCCAATACCAACTACGGCCTGCGCCTGTCGGTGTTGAAGGACGGCTGGGATGTGGCGGCTTTTGCGTACAGCAGCATGAGCGTCGCGCCGACCTTCTACCGCGAGATCGTCGCCGGTCCGCAGCCGACGGTGGTCTACCAGGCCAGGCATGACCGCATCCAGCAATTCGGCAGCACCCTGGCCAAGGATTTCGGCTCGGTGGTGTTGAAGGCGGAAGCGGTCTATACGCGCGGCCTGAACTATCAGGTGACGGATCCCGGCGATGCCGACGGGGTGGTGCCGCAGAACACCCTGACCTGGGTGCTTGGCCTCGATTTCACCGAATTCGCCGACACGCGGATCAACACCCAGATCTTTCAGAGCCATTTCTTCAACCACAACCCGGATATCATCCAGTCGACCAACGAATACGGCTACAGCCTGCTGGTGAACCACAAGTTCAGCGACAGGTTCGAGGCGGAAGCGCTGTGGATTGCCAGCCTGAATCGTACCGACTGGATGCTGCGCCCGCGTGTGACCTGGAACCTGGAGAAGAACTGGCGTTTCGCGCTGGGTGTGGATATTTTCAACGGTTCGCCACCGGGGTATTTCGGGCGTTACGACGCCAAGGACCGCGTCTATTCGGAGCTGCGCTACAGCTTCTGAAGCCCCGCGGCGGATTCCCGTTGTCGCCGCTAGCCGGTGACGAGAACTGCCGCGCCGCGTACCTGACCTGCCCGCAATTGCTGCAGGGCCTCGTTCGCGGCCGCCAGCGGAAAACATGCCACTTCGGTCCTGACACCGGCCCTCGGCGCGATGGCGAAGAACTCCTCGCCATCGCGGCGGGTGAGGTTGGCGATCGAGCGCACGCAGCGTTCCCCCCAGAGGATCTCGTAGGGGAATTCGGGAATGTTGCTCATGTGAATGCCTGCGCAAATCACCGGTCCGCCCTTGGCGGTGTGGCGAAGCGCCTGCGGAACCAGTTCTCCGGCCGGCGCGAAGAGAATCGCCGCGTCCATTTCCTGCGGCGGGGCCACGTCGGCGCCGCCCGCCCAGGTCGCCCCCTGCCGGCGTGCAAACTCCTGGCCGTCAGCGTCTCCCGGCTTGGTGAAGGCGAAGATTTCGCGTCCCTGCCAGCGCGCACCCTGGGCGATGATGTGGGCCGCCGCGCCGAAACCGTAGATCCCGAGCCGCCGGGCGTCGCCGGCGGCGACCAGGGCGCGATAGCCGATCAGTCCGGCGCAGAGGAGGGGGGCGGCTTCG
>JAKOZI010000179.1 GCA_029780075.1 Pseudomonadota bacterium
TTCACGTCGTGCAACAGGCGCTTCGACACTTCCAGCAATAGCTCCGCCGGCAGCTTCTTCAGCCACTCGTCGTTCATCTGGAACAGGTCATGTTTGCTCAGGTGCATCGCGCCGCGTCTGTCAGGTCGTTTCCAAGTTTCGCAACTATGCCATACAAATCATCACGCTGGCGGCTTTCCTTAAGGGGGTGTGAACGGTTACGGCTTGCCAGTACCCCGACACCCTGACCAGGCCACAGCAACCGCGGCTTGCCAGACCCCCGACACCCTGACCAGGCCTCGGCACGCCCGATCGGCAGCCGGTGTGCTGCCTCGCCTTCGACCTGGCCCGCTTGCCAGCGATCGCCACCAGGCACCGCTCGACACTGGCGCCGTCGTCGCCTCGTGGCCGGCTTCACCGATCGAGAGGACGAAGGCCCGGCCGAACTGCCCGACGAGCTGCACGCCCTGACCACAGCAACGCCAGTTTGCCGGTGATCGAGCACCGCCACAGCACGGGCCACGCCGGCAACCGATGCCTGCCAGCAGCCCGGCACCTTGACCAGGCCGCGGCAACCCCGATCGGCCGTCGGTGCGCCGTCTCGCCGTCGCCCTGGCACCGCTTGCCGGCGATCGCCACCAGGCACCGCTCGACACTGGCGCCGTCGTCGCTTCGTGGCCGGCTTCACCGATCGAGAGGACAAAGACCCGGAAGAACTGCCCGACGAGCTGCACGCCCTGACCACAGCAACGCCAGTTTGCCGGTGATCGAGCGCCGCCACAGCACGGGCCACGCCGGCAACCGATGCCTGCCAGCAGCCCGGCACCTTGACCAGGCCGCGGCAACCCCGATCGGCCGTCGGTGTGCCGTCTCGCCGTCGCCCTGGCCCGCTTGCCGGTGATTGAGCACCGCCCGAGATCCTGACCACGCCACAACAACCCCGATCGGCAGCCGGTGTGCTGCCTCGCCTTCGACCTGGCCCGCTTGCCGGCGATCGCCTTCCAGGTGCTGCCCTATGAGTTGCACGCCTCTGACCACAGCACCGCCAGTTTGCCGGTGTGCCGTCTCACCGTCACCCTGGCCCGCTTGCCGGCGATTGCCTTCCAGGTGCTGCTCGACGCTGGCGCCGTCGTCGCCTCGTGGCTGATCGTGTCCCGCCAGCACTGACCAGACCACAGCAACCGCGGCTTGCCAGCCATCCAATACCACGACCAGGACACGGCATGCCCGATCGGCTGCCGGTGCGCCGTCTCGCCTTCGCCCTGGCCCGCTTGTCGATGATCGCCTTCCATGTGCTGCCCGATGAGCTGCACGCCACTGACCACAGCACCGCCAGTTTGCCGGTGATCGAGCTCCACCAGCACGGGCCACGCCGGCCGCACAACCGCGGCTTGCCGTAATCACTCACTCCCCTACACGGTTGCCGGGATGGGGGGGATCGTGGGGAGCTGCAAGCCTTTTCGAGCGGCGGCGATGACGGTGCCGAGGTACTGCCAGGCGGATGCGCCGCGACGGCGGCAGGTTTCGATGAGGCTGGCGAGGAAAGCGAAGGCACGGGACCCCTCTTCAGAGCGTGTGCCGTGGCTGATGTAGC
>JAKOZI010000206.1 GCA_029780075.1 Pseudomonadota bacterium
AGCCGAAGGCTTGGCACTCGGTCCGGCAGCAGGCGCAGCCTTGGCGATTACCGCCGGCTCGCAAACTTCCTTCGGCAGCAGGTCCTTGTCGCACTTGCAACCCGCCGGGTCCTTGGCCGCCGCCGCCGGTGTCCAGAACCCCGTCCGCCAGCAAAGGCCAGCGCCGCTCATCGCGACTTCACCACGTTGGTCAATCACGTAAACGCGATCAAGGGCGGTCTGGGCTTGTGCAGCGCCAGCCGCGGCAAAGAGGCCGATAGAGGCCAGCAGGGTAGTAATGATTTTCGATTTCAAGATGTTCCTCCTCGATTAATCTCTGTTAGGTCCGAATGCGTGAAACGCGATGCGATTTTTGCGCAGTCAGGAGATTTAAGCATACAAACTTGATTTGCTTCAAGCATTGGCCTGGCATTGTGTTGCATTTTCACAACAAATCACGATCGACGGCGTGAGCGTTACGCTGTCATCTCCTGACACGCACTGCCCGCATTTCAACCAGGCTGTGCCGAGCAATGGGCACGTTCCCAGGTGGAGCATGCGACGATCGCGATCGTCAGTGGCGCTTGTTGCTGCGGCGGACGAGAAGAGACCGAGGAGAAAAAAATGTCATCAATGAGCCTGGGGGCTATCGTATCGATGCTGGACGATGCACAGCAAGTGGTCGTCTTCTCGGGTGCAGGGCTTTCCGCCGACAGTGGCTTCCGAGCTTCCGCGACGGCGCAACCGGTCTCTGGAAACACGTACGCGAGGTCTACGGCACGATGCGATTCGCAGTGGTGCTTCGCAGTCCTTTGACGCGCTCTGCGGAGAGCTTGAAGTACGCCCGCTGCAAACGGGTAGGCGGGACGATAGCGCCGCTGATCGGCACCACCGATCGGCTATAATGCGCCGTTTAGCTGCCGCGCCTGGAACCGGCGTACGCAGACCCCCCATACCCGCAGTCGAGTCGCGAGCCGCATTCCTTGTCATTACCGCTTCCCCGATCGCCGTTGCCCGAAATCGGCGAAAGGCTTCAGTTCCCCTCGTTTGCGGGCTCGGCCGACGCGCTGCTGATCGCACATGCCGCGCCGGAAGCCCGGGATGGCGCCAAGCCGCGCATGCTCGCCGTGCTCACGGCCCATGCCGGCGATGCTCACCGTCTGCTGCAGGAAATTCCCTGGTTCGCCGCCAATCTGCGGGTACGCCTGCTTCCGGACTGGGAAACGCTACCCTATGACAGCTTTTCGCCGCACCACGATCTGGTTTCAGAGCGCCTGGCAACGCTCTACACGGTCATGCGCGGCGAGTGCGACGTGCTGCTGGTACCCGCAGGCACGGCGGCTTACCGTCTCTCGCCGCCGACCCACCTTGCGGCCTATACCTTCTTTCTGAAGCAAGGCGAAAAGCTCGATGCCGGGCAGTTTCGTGCCCAGATGACACTGGCCGGCTATGCGCATGTGGCCCAGGTCGTTGCGCCTGGCGAGTACTCGGTTCGCGGCGGTCTCGTCGATCTTTTCCCTATGGGCTCGCCACTCCCCTACCGCCTTGATCTCTTCGACAATGAGATCGAAAGTATCAAGACCTTTGACGTCGACAGTCAGCGCACGCTCTACCCGGTGCCTGAGGTCCGCCTGCTGCCAGCACGCGAGTTCCCGATCGACGAACCGGGCCGCACACGCTTTCGGCAACGCTTCCGCGAACTATTCGAGGGTGACCCCGGCCGATCGGGAATCTACAAGGACGTGTCGAACGGCATTCCTTCCGCCGGCATAGAGTACTGGCTACCTCTCTTCTTCGAGGAAACCGCCACCCTTTTCGACTACCTGCCGAAAACCGCCGTGCTTTGCGTGCACGGCAACGTGCCCGAAGCAATTCGTGCGTTCTGGAACGAGGCGCAGTCCCGCTTCTCCATGCTCTCCGGTGACCGCAACCGGCCACTGCTGCCGCCAGGGGAGCTTTTCCTGGCCGAAGAACCTTTTTTCGTGGCCGCCAAGGCCTACGCCCGCCTGACCCTGACAGCCGGCGACGACGGTCCCGCGCGCAGCCTGCCGCCGCTGGCCATAGACCGTCGCGCGGATGACCCGCTGTCCCGTCTGAAGGAATTTATCGGCGGATTCGATGGGCGCGTGCTGCTGCTTGCCGAAACACCCGGCCGCCGCGAGACCCTGTCGGGACTGTTTTCGGAATACGGATTGGCCCCGCAAGCCAGCGCGAGCTTCGCGGAATTCATGGCCGCCGACTGCAGACTGTCGCTGGCCATTGCTCCGCTTCACAATGGCTTCCTGCTCGACCGGCTGGCGGTCATCACCGAAGCAGAACTCTACGCCGACAGTCCTTCAAGGCGCGCGCGCCACCTGGCGCAGCGCAAGACTTCGGTGGACAACTGGCTGCGTGACCTCACCGAACTGAAGGTGGGTTCGCCGGTGGTGCATGAACAACATGGCATCGGACGCTATCAGGGCCTGCTCCACCTTGACCTTGGCGAAGGCGAGATGGAGTTCCTCGAACTGCATTACGCCGGCGACGCCAAGCTCTATGTGCCGGTATCACAGCTGCATGTCATCTCGCGCTACTCGGGAGCCGATCCAGATACCGCCCCCTTGCACACCCTCGGTTCGCAGCAGTGGGAGAAGGCCAAGCGCCGTGCCGCACTGCAGGCGCGCGACACGGCCGCGGAACTTCTCGCCCTCTACGCCCTGCGGGCAGCACGGCAAGGCCACGCCTGCGAGTTCAAGGCACACGACTACGACGCCTTCGCCGACGGTTTCGGTTTTGAAGAGACACAGGATCAGGCAACCGCGATCGCCGCAGTCATTGAAGACATGAAATCGGGCCGACCGATGGACCGTCTGGTCTGCGGTGACGTCGGCTTCGGCAAGACCGAAGTCGCCCTGCGTGCCGCCTTCTGCGCGGTGGCTGGCGGCAGGCAGGTAGCGGTCCTGTGCCCGACCACCCTGCTCTGTGAGCAGCACTTCCAGACCTTCAGCGACCGCTTCGCCGACTGGCCGGTCAGAATCGCCGAACTGTCGCGTTTCAAGACCTCCAGGGAAGTCGGCCAGGCGCTCCAGGAACTGGCCGACGGCAGGCTGGACATCGTCATCGGGACGCACAAGCTCTTGCAGAGCGACGTGCGCTTCTGCCGCCTCGGCCTGGTGATCATCGACGAGGAGCATCGTTTTGGCGTCCGCCAGAAGGACGCACTCAAGGCGCTGCGCGCCGAGGTCGACGTGCTGACGCTGACCGCAACGCCGATTCCGCGCACCCTCGCGATGTCACTCGAAGGCATGCGCGACTTCTCGGTGATCGCCACCGCCCCACAAAAGCGACTGGCGATCAAGACGTTCGTCAGCCGCTTCTCCGACGGCATCATTCGGGAAGCGCTGTTGCGCGAGTTCAAACGCGGTGGCCAGGTCTACTTCCTGCATAACGAAGTGGACACCATCGACAACATGCGCGACAAGCTCGGCAAACTGCTGCCCGAAGCACGCATCGTCGTCGGCCACGGCCAGATGAAAGAGCGCGACCTGGAGCGCGTGATGCGCGACTTCACGCAACAACGCGTCAACCTGCTGTTATGCACGACGATCATCGAAACCGGCATCGACAACCCGCACGCCAACACCATCGTCATCAATCGTGCAGAGAAATTCGGTCTGGCGCAGTTGCATCAGCTCCGCGGCCGGGTCGGACGCTCTCACCACCAAGCCTACGCCTACCTGCTGACACACGACGATGCTGCGCTCAACAAACAGGCCAGGCAGCGCCTCGAGGCCATCCAGATGATGGACGAACTCGGTGCCGGTTTCTACCTCGCCATGCATGACCTCGAAATCCGTGGTGCCGGCGAAGTGCTGGGCGCCAACCAGTCTGGTGAAATGCAGGAAGTCGGCTTCAATCTCTTCACCGAGATGCTCAATCGTGCCGTCGCGGCGCTCAAACAAGGCAAGGAGCCGGACCTCACGCAGCCACTGGCCATCGCCACCGAGATCAAACTGCACACCCCCGCCTTGCTCCCCGACGACTATGCACCGGACGTCCATGAACGGTTGACGCTCTACAAACGACTGGCCGACTGCCAGGAGAGCGAAGCCCTGGAAAAGCTGCAGGAAGAATTGGTCGATCGCTTCGGCGAGTTGCCGCAGCAGGCACGGGCACTGCTCGACAGCCACCGCCTGCGGCTGCTCTGCAAGCCGCTGGGAATCAGCAAGCTCGACGCCGCAGTGGAGCAGGTCGTCGTGCAGTTCGAGCCTGACCCGCCGATCGACGCCATGCGCATCATCAACCTGATTCAGAAGAACCGTAACTACCGGCTGGCAGGACAGGACAAGCTGATCCTCAGACGCCACTGCGCAACGCTCGCCGAACGCGTTGCTGCGGTAAAGGATATTATTCATCAACTGAGCAAATGAACCTGCGGACGCCATGACTACCCACGACATCGACAACATCAACGTTAGCGCCTTCGACCCCATGCCTTCGCCGGAGGAAATCCATGCCCGTTTACCGCTTACGGCAAGTGCCGCCAGCCTGGTGATGCACGGGCGAGAAATCTTGCGCAACATTCTCGACCGCCGCGACCCGCGGCTGTTTGTCGTCGTCGGTCCGTGCTCGATCCATGATCCGGTGGCCGGGCTCGACTATGCGCAGCGTCTCAAGGCGCTTGCCGACGCGGTCGGCGAGACGCTCTATCTGGTGATGCGCGTGTATTTCGAAAAGCCGCGCACGACGACCGGTTGGAAAGGTTATATCAATGACCCGGATATGGACGACTCCTTCCGCGTCGATCAGGGCATGCACAAGGCACGCGAGTTTCTGTTGCAACTCGCAGAACTTGGCATGCCCACAGGCACCGAAGCACTCGACCCGATCGCCCCGCAATACCTCGGCGATTTGATGTCCTGGACGGCAATCGGCGCCCGCACAACCGAGTCACAGACGCACCGCGAGATCTCTTCTGGGCTGTCCACACCGGTCGGCTTCAAGAACGGCACCAACGGCGATGTCGGTATCGCCGTCAACGCCATCCTCTCGGCCTCGCGCCCACACAGCTTCCTGGGCATCAACGGCCAAGGGCGCACGTCGATCGTGCGCACGCGCGGCAACCGCTACGGTCACCTCGTCCTGCGTGGCGGCGACGGCCGACCAAACTATGACACGGTCAGCGTGCAGATGGCCGAGCAGGCGCTGCGCAAAGCGGGTTTGCCGAGCAACATCGTCGCCGACTGCTCGCATGCCAACAGTTACAAGAAACATGACCTGCAACCGCTGGTCATGGCCGACGCGGTCAATCAGGTCCGCCTCGGGAACAAATCGCTGGTCGGAATGATGATTGAATCAAATATCGTGGCCGGCAACCAGGCGATTCCGGACGATCTCTCGCAACTCAAGTATGGCTGTTCAGTGACTGACGCCTGTGTCGACTGGGAAACCACCGAAAAGATGATCCGCGACGCCGCAGCCCTGCTGCGGACGGTCCTGCCCGAACGCATCGGCTGACGCCGTCCAGCCTGCAGACCGGCTTCGCCCGGTCCGCAGGAATGCTTGCGCCTCTCGACGCCTAGCGCGGAGAAGCCGCGTACTTCCCGCCGGACTGGCTCCTCGATACATTTGCCTGCTCGAAAGCCTCGACCGCTTTCTTGACCGAGACAAAGAAGTCGTGCCCGCCGATTTCCTCCGAGAGCCCGACCTTGGCGAGCTCTTCGAGGAACGGCCGCGGGGCATCGGCAATCTTGACGTCAATTCCCTCCTCGGCGAGTTCGCGATGCAACTCCGCAAAGCGCTGCGCGGCGGTGACATCCATGTCGTGAATCGCCTGCGCATCGATGATCAGCCAGCGGATGGGTGAATCCGCTTCGTCCACCAGCGTCCGAATGCGTGTCACGACGTGCCGTGCGTTGGCAAAGTTCAGCGGCGCGTAGAGTCGGTAGATCAACAGGCCGGGAACACTTTCCGCCGCTTCGTCATCGCGACAGTCGTGGAAGCGCCCATCGCTGACACGGCGGCGAAGCACCGCATCGCCAGGGCGGGAGACTTCGACGAGAACCGAGATCAGCGACAACAGCAGACCGAGGATGATCCCCGGCACGACCCCGGCGATCAGTATAGCCATGGTCACGCCCATGGCGATGCCGAACTCGACGCGATCGACCTTGTACAGACCGCCCAGCGACGCCACCTCGAGCATGCCGATCGCGGTCACGATAAGTATTGCGCCCAACGCCACTTTCGGCAACAGGGCGATCAAGCCGGTGAGAAAAAACAGAAACAGCAGCAGACCCAGCGCCACCACCAATTGCGCCACCTGTGACTTGCCGCCCGCCGAATCGACGATCGAGGTGCGCGACTGACTGGCGGAAACCGGAAAACCCTGCCAGACGCCCGCGAGGATATTCGCCGAGCCCAGTGCGACCAGTTCCCGATTCGGGTGGACCTCGTAACCGTTCTTTTCGGCAAAGGTCTGGGCCAGAAGAATGCCGTCCGAGAAGGCGAGAAAGGCGATCGCCACCGCTGCCGGCGCGAGCGCGGAAATGTCGGCCCAGCGGACTTCCGGGATCGTCGGGTGCGGTACGCCGGAGGGCACCTGACCCACCAGTGCCACGCCGTAGCTGCCCAGGTCGAGCACGAAACTCGCGGCAATCGCGACCGCACACACCGCGAGCGCGCCCGGCACGCGTGGCATCCAGCGCGCCAGTCCGACCAACAGGCCAACCAGCAGGACACCGAAGGCAAAGGTCGGCAGGTGCGTCTCGGGCAGCCTCTCGATCACGACATAAACCAGTTCGAAGAATTCCTCGCCCTCGGTCTTGATGCGAAACATCTTGCCAAGTTGGGTGGCGATCAGGACCAACGAAGCCCCGTTCAGATAGCCGATCAACACCGGTCGCGACAGCAGATCGGCGATGATGCCCAGTTTCAGGCGCGCAGCAAGCAACAGCACACCGCCTGAGAGGATGCTCAGCACCGCTGCCAGTACGACGATGCGCGACGGATCACCGAGCGCCAGAGGCAAAATCGCCGAACCTGCCAGCAGGCCAATGGCCGCGTCCGGCCCGGCAATGACGTGCCGCGAACTGGAAAACAGCGCGTAGCCGACGGCCGCGGCCAGCGCAGCGTAGAGTCCGGTAATCGGTGGCAAGTGAACCAGTTCAGCGTAGGCAATCACTGACGGAATCGACACGATACACGCTGAAAGCCCGGCGATCGCGTCCTTGCTCAGCCAGGCCAGGCGATACTCTTTCAGCGTGGTGATCAACGGCAAACCGGACTGCAGGTACTTGAGCAATACGGCAGTTTTCATGTGAGTGGCTCCAGGCACAAAGACATAGATCGGCAATATACCTTGATCTACCGGAAATCCAGCAACAGAACAGCCGCTTTGGCAAAACTCGCGGGATTCAGACAGCTTTATGCCGCCACAATTCTTGGGCCTGAGCGACGATGTCGCCTTAGCCTGATCCTGCGCGGGTACTGGAACGGTGGGGACGAAGTGGTCTGCCCGCACTGCGGCAGAGCGCACCGACAGACTTCCGCCCAGTCCGAAAGATTCGGTGCTCTGCACGCTGGGCGGAAGATTTTTCGGCCACGTCCGGAACGACTTTCGCTTTTCACACACTACCGCTGCGCCTGCACCCGGCGGCGGTCATCCTGTTTGCCAACGCCGTGCCGGGCAGGATTCACGTCGATGGCGCGTATGTCGGCGGCAAATCGCGATCGGAGAACAAGTGCATTCTGGCCCGGCCGGCAGTCGGCCGCAGAGGGGATCTGCTCGATTATTGCTGCTACTATTGCGCTTCTTCATAGACTTTGGGCTAATCATCCATGCGCCACGGTAGGCATTCAATTCATCGTACCGCCGGATACGTGACCCGTACCTCCGGTAGTGTGCTGACCTTTACCCACACTTGACTCCGTCGATAGTCAGGGCGACTGCGAGGGGGGGAGATAGCCGTGAGGGAAGGAGCGCCAGCTCTGTGGACGATCGGAGCGAGTGAAGATGACGTACATCTGCACGGCCATGTCGAGCCGTTGCAAAGCGCGCCAGAGGACCTGTGTGCCTGGGGGGCCATCGCGGCGACGGCCGAGAT
>JAKOZI010000217.1 GCA_029780075.1 Pseudomonadota bacterium
GCTGGCCAACGGCGTCTCGCTGGGCGTGATGATCGGCATCGGGGTGGCGCTGGCCTTCGGCAACGTCCATCTGGGGCTGGTGATCGCCGCCGCCATGCTGATCAACAACCTGATGGCAGGGCTGGCCGGAATCCTGGTGCCGCTGGTGCTGGACCGGCTGCGGATCGATCCGGCGGTGTCCTCCGCCGTGTTCGTCACCACGCTGACCGACACCACCGGCTTCTTCAGTTTCCTGGGACTGGCCGTGCTGACGGGTCTCGCCTGATGCCGCTGCACCTGACCAAGGTCGCCTACGGGGCGCAGTCGCTCGACGAGATGCGCGGCTGGTTTTCCGCGCGCGGCGATATTGCCTATCTCACCACCCGTTACCTGCCCAAGCGGCATGACGAGATCGTGCCGCCCGATGGCTCGCCGGGTGGATCGCTGTTCTGGATCTTCAAGCACCAGCTGGTGATGCGCAGCCCGATCCTGCGCTTCGAGGAGGCCGAGGGCGGGCGCACCAACATCGTCATCGCCAACCGCCTGATCGAGGTCCACCCCCAGCCAAAGCGCGCCCACCAGGGCTGGCGCTATCTGGAAGCGGAAAACGCTCCCGCCGACCTGGCCGCTGGCGAGAGCGCGGGCGATGCCCTGCCTGGCAACATCGCCGCCGAACTTGCGCGCCTGGGGCTGGTCTAGGGTCAGGACCCATTGACCGCACCTTCGAGGTTTGAGTCAAAATGGCCTGTCGCGAGGAGAGAAGGCGCAGGAATATGTCGATATTTCAAGACTTCTCGACGCTGCGAGAGGCCATTTTGGCCAAATCCCGAAGGGACGGCGGAATGGCTTCCATCTCGGACGGGAATTCCCTTGGAAAGGCAACCAGCCGTCCCGGCGGAATTTTCCGTCCGAGATGTTCGCCATTCCGCCGCCTCGAAGCTGCGGTTAATGGGTCCTGACCCTAGGTTCAGCCGAGGCGGCTCGGCGCAGCAGGGGCGGCCGCAGCCACCATCGTCATGCACAGACCCTGCGGCTGCTTCTTTCGCAGTTCACCAATCCGCTGGCTCTGATCCTGATCGTCGGGGCGGCCCTGTCGCTGTTCCTGCGAGTGTGGATCGATGCGGCAATCATTCTGATAATCATCGTCGGCAGCAGCCTGCTCGGTTTCACGCAGGAATATTCCGCCTCGAAGGCGATCGAAGAACTCCAGCAACGCCTGGTCAGGCAGGTTAACCTGCTGCGCGACGGCAAGCCGGTGCGTTTGCCCCTGGACGCGGTTGTGCCGGGCGATGTCGCGCTGCTGCAGGCGGGCGATCTGGTGCCGGGCGATGGCCGGATTCTCGAAAGCAGCAGCCTTCTGGTGGACGAGGCGCCCCTGACCGGTGAACCTTTCCCGGTCGAGAAGTCCCCGGCTTCTTCCCCAGAAGCCGCCGTTCTGGCGGAAAGAACCGGATCGCTGTTCGAAGGCACGTCGATCCGTAGCGGGACCTGCCGCATGCTGGTTGTCACCACCGGTAAGGACACCATCTTCGGCGCGATCGAGCAGGACCTCGAAAAGGCCGAGGAGGCGACCGAGTTCGCGCGAGGGCTGGCAGCGTTCGGCGCCATGCTGATGCGCGTGATGCTCTGCGTGGTCGCCATGGTGCTGGTTGCGGCCATGCTGCTGGGGCGGGATCTGGTCACTTCCGTTCTGTTCGCAATGGCGCTGGCCGTGGCGATTTCGCCGGAACTTCTTCCCGCGATCGTCAGCGTGACCCTGGCTGCGGGTGCCCGCCGCATGACCGGCCACGGCGTTCTGGTCAGGCGGCTTCAGGCGATCGAAAATCTAGGCGGCATGGACGTGCTGTGCACCGACAAGACCGGAACGCTGACCGTAGGCTCGATCGCGCTGAGCGCAGCCGTGGACACTGCGGGACAAGCGGCGGCACCGGTCCTGCGGCTGGCGGCGATAAATTCACGCTTGCAGACAAGCATGGCGAGCGCGCTTGACGAGGCAGTGCTGGCCGCTGCGGCGGCATCCGGGGTTACGGGCGAAATTCCCCGAAAGCTTGGCGAAGTGCCCTACGATTTCGTCCGCCGGAGATTCACTGTCACCGCTCGGCTGAAGGACGGCGCGGAGATCACCGTGACCAAGGGCGCGGTCAACGAGGTTCTGGCCGACTGCGCCGATGAGCGGGCTGCCGAGGGTATCCGTCGGCTCGATGCAGTGCGGCGAGCCGCTATCCAGGACTTCGTTCGGAACAAGGCGCAGGACGGGTTCAGGGTGCTGGCGGTTTCGAGCGGCGAGGCGGGACGTGCCTGCCTCGAAGGCTTTCTCCTGTTCTTCGATCCGCCCAAGCCGGGCATCGAGAAGACCGTTGCCGCCCTTGCCGGGCGGGGAATATCGATCAGAATCATCAGCGGCGACAATCGCTACGTGACCGAGCGGATGGCGGCGGTCATCGGGCTGGAGCCGGGCGAGGTCATGACCGGAGACACGCTTGCCGCGCTGGACGATGCCGCTCTCGCGGCAAGAATCGGCGCGGTGCGCCTATTCGCGGAAGTGGAGCCACAGCAGAAGGAGAGGATCGTTCGCGCGCTTCAGGCGGCCGGCCACGCCGTCGGGTACATGGGTGACGGGATCAACGATGCCCCGGCGCTGCGCGCGGCCGACGTGGGCATCTCGGTTGACAGCGCAGTGGACGTTGCCCGCGAAAGCGCCGACATCGTGCTGCTGCGGCCGGACCTGGGCGCGATCAGGCGCGGCGTGGAGGATGGCCGGCGCACCTTTGCCAACACGCTCAAATACATTGCGATCACGACCAGTGCCAATTTCGGGAACATGGTCAGCATGGCGCTGGCGACCGTGCTGCTGCCGTTCCTGCCGCTGCTGCCCACCCAGATCCTGCTCAACAATTTCCTGTCTGACCTGCCGGCGATCGCGATTGCCAGCGATGCGGTGGACCGCGAACGGCTGGCCGCGCCCCAGCGCTGGAATATCGCGCGCATCCGCAATTTCATGATCGTCTTCGGTCTGATCAGCACGCTCTTCGATCTGCTGACATTCGCCTACCTGTGGTTTGTCCTGCGGGCAGATCCCGAAACTCTTCGAACAAGCTGGTTCATTGTTTCTCTGCTGACCGAACTGGCCGCGCTGCTGGTGCTTCGGACCCGGCGGCGTTTCTGGCAGAGCGCACCATCCAGCTTGTTGCTGTGGAGCTCGATCTTCGTTGCCGCGCTGGCGCTGGCTCTGCCTTATGCGGGCGAGATCGCGAATCTGTTCGCCTTCCGGCCCTTGGCTCCAATGCTCCTGGCACAACTCCTGCTGCTGGTCGCGGCCTATGCCCTGGTTACCGAGTTCGCCAAGCGCCTGCACAATGCCGGGGACAACCATCTGTGACCGGCTGGCGGCAATGGTTCTTCGGGGTGCTGCTGATCGCCGCCCTGGTCGGCGCCGTGGTCCACTTTGGCGAGCTGCGGAATTTCGCCGAACTGGTGAGGAAGGTGGAGCCCGGCTGGTTGATTTTTGCAGTGGCCCTGCAGCTCTCGACCTACGTGAGCCTTGCACTCGGCTGGAAGGTGGTCCTCGAACAGGCCGAGGGGCGTCCTTTCCGCTTGCCCATCCTGATCCGCATCGCACTTTCCAAGCTGTTTGCCGACCAGGCGGTGCCAACTGCCGGAATGAGCGGGAATGTGGTTCTGGTCGATCAGTTGGTCGGGATCGGTGCGACGCGGGGTGCCGCAGTTGCCACCCTGCTCCTGTCGATGCTGGGCTTTTACGCGTCCTATATGGTCTTTGCCGTGGTCGCGCTCGTGCTTCTCTGGCTCCAGGGAGATGCCACGCCGCTGATGGTCGGACTGGTCACGACATTCATGCTGGTCGCGCTGGGCATACCGGCGCTCGCACTGTGGTTGAGGCAGAGAGGGAGCCGGCCTCTTCCGCCCGCGATTGAAGCTGTCAGGCCGATCCGCCAGATGGTCGGGATCCTGGGCGAAGCTCCCGCCGGCCTGCTGAAGGACCGGCCTCTGATCGGGATCGTCACTCTGCTCAATGCGGCCGTATTCGCGGCTGATATCCTGACGCTTTGGGCACTGGTTCATGGGCTTGGTGCGGACATTACCCTAGCGGTCGCCTTGCTCGCTTTTGTCCTCGCCTCGATTGCGGTTACCCTTGGGCCGATCCCTTTCGGGCTGGGCAGTTTCGAGGTTGTCTGCACCAGTACGCTGCATATGCTGGGCCTCGGTCTGGAAACGGCGTTGACGGGCACCGTACTCCTGCGCCTGCTCATCCTGTGGCTGCCGCTCCTGCCTGGGCTGCTGATGTCGCGTCATATCCTGCTTCGCAGCAGGCACTGAAACTGGGCATTATCCTGCGGGGAAGACGGTGCGGATCGCCTGTTTGTCCCTGGAGGGGATTCAGCCATGCAGCGGTCCCGGCGGATGAAGTCACTGCAGAAGCTCGTCTCGATCCGCGCATCGCTTCACAACCATTTCAAGCAGGAACACCATTTCGTCGACCGTCAGACTTGAAAGCTTGGCCGCTCGCCCGCCTTGGCTGAGGTCGGGTGAGTCTTTCATCTTCGCACCTGCAACATTTCGGCTTGCGTTCTTTCGCAAGTGCAGCATTATCCCTGACAACAGGGAGTCGCCATGCAGTCACAAGCCCGTCCGCCGTTTGACGAAATGCTCACCGCTGATGGTTCGGTTCGGCCGGCTTATGCGGGTTACCGGCAGTGGTACGACGATCAGGACGTGGGCTGGTTGCGGCGGCAGAACGACCGGGCAGAGCAAGTCTTTCGCCGCACGGGGATTACCTTCAATGTCTATGGCGATAGTGCCGGCAAAGAGCGGCTGATTCCGTTCGACATGATTCCGCGGATCATTACCGCGGCCGAATGGCGCAAGCTTTCCCGTGGAATCGAACAGCGGGTACGGGCGATCAATGCCTTTCTGCACGATATCTATCATCGGCAGGAGATTGTGCGATCGGGTCGGCTGCCGGAACGGCTGCTTCAGGCCAACGCGGCATTCCTGCCGCAGATGATCGGCTTCACGCCACCCGGCGGGGTTTACACCCATGTGGTCGGGATCGATCTTGTGCGCACGGGGCCAGATGATTTCATGGTGCTGGAAGACAACGCCCGCACGCCATCGGGTGTCTCCTATATGTTGGAGAACCGGGAAACCATGATGGCCATGTTTCCCGAACTGTTTACGCGGATCGCGGTGCGGCCGGTTTCGGATTATCCGCGCCGGCTGGCCCGCAGCCTTGCGGCCTGTGCGCCCGACTGCGTCAATGGGCGCGTTGGAGACCGTCCGGTGGTCGCGGTGCTAACGCCGGGGATCTACAACTCAGCCTACTACGAGCATGCCTTCCTGGCTGACCAGATGGGGGCCGAACTGGTCGAGGGCAGCGACCTGCGAGTGATGGACGGGCGCATCGCCATGCGCACGACGCGCGGCTACCAGCCGGTTGATGTGATCTATCGCCGGGTCGATGATGAATACCTCGATCCGCTGAGCTTCAACCCAACCAGCATGCTGGGCGTTTCAGGGATCATGGACATTTACCGCGCGGGCGGGGTGACGATCGCCAATGCGCCGGGGACTGGCATTGCCGATGACAAGGCGATTTACAGCTTCATGCCGGACATCGTCGAGTTCTACACTGGCGAAAAACCGATCCTGCAGAACGTCCCCACGTGGCGCTGCGCCGAACCGGATGCGCTGAAGTACGTTCTGGAAAATCTGGCCGAACTGGTGGTGAAGGAAGTCCACGGCTCTGGCGGCTACGGCATGTTGATCGGGCCGACCTCGTCCAGGGCCGAGATCGCCCGGTTCGAGAAGAAACTGCGCGCGCATCCCGAAAATTATATCGCCCAGCCGACGCTGGCGCTTTCATCGGTGCCGATCTTTGCCAAGGCCGGTCTGGCGCCGCGTCATGTCGACTTGCGCCCGTTCGTGCTTGTCTCGCCGGGCGGGATCGACATCACCCCGGGCGGACTGACCCGCGTAGCGCTGCGCAAGGGGTCGCTGGTGGTCAACTCCTCGCAAGGAGGCGGGACCAAGGACAGTTGGGTTCTGGAGGACTGAGCCGATGCTGGGACGTTCCGCCAATGGCATCTTCTGGATGACCCGATACCTTGAGCGGGCGGAAAATACCGCCCGCCTGCTTGACGCCGGCTTTCGCATGGCCCTGACCCGCGGGCCCAGCGGCTCGCGAGACGAATGGCGCTCGGTGCTGGTCACCATCGGACAGGACGCCGACTACAGGGCCAGCGGCGGAGACTATTCAGGGTCGTCAGTCACCAACCACGTCCTGCGCTCGCCCGAAAATCCGGGCAGTGTCCTTGGGATGATCGAACAGGCACGCACCAATGCGCGCGCGGTTCGCACTGCCCTTACGCGCGAGGTATGGGAAGCCACCAATGAAGGCTGGATGACCCTGCATGAAATGCTTTCGCGTCCAGTAAAGGAAAGCAATCTTGGCGATGTTTTGGCTGCCATCCGGCGCCAAACCACGTTGGTTCGCGGCGCAATGGACGGAACCATGTTGCACAACGACATCTTCAACTTCGCGCGGCTCGGGACTTACATTGAGCGAGCCGACAACACGGCGCGTATCCTGGATGTAAAGTATTATGTCCTGCTGCCTTCGCTGGCTTGGGTGGGGTCAAGCCTGGATAACGCTCAATGGGAAACCATCCTGCGTTCGGTTGCGGGCGAGCGGGCCTATCGCTGGCTGAACGCCGGGGCCCTGGATTCGCTCGGGATCGCAAAGTTCCTGCTGCTGGATGAACGCTTCCCGCGCAGTCTGGCGTTCTGCTATGAGCAGATCGGCAAGAACATGGGCGACCTGGCGCGGGAATATGGCACCCGCACAGCAGCCCATGACCTGTGGGACGACGCCGCCGCCCGACTGCAACGGACCGCGATCGAGCAGATCTTCGAACAGGGCCTGCATCAGGTAATTGTCGATTTCATCGCCGCCAACCAGCAACTGGGCGCTGCGATCGCCGCCGCCTACCGTTTTGTGGATTGAGGCGCTAACACCATGCAACTCTTCATTCGGCACACCACCCATTACCGGTTTGATCAACCTGTTGCCCATGGCTTGCAGCAATTGCGCCTGAAGCCCCGTTCCGGCCCCGGACAATCCGTCATTGACTGGAATATGACGCTGGGCGGCGCGCAAGTGGAAGTTGAGTACGAAGACCAGAACGGCAACCGTACGACCCTGGCATCCGCCATGCCGGGGACGACAGAGATAACCATCACCTGCGCGGGGCTGATCGAAACCACGGATTGTTCGGGCGTCGTGGGGGCACACGGTGGTTTCATGCCGCTCTGGTTGTTTCGCAATCAGACTGCGCTGACCGAGCCGGGGCCAAGGATGCGCGCCCTTGCCGCAAACCTGCGGGCAGAAATGCCTGACCGGCTCGACATGTTGCACCATCTTTCGGACGCAGTGCTGGCGGCGGTGCGCTATGAAATTGGCCACACCACCGCCGCTACGCCAGCCGAACAGGCCCTGGCCGCAGGTCATGGGGTATGTCAGGATCACGCCCATATCTTTATCGGCTGCGCCCGATTGCTGGGTATTCCGGCCCGTTATGCCAGCGGCTACTTGATGATGAACGACCGCATCGATCAGGAGGCGGGTCACGGCTGGGCCGAAGCCCATGTTGATGGCCTCGGCTGGGTCGGTTTCGACGTATCCAACGGGATTTGCCCGGATCAACGGTATGTGCGCGTTGCCACGGGCCGTGATTATCGTGATGCAGCGCCCGTGACGGCCATATCCTATGGCGCCGGTGAGAGCATGCTCAAGGTAAGCCTCGCGGTGGAACAGCAATTGTGCCAGCAATAGGCGGGCTGGCGAAGGGAGCTTGAGGCGTGACATATTGTGTGGGCATGGCGCTATCGCGCGGGCTCGTTCTGATGAGTGACACCCGGACGAATGCCGGAGTCGATAACATTTCCACGTTTCGCAAGATGTTCCACTGGGAGGTTCCGGGGGAGCGGATCATCGCGATCATGACTGCGGGCAACCTTGCCACGACCCAATCCCTCATCAGCCAGCTTGAAGAACGAAACAAGGCGCCGGGCGAACGCCGTAATTCATTGCTCGATGCCCCCAGCATGTTTCAGATTGCAGGCATTGTCGGACGCTTGTTGCGCGAAACGATCCAATCGCAGGATGCGGACAACGGGCAGACCGGGTCTGGAGCGTTTGCCGCATCGATCATCGTTGCCGGACAGATCGCCGGCATGGAACCGCGCATGTTTCTGATCTATCCGGAAGGCAACTTCATCGAAGCCAGCTGCGACACCCCGTTTTTCCAGATCGGGGAAACCAAGTATGGGCGGCCCATCCTGCTTCGCGGCTATGATCGCGACATGGATTTCGCCGATGCAGTCAAGCTGCTGATGGTAAGCTTTGATTCTACACTGAAGGCGAACCTTTCGGTCGGGATGCCGCTTGACCTGCTGATCATTGAGCGAGATCAGTTCTCCCCGGTTCACGAACGCCGTGTGACGGCCGACGATCCCTACTTCAAGGCTATTTCAACCGGATGGGGCGAAGCCTTGAAGAATGCCTTCCATGCGCTGCCAGACTATGGCCTGGAGGAAGTTGACGCTTAGGACGCCCTGCATGGGAGCTGTCGGCCTGATGCGACAAGAGGTGGTCACACGTCGGCACCCGTTGGCCTGGCTTGCTGCCCAGCAAGCCGGCACCACCCCGCTCCAGCGGAATCAGGAGGCGCTGCATTAAGCCGGTCTAGGCTCAGGACCCATTGATCCGAGAGGCATGATCTGATTCAGGCTCCGCAAGGAGACTGAACATGAGCGACCTGTACTGGCTGACGGACGAGCAGATGGCGCGGCTTCAGCCGTATTTTCCCAAGAGCCACGGCAGGCCACGTGTGGATGATCGGCGGGTGCTGAGCGGGATCATTTTCGTCAATCGCAACGGGTC
>JAKOZI010000218.1 GCA_029780075.1 Pseudomonadota bacterium
CAATCGAGACGCTTGGGCGCCTCGAGTTTCGTATCCTCCAGGCGAAAGCCGCGGCTCTTGAAGTCCGAGAACATCGGTTCGATGGCCCAGCGCGCGCCGTAGTCTCGGACCGCGGCCCGGTGGGGCGGACAATCCATCGCGATGATCCAGGGCTCGGGGTGTCCAGGCTCATGCAGCACGCCAATCGCCGTTGGGATGCCCGCTTCGAACAGGCGCGCATCCGCCTCATAGCGCTTACGCACGCCGGCGGCCAACTCGCCGGTGGTCCCGATGCCCGCGCAACCGACATCAACCAACAGGTTCCCCTTCAGGCGCAGCCGATACTGCCAGCCCGTCGCGAGGAGCCACTCGAACAAGGCCGCGGAGGGGTAGAATCGATCCGCCAGCAACATCACCGCCGCGCCTTCGGGCAACCAGGCCCGGACCTGCTCCAGCAGCACCTGCTGCCCGGCAAAGCCAATATGGGCCTCGCCTTCCTCGATTCGCCACACCAGCGGCAGCGATCGGTCGCCGCAACGCACGCTGATCATCAATACCGCGAAGCGATCGCCCAAGTCGGTTTGGTCCATCGACAGCAGTATCGCCTGCCCTCCCGCCACCGCTAGCGGTAGCTTTTTCAGGATCGTCTTGCGCATCCCAGGGAGGGCCTCTTCCAGACCAAACCGTACCTCGTCCGCTAACTTATCTGTCTTTCCCATCGTCTCAATGTGTTGCCTCGTAGTAATGAGAGATTACATTAAAAGTGATGGGTGGTAAGCAGCTTTCCGAGAAGCAGCCGTATCTCTTCGTGCATTGGCAGAAAGGAATGGTCGGTGCGTTTGCTTGATGGGAGCGGTGTGAATCGAGAGGTTCACGCACCGTTCTGTGAGAGGCCGGGGGTGCAACTCCTCCGGCCTACTTGCCACAGCCTGCATTGGTGCATGGATGTCGTCTTTGGCGACGACCAGATGCTCGCTCGCACCGATCATGCCGCTCAGAATTTCGCCGTCTTGCGCCAGTTCGTCTTGAACCTCCTGCGCCTTGCTCCGGTAAAACGCAAGGGCGACCTCAAGGTTCAGCGACTGATCGCCGCCACTTCGGACGCCTTCCGCTCCGAACTCCTGGGTCTTGTATAAGATTCATGCAATCGCCCTGGGCAGGGCGCCTGCCGGCGTGACCCGCTCAACCGCCGCATCAACTTCGGCCAGCATGGCCGCGTACTCCGGATTTCGGTTCCTGGCGAATTCGAGCAGGCTTTCGTTGCTGTGGCCGATAGCCATCTCCTGCGATACGGCGGGAGTTGCCATACCCAGCATCAACCTCAGGACGAAAATCCTTGTGGCCTCGAATTTTCGCATACGAACTCCCAATGGCAACGTGTTTGCCACGAATTATGCCTTGTACAGACCGCATTCATCGGACTATCTCGATCACTGTCAGTGTTTGTCAGTCGCCTGCTACGCCATTGTTCGGCGCAAAAATAAGCCTCATGGCCTGCTGCGTCAAATGGCCGCATCCCTGGCCTGTTGCGGTGCGTAAAGTGATGCTCCGGAACACGAGCACAATCATCATCTTGCGAGCATCCGTTGCGATGAAAAGCCGATTTCATGCTAAAATTCTCGGATCAATGCCTTGATTTGTGTCAAGTCAATCAAGTCAAGCGAGACCGCTCAGGGAAAGTGGTCCTTTGGGAGAGGATTGATGAGCCTGGTTGCAGCACAGACGCTTTCGGGCCGCATTTGGGTGGCCCGTCCGAACCACTCGCTGTCAGTGGCCGGACGCAGGCGCCTGTTTGCTGCCACGGCCGCTGTTTCCGTGCTGATTACATTCGTTTTTTCGTGTTTTGGTGCGTGGCCGGTGATCCCTTTTTCTGGTCTTGAACTCGCTTTGTTGTGGTGGGCTCTGCGGCGTACCGAGTCGGCCGCTGACGACTTTGAGGCGATCACGTTGGAATCGGGGCATCTGACGATAGAAAAGCGCTGCGGTACGCGGGTGGAGCGCCATGAGTTCCAGCCCTACTGGGCGCAGTTGCAGTACGTCAAGCCCCAGGGCCAGAACGGCCATCGCTTGCTGATCGGTTCGCATGGCAAGCAAGTCGAGGTGGGCAGTCTGTTGACGGAAGAGCAGAAGATGGCGCTTGCCAAAGAGCTGAAACAAAACCTGGGTGCTGTTTAGCCCCGACCAAGTACTTTAAGGAGACAAATTGAAGATCCTTCGTCGTTTCTGTCTGTGGGCGGGCATTTCGTTCCTGGGTCTGCTCCTGGCGGTGGTTCCCTCGCTGGCGAGGGCCGATTACAGCTGGAATTTCCCCCGGCCTGTCACCCCGATTGCCCGCGATACGCTCGAGATTCACAATCATTTCATGATCGTGATCACCGTGCTGTTCCTGGTTGTGTTCGGCATCATGGTCTATTCGATGCTCAAACATCGGAAGAGTGTCGGCCATCAGCCGGCCAGGTTTACGGGGCCCACCGGTACCGTCCAGTGGCTGTGGGCGCTGGTGCCGTTTGCGATTCTGCTGTTTATCGACTACATCCTGATGGGTATCCCTGCCTACCACGCGGTGCTCGACATGGAAGATACCCGTACCAAGGCGGACATGGTCCTCAAGGTTACCGGCATGCAGTGGAAATGGCAGTACGAGTATCCGGAAAGTGGAATCAAGTACCTGAGTACCACGAGCACGCCGCGCGATCAGATTACCAACAAGGAAGCCAAGGGAGAGCACTATCTGCTTGAGGTGGACAATCCAGTGGTTCTGCCGGTCGGCAAGAAAGTGCGCGTGCTGCTGACGTCAACCGACGTGATTCACACCTGGTGGGTGCCTCAGTTCGGCGTCAAGCGCGACGCGATTCCAGGTTTCCTGCGTGAAACCTGGCTGAAGATTGAGGAGCCCGGGATCTACCGTGGGCAGTGCGCTGAGTTGTGTGGTAAGGATCACGGTTTCATGCCGGTTGTTGTGCACGCGGTGCCGGAGAATGAGTATCTCGCCTGGGTCGATCAGAAGAAGACGCAACTCGCTGCCGCCGCGGTCGGTTCGGACAAGACCTGGAGTAAGGATGAGCTTCTGGCCGCTGGCAAGGACATCTATGCGAAGCAATGTGCAGCGTGTCACCAACCCGAAGGGCAAGGTTTGGCGCCGGTGTTCCCGGCACTCGCGGGTAGCAAGATCGTCACCGGTCCGTTGCTTTCGGCAGAGGGTAAGCTCCTCAAGGACAGCCATGTGGATCGCGTGCTGAATGGCAAGGAGGGCACTGCCATGCAGGCCTTCAAGAACACCCTCACCGATGCCGAACTCGCAGCCGTGATCACCTTCGAGCGCAACAGCTTTGGCAACAAGAAGGGCGATCTGATCCAGCCGGCGCAGATCAAGTCCCTACGTTAACGCCCAGGAATCAGGAGATTACCATGAGCACAGCACCCTCTATCGACCACGGCACCAGCCATGGTCACCATGTAGAACCTTATCAGGGCGGCGTCCTGCGATGGTTGACGACGACCAATCACAAGGACATCGGGACGATGTACATGACCTTCGCGCTGATCATGTTCTTCGTCGGTGGCGCGATGATTCTCGCCGTGCGAGCTGAACTGTTTCAGCCGGGTTTGCAGTTGATGCAACCGGAGTTTTTCAACCAGTTGATCGGGGTGCATGCGCTGGTCATGATCTTTGCAGCGCTGATGCCGGCCGCGACCGGATTTGCGAACTGGCAGATTCCCCTGATGATCGGAGCGCCGGACATGGCGCTGCCGCGCATCAACAACTGGGGCTTCTGGCTGCTGCCGCCGGCGGCTCTGCTGTTGACCCTGCCCTTCATCCTGGCCTTGTTCGGGATCGGCGATGGCGCGGTAAATACCGGCTGGACCCTTTACGCCCCACTGTCGGTGCAGGGCGGAATGGGGGTTGACTTCGCCATCTTCTCGATTCACATCCTTGGTGTCTCGTCGATCCTGGGCTCGATCAACATCATCGTCACCATCTTCAACCTGCGCGCTCCCGGCATGACGATGATGAAGCTGCCGCTTTTTGCCTGGGGTTGGTTGATTACTGCCTTTCTGTTGATTGCCACCATTCCGGTGCTGGCCGGTGCGGTTACGATGCTGCTCACTGATCGCCACTTCGGGACTCAGTTCTTCAATGCCGCCGGTGGCGGTGATCCAATCCTCTTCCAGCATCTGTTCTGGTTTTTCGGGCATCCCGAGGTGTACATCCTGCTGCTGCCGATCTGGGGCCTTATTCCGCATGTTGTTTCGACCTTCTCGCGGAAGCCGATTTATGGTTACAAGGCGCAGGTGTACTCCTTCATCGCCATCGGTGTACTCTCGGTCATCGTCTGGGCGCACCACTTCTTCACCGCTGGCCTGCCGGTACCGGCCTTGCTCTATTTCATGTACAGCACAATGTTCATTTCACTGCCGCTGGCCGTGCTCTTCTTTTGCTGGGTGGCCACCATGTGGCGCGGCGCGATGAGCTTCGAGACACCGATGCTCTTTGCCCAGGGATTCATCGTCCTTTTCGGTATGGCGGGCCTGACCGGCCTGGTGCTTGCGGATGTTGCCGCCGACGCTCAATACCACCACAGTTACTTTGTAGTCGCGCATTTCCACTATGCCTTGTTCGCCGGTGGCATCATGGGCGTCATGACTGGCGTTTATTACTGGCTGCCGAAGTGGACCGGTCACATGTTCAGTGAAACGCTGGGCAAATGGCACTTCTGGTTGACCGTGGTTTCGTTCAATCTGACCTTCATGCCGCAGTTCTTCCTTGGTCTGGCCGGAATGCCGCGCCGGATTCCAGACTATGCCCTGCAGTTTGTCGAGTTCAACGCCATATCGACGGTGGGTGCCTTCATTCTGGGTTTCTCGCAACTGATCTTCGCCTATAACGTCTGGAAGTGCGTCAAGGGCGGCACCAAGGCGACCGACAAGGTATGGGAAGGGACCGAGGGCCTCGAGTGGAATCTTTCCTCGCCCCCGCCGCACCATTCCTGGGAAGTGCAGCCGGTAATCAAATGATAGCGGCCGAGCAGAAATCCCCGGAACAAGTCGATTCACCGGATTATTCTCCGGCAGAACTTGAGCAGCGTCGCGCGACGAGCCGGCGATTGGCGTGGGTGCTCGGCGTCACCGCGCTGGGCATCTACTTGGCCGGATTCTTGTATTACAGGCCCTGACGCGATGGAATCAGGTCTTGCCGGGAACCAGCCGGCCGTCGTCGGACGCAACAACCGCCGGCTGGTCATGAAGCTGCTCGTCGTGGTCGCCGGCGCCTTTGCTTTCGGCTTTGCTCTGGTGCCGCTTTATGATGTGCTCTGCGCTGCTACCGGCTTCAATGGCAAGACGAGTCAGAGCAAGCTGGGTGTTGGCGGCATTGCCAATCCGGCAGCAGTGCCATCGAGAATCGACCTGAGTCGCATCGTGACCGTCGAATTTACCGGCACGGTGATGCCTGGCCTGCCTTGGGAAATGCGACCGCTGACGCCCAGCCTCGACCTGCATCCGGGCGAACTGCATCAGGCCAGGTTTCTGGTCCACAACAGTTCGGATCGCCCGATCGTGGGTCAGGCCGTACCCAGTGTTTCCCCGGGACAGGCGGCGCAGCACTTCGAGAAACTGGATTGCTTCTGTTTTTCGCAGCAAACGCTCGGGCCCGGTGAAACGAAGGAGTTACCGTTGACCTTTATCGTCAAGCCAGAAATCGATGAACAGATCCGTACTGTGACCCTGTCCTACGCATTCTTCAATGTCGACGGCCAGAAAACTGCTCCTAAAGGAAGAGAGTGACCATGACTAGCCATACCTCGCCGCATTTGCAGCATTATTTCGTACCGCAGCCTAGCCCCTATCCGTTCATCCTTTCGGGCGGCATGTTCCTGCTCGCCTTGGGCTTCATCCTCAAGATGAACGCTTTTGCTCCCGGACCCTGGATCATGCTCGCAGGTGCGATGGTCATCCTGTTCGTGGTTTACAACTGGTTCGGCAAAATTATCGGCGAGAACCAGAGTGGCTCTTACAAGGAATGGGAGGACCAGTCGTTTCGCTACGGTATGATCTGGTTCATCGCCTCAGAAGTGGCATTTTTTGCAGCCTTTTTCGGCGCATTGTTCTATGTGCGCAATATCTCTGTCCCAGCTCTGGCCGGAATGGACCCGGCGTTTTCACTGTGGAAGGACTTTACAGCAGTCTGGCCGTCGGCCGGACCCAAAGGGGCAGCTTTCACGCCGATGGGGGCCTGGGGTGTGCCAGCGCTGAATACCGCACTGCTGCTCAGTTCCGGAGCTACCCTGACTTGGGCGCACTGGGGATTGCTGAAGAACAATCGTAGTCAGCTCAACCTGGGACTGCTCCTGACCATCGTGTTGGGTGTCACCTTCCTTGGCTTCCAGGCCTGGGAATACCATCACGCTTACACCGAGCTGGGCTTGACCCTCGGCGCCGGTGTCTATGGTGCGACTTTCTTCATGCTCACCGGTTTTCACGGATTTCACGTCACCCTCGGCGCGCTCATGCTGATGGTTGTCTATGGGCGCTGCCTGAAGGGCCACTTTACTGTTGAAAGGCACTTCGCTTTTGAGGGCGTTGCATGGTACTGGCACTTCGTTGACGTTGTCTGGCTCGGGCTATTCATCCTCGTTTATTGGTTGTAGCCGGGTATCCAACCCAGTCGGAAACCGACCAGTAACAAGACGAAGATCAGGATCGACAGACCGATACGCAGCGTCAGCGCCTGTGCGGTGCGGACGCTTGCGCCTCGGTCGCGGTACAAAAAGAAGAGCCCTGAAAAGAGGCTCCCGACTACACCGAACAGCAAGAGAATCACGATGAGCTTGAACATGGCTGACTCCAGCGAAGGGAGAGCCGATTATGCTCGCAGCGATGGTGCTCAGGCAACCGTACCGAGCGAAGCCAGGCTCACTTTGCCACCCTTGCGCTTTCGGCCTCGGCTGCTGCCCACGCTGGCTGCCCTTGTGCTCATTCCGCTGTTCGTTGCTTTTGGTCAATGGCAATGGAACAAGGCCAGCGCCAAGGAGGGTCAGCAGACATTGTTCGATGCGCGTAGTGCCGAGCCGGCAGTGCAATTGCCGAGTGCTCCAGCCGATCCGCAATTGCTCCGCTACCGCCAGGTGCTGGTGCGCGGCAGCTATGAGCCCGAGTATCAGATTTTGATCGATAACAGAGTACATCACGAGCAGGCCGGCTACCATGTGCTCACTCCCTTGCGCCTTGAGGGTAGCGAAATGCGCGTTTTGGTGAATCGCGGCTGGGTACCTGCGCTTGCCGACCACAGTCGCTGGCCACAGGTGGCGACTCCGGTCGGAGTGCTCGAAGTCGTCGGTATGGCGATTGTTCCTGGTACGCGGTATCTCACCCTGGCACCTGAGGCGCCGGCAGGCGCCAGCGCCTCGTGGCAAGCGGTCTGGCAGAATCTGGATCTGGCACGTTACGCCAGGGAGGTTCCCTTTCCGCTACAACCGGTGGTCGTTCAACTGTCTCCGGACAGTTCTGCCGGGGGATTCGCCCGCGAGTGGCCGCGTCCTGACGAACGGATCGAGCGCCATCTCGGATATGCTTTCCAATGGTGGGGCTTTGCAGTAGCTACCGTGATCATCTGGCTGGTCGTCAATTTTCGCCGCATTTCCACCAGCCCACGATGAACGTCGGAATGCTTTCCCTGACCCCGGGTCGCCGCAGCATGTTGCTGGTTACCGTTCTGTTGGCATTGCCCTTCGCAGTCGCCTTCGCTCTTTACTGGTTTGAATGGCGTCCAGCCAAACTGGGCAACCATGGCGAACTCATCGAGCCTCCGATAGCACTGCCGGAAACCGGGCTTAGCCTTGTCGACGGGCGACTCCTGCCGACCGCGGATCTCCGCCGGAAGTGGACGTTGGTCATGGTTAATGCCGGGCCCTGCGCTGCGGTTTGTCAGCAGGACTTGCGGCAAATCCGGCAGGTGCAGGTGGCCCTCAACAAGGAAATGGTGCGCCTTCGGCGCGTCCTGCTAGGGGACAGTGCGGCGTTACTGCGAGCCGATCCAGCACTGCCGGAGTTGCGGCGCGCCTATCCGGATCTGTTGATCGCTGCACCCGATGGCGACCAGAGCGGCCAACTTTACCGGATGATGCTTGACGCGCGCTACCGCTTCTACGTCATCGATCCGCTTGGCAATGTGATGATGCGCTACCCTGAAAATTCAGAGGGGCAGGGCATGCTCAGGGACCTCGAGCGCCTGCTGAAGTATTCATGGGTTGGATAGAACAGGACCGTCTATGGCCGTTATGAGCAGCAGTTCCCATCGTTCGGCTGGCCAACGCCTGGGGGCGTTCTTCGAGTTGTGCAAGCCGCGGGTGAACAGCCTGATCGTGTTTACGGCGATGATCGGAATGTTTCTTGCCGCTCCGTCATTCCCGCCATTCGCGCTGTTTATCGCGGCGTCGATCGGTATTGCCCTGGTCGCCGGCGCCGCAGCGGCGATCAATTGCCTGATAGAACAAAACATCGACGCGTTGATGGCGCGTACGCGCGCCCGCCCGACGGCGCGTGGCGAAGTTTCGGCGACCGAAACACTGACCCTCGCGACATTTGTCGGAGGACTGGGGTTGTGGGTACTGCACACCTTCGTCAATCCACTGACGATGTGGTTGACGTTGGCCACTTTTCTCGGCTACGCACTGATCTACACAGTACTGTTGAAGCCAGCGACGCCGATGAATATCGTCATCGGAGGGGCTTCCGGAGCCATGCCACCCCTGCTCGGCTGGACCGCGATTAACGGTCATGTCGGGCCCGAGGCGTTGGTGCTGTTCCTGATCATCTTCATCTGGACGCCGCCGCATTTCTGGGCACTGGCCTGTTATCGCTGTGCCGACTACGCCAAATCGGGCCTGCCGATGCTACCGGTGACGCACGGGATAAGCTTCACTTGCCTGCACAGCCTGCTCTACGTGGTCATGCTCAGTGCCGCGACCGTCCTGCCATATACGCTGGGTATGAGCGGAGCCTGGTATCTGGCCACAGCGCTGATCCTGGACGCCGTTTTCCTCGTCTATAGCTTTATGCTGTGGCGAGATTACAGCGACAAACTGGCCAGGCTGACCTTTCGTTATTCGATCATCTACCTGACACTGTTATTCGCCGCATTGTTGGTGGACCACTTCCTGCGCTGATTCCTTGGTTGCAAGTGCACTTAGTAGTTTCTGATGGATGCCACCAAAGCCGCCATTGCTCATCACCAGCACCTGATCGCCGGGGTGTGTGACGCTGGCGATTCGAGCCACGAGGCGTTCTAGATCGTCTTCGACAATTGCCTGGTCGGCCAGTGGTGCGAGCGCTTCAGAGGCGCTCCAGCCGAGATTCGCCGCGTAGCAGAACACCAGGTCTGCTTCGGCGAGGCTGTCGGGCAACAATGCCTTCATCACACCCAGCTTCATGGTATTCGAGCGCGGTTCGACGACAGCCAGAATACGCGCGCTGCCGACTTTGCGGCGCAAGCCGGCGACGGTCGTTGCAATCGCAGTCGGATGGTGAGCGAAGTCGTCGTAAACGTCGACCCCTGCGGCCGTTCCACGAAGCTCCAGACGCCGCTTGACATTCCTGAAACGCGACAGCGCGGCCAGGCCACGCTGCAAAGGGACGCCGGCGTGTCTGGCTGCCAGTAGCGCGGCGATGGCGTTGCTGCGGTTGTGGGCACCGGTCAAGCCCCAGTTCGTACTGGCGACCAGGTCGTCGCCTTGAAGGAGATGCAGAGAACCGTCGGCGTCGCTTCCCTCAACTCGCCAACCTCCAGCCGCGTTGAATCGCTCGACCGGCGTCCAGCAACCACGTTCCAATACCCGCTCGAGGTTATCTTCGGTTGCGTTCGAAACGATCAGACCATTGCGCGGCAGCGTACGCACCAGGTGGTGAAATTGCGTTTCGATCGATGCGAGATCGGGGAATATGTCCGCATGGTCGAACTCGAGATTATTGAGAATTGTGGTACGCGGGCGATAGTGCAGGAACTTCGAACGTTTGTCGCAGAAAGCCGTATCGTATTCGTCGGCTTCGATCACAAAGAAGGGTGACTCCGTGCTACTTCCTGACAGGCGAGCCGAAACGCCAAAGTTAAGGGGTACGCCACCGACCAGGAAGCCCGGACTAAGTCCTGCATCCTCCAGTATCCATGCGAGCATCGCGGAAACAGTCGTCTTGCCGTGTGTTCCCGCGACCGCCAGCACCCAGCGTCCCTTCAGGACATGTTCGGACAGCCACTGCGGACCAGAGATGTAAGGCAGGCCGCAGTCGAGAATCTCCTCCAGCAAGGGGTTGCCACGCGAAATCGCGTTGCCGACGACGTAGTAATCTGCTTCGAAGGCCGTTTGCGCGGCGTCGTAGCCTTCGATGACCTCGACCTCGGCGGCTTCGAGCTGGCAGCTCATCGGCGGGTAAACGCCGCTGTCGCAGCCCGTTACGCGATGCCCGGCAGCGCGCGCCAGTTGCGCGACGCCGCCCATGAAAGTGCCGCCAATGCCGAGGATATGAATGTGCATGTCCCGAATCCAGGTTAAAATCAGACCAAAGTGTTCCGATTGTACCCCTGCCGGACGCGTGCCGTGATTCGACCAGTAATCTGTCTTTCCAGGCAATTCCGGATGCACCGATGAGCAGCCGCCAGGAACGCCCGAGCAATTCGCAACAGCGCTGGCGGATTGCCGTTCTTGCCGCCCGCCTGCTGGCCGAGGAAGGCATCAGCGAGCTGGCGCTAGCCAAACGCAAGGCGGCACGCAGACTCGGCTTGCCCGAGTGCACGCCCTTGCCCGATGACCTTGAAGTCGAGGCGGAGCTACTGAGCTATCAACGGCTTTTCCAGGACCAGGAGCAACCTGAGAGAAGCGTTCGCCTGTTGCGGACGGCGGCCCGGCTGATGGTCATCATGCAACCTTTCAATCCCTACCTGACGGGGGCGGTCCTAGAGGGCATCGCCGGACGTCATGCCGAGATAGACATTCAGCTGTACCCCGACAGTGCCAAGGAAGTGGAAATCTTCCTGCTCAACGAGCGCTTCGACTACCATCATAGTCTGCCTCGCACCGAGCGTGCCGAGGCGGTACTGACGATGCTCGCCGAGGATACCGTTGCCAATCTGGTGATCTACCCGCGGCATGAGGAGCGCGTCACTTTCCGGACACGCGCTGGCCAGGTTCGCAAGCGGGCGCGCCTCGACGCCGTCATCAAGCTCCTGGCGACGATCTCAGTGCCGTCCCGGTGAGCAAAGTCGGGCTATTCCAGATTGGCATGTTCGCGGCCGTCGTGGCGCTGCTGGCAGGGGTGTACGTGGGGTCCCACCGCGCTGGCACGAGCCCACAGACGGCACCGGTCGCCAAGGCACAGGCGTTGGCGAATCTGTACGCCAGCCGCCTTGAAGATGTGGACGGGAAACCCTATTCATTTTCTGCCTGGAAAGGGAAAACGCTGGTCGTCAATTTCTGGGCCACTTGGTGCCCACCGTGCCGGGAGGAAATGCCGGCCTTTTCGCGTTTGCAGAACCGGTACGCGCTGCGAGGCGTCCAGTTTGTCGGTATTGCTCTCGATACCACGGAAAGCGTGCGGGCTTTCGCCGGACAATATCCTGTCAGCTATCCGCTGCTGGTTTCTGGCTCAGCAGGCGTTGAGTTGGCCCGCCAATTGGGGAACGCAAGCCTCAGTCTTCCCTATACCCTGGTCGTCAGTCCGGGTGGCGATGTACCCCTGGACCACCTGGGGCCGCTTGCTGAGCACGACCTGGACCTCGTGTTGCGTACAACGCTTGTCGACTGAAGACATGCTGCTGGACAAAATGCTGCGATTTACGGCAAACTTGCGGCCATGAAGAAGCAAAAAGACACTTCACCGGAATCCGGGAAGTTGCCGGACACAGTTGCCGTGCTGGTCCTGCATGGACCCAATCTCAACCTCCTCGGTACTCGTGAACCCAAACATTACGGTTCGAGCACGCTCGCCGAGATCAATCTTGCCCTTGCCCACAGAGCTGCCGCAGCCGGCGTGCTCCTGGAGGCCTTCCAGAGCAATCACGAAGGAGCGCTGATCGAGCGGGTGCACGCCGCGAGTACCCAAGGGGTGCGCTACCTGATCATCAACCCTGCGGCCTACACACACACCAGCATCGCGCTGCGTGATGCCATCGCTGCGAGCGCCATTCCGTTTGTCGAAGTCCATCTTTCCAACGTACACGCCCGCGAATCGTTTCGCCATCACTCGTGTTTTTCCGACTTGGCGATTGGCGTCATCACCGGCCTCGGCAGCGAGGGTTACCTGCTTGCGCTCGAATACCTGTTGCGCCGAATCTCCGTCGAGTGAGGCCTTCGAATTCATCTACGGCTTGTGTCTGCTGCCTTTTTCCAGGTTTGAGCGCAAGCAAGAACAACCCTCCGGAGACCGTCCATGGATCTGCGTAAGCTGAAGAAACTGATTGACCTCGTCGAAGAGTCGAGCATTACCGAGCTCGAGATCAACGACGCCGAAGAGAGGGTCCGTATCGTCAAATACGGTGGGGCCCTCGCGCAACAAGCCTACGCCCTGCCCCCGCTGGCTCCGCTGCACGCGGCGCCAGCGGGGGCCACACCGCCGGCCAACGCCGCAGAGGAGCCACCGCTCCCGGAAGGCGATGCCGTCAAGGCCCCGATGGTCGGCACCTTCTACCGCGCCTCGAGTCCGGGAGCAGAACCGTTTGTCGAGGTTGGCAGTGTCGTCAAGGTTGGAGACACGCTGTGCATCATCGAAGCCATGAAGTTGTTGAACGAGATCGAAGCCGAGCGCGCAGGCACGGTCAAGGCCATTCTCATCGAGAACGGCCAGCCGGTCGAATACGGTGAACCCTTGTTCATCGTCGGCTAAGGAGAACTGTCCACCATGTTCGGGAAAGTCCTCATCGCCAATCGCGGAGAAATCGCACTCCGCATCCAGCGGGCCTGCCGCGAACTGGGTATCAAGACCGTGGTCGTCCATTCCGAGGCGGACCGCGAGGCCAAGTACGTTCGATTGGCGGACGAGTCAGTCTGTATCGGTCCGGCGCCATCCTCCCAGAGCTATCTCAACGTACCGGCGATCATTTCTGCGGCCGAAGTCACGGACGCGCAGGCCATCCACCCGGGTTACGGATTTCTCTCAGAGAACGCCGACTTTGCAGAACGGGTGGAGTCATCAGGCTTCGTTTTCATCGGCCCGCGCCCCGAAACCATCCGCCTGATGGGTGACAAGGTTTCTGCCAAGGAGGCCATGCGGATTACCGGCGTGCCCTGTGTTCCGGGTTCCGAGGGCGCATTACCCGAAGACCCGAAGGAAATCGTGCAGATTGCCAAGGCCGTCGGTTATCCGGTGATCATCAAGGCGGCTGGTGGCGGTGGCGGACGCGGCATGCGCGTCGTGCATACTGAAGCGGCACTGATCAATGCGGTCAACATGACCCGTTCCGAGGCCCAGAGTTTTTTTGGCAACCCCAACGTTTATATGGAGAAGTACCTGGAAAATCCCCGGCATGTCGAGATTCAGGTGCTTGCCGACAGTTTCAGGAATGCCGTGTACCTCGGAGAACGCGACTGCTCGATGCAGCGACGCCATCAGAAAATCATCGAGGAGGCGCCAGCCCCCGGTATCGCTACCCGGCACACCGTGCGTATCGGCGAGCGTTGTGCCGAAGCGTGCCGGCGCATCAACTATCGCGGCGCCGGCACCTTCGAGTTCCTCTATGAGAATAACGAGTTCTATTTCATCGAGATGAACACGCGCATCCAGGTTGAGCACCCGGTCACGGAATTGATCTCCGGCGTTGATCTCGTAGCCGAGCAGATCCGTATTGCCGCAGGTGAAAAGCTTCGCTTCCGGCAGCGTGACCTCAGTTTCCGAGGCCACGCCATCGAATGCCGTATCAATGCGGAAGATCCCTACACCTTCGTGCCTTCCCCCGGCAAGATCAGCTTCTATCATCCGCCGGGCGGGCCCGGCATCCGCGTTGACTCGCATATTTATCAGGGCTACACGATTCCGTCGCATTATGACTCGATGGTGGCCAAGGTGATTGCCTACGGTGACAGCCGCGATCAGGCCATCCGCCGCATGCGGATTGCACTCTCGGAAATGAGCATCGAAGGCATCAAGACGAACATCGCTCTGCATCAGGAACTCATGCACGACGCCCGTTTCATGGAAGGTGGTACGAGTATCCACTACCTCGAGCATCGGCTCGCGGCCAAGGACGAGGTCAAAAAGGGCGGCTGACGGCTAGCGAAAAAGATGCCCTGGCTCTCTATCAGCATCCAGACCGACTGCCTGCACGCCGAGGCGCTCGCCGACGCGCTACTCGACGCCGGAGCCTTGGCGGTGAGTATCGAGGATGCCGATGCCGGGACCCCCGCCGAACAGCCGCAGTTCGGCGAACCCGGCTCGATCAGCAAACCCGGCTGGGAGAATTCGCGGGTGGTCGCGCTGCTTGAGCCGGATACCGATGCCGGGCTGTTGCTGTCCACCTGCGCAGCGCAGGCCGGCCTCGACGAGTTGCCAGCGTTTGCGCAGGAAACCGTCGCCGAGCAGGATTGGGTGCGATTGACCCAGTCGCAGTTCGAGCCGATTCGCGTATCAGAACGCCTGTGGATCGTTCCCTCATGGCATCAAGCCCCCGATCCCGAGGCGATTGTCCTGGTACTCGACCCGGGCATGGCATTCGGCACGGGTTCGCATCCGACGACTCGCCTGTGTCTGGAGTGGCTTGAGCGGAGCGTGTGCCCAGGCATGTCGATCCTCGACTACGGCTGCGGCTCCGGAATTCTGGCCATCGCCGCCGCCAGGCTCGGAGCCACAGAGGTTGTGGGTGTGGACATCGACCCGCAGGCGCTGATCTCGGCACGCGACAATGCCGAGAATAATGCCGTCAAGGCCCGTTTCCAGGAATCGACGCAGGCGGTGCATGGCCGGTTCGATCTCGTGGTGGCCAATATCCTCGCCAATCCGCTGCGCGTGCTCGCGCCGGCGATCAGCGCATACCTCCGCCCGGGTGGCAGCCTGGCGCTGTCAGGGATTCTGGTCGAGCAGGTGGAACAACTGATCGCGGCTTACGCGCCTTACCTGCCACTTGCCGTTGCCGGAACGCGCGAAGGTTGGGTTTGCCTGGCTGGTGTAAAGAGCTAGCGGATGAAGACCCGCTGCTCAAGCTGCCAGACGATCTTTCGCGTCACCTCCGAGCAGCTCCGGGCACGTGCCGGCAGGGTTCGCTGCGGACAATGCCGGACGGTGTTCAATGCCCTCGATGGCCTGCTGGACGACGAGGCTTCGTCCGAAGCTGCTGTTGTCCGGCTCGCGCCGGTTGAACGGTGTGAATCCGCAGTACCACCCCCACCACATGCAACCCGCTCACGGCCGCAAGATCCGCAGGAGACGCTGCGAACGCCGGCACCTGCCGGCATGATTGCTTCCGAGCAGAATGTTCCAGTGCCCACTGATGGCGGTCTGGAGTCGCCGCTCGGCAGCCCATCGGAAACTACCCCTGATGTCCTCGACATTATCGCAGATGCGGAAAACCGCAACCCCTGTCATGACATCCAGGAAAGCACCGACGGCGATCGATGGCTGGGGGGCTCGACCAGCAGGGGTGCTCTGGCGCTCGGCAGTCCCGCCGCCAGGCCGTTTGCAATTGCGGCCGTGTTCCTGTCACTGCTGCTTGTCGGGCAGCTGGTCTTTCATTTTCGTACCGACATTGCCATTTCTGTTCCCCGCCTGCAATCTCCACTCGCCATGCTGAGCGACGTTCTGGGTGCCGACATGCCATTGCCACGGCGCGTCGGGATGCTCAGTATCGAGGCCTCTGATCTGCAGGTAGACCAGGAGCGCAAACAGTTGCTGACCTTGCAAGTGACGCTGCGCAACCGCGCGACGTACGCTCAGGCTTACCCGGTTCTCGAACTGACATTGACCGATACCAGCGACCGGGTAGTTGCCCGCCGTCTCCTCTTGCCCGACGAATATCTATCCGCCGCCGCGCTCGCAGAGCAAGCGTTCCCGGCGAGTACGGACGTCGATGTTCGCCTGTGGATTGAAACCAGCGAGATCACTGCTGCCGGTTACCGACTATACCTGTTTTACCCATGATTCAGCAGCCGCCAAAACGGCAGGCGACCGGTGCATGTCGCCATCAATGCTATACTTTTCCTCAAAGAAGTCCTCTAGACCATCGGGATGTCCATGTCCACTCTTATTTGCGGCTCAATCGCCTTCGACAACATCATGGTTTTCCATGATCGTTTCAAGAATCACATCCTGCCCGAGCAGATTCACATTCTCAACGTGGCTTTCCTGGTGCCCGAGATGCGGCGTGAGTTCGGCGGTTGCGCGGGCAACATTGCCTACAACCTGAAACTTCTCGATGGCGACCCGCTGATCATGGCAACGGTTGGTGATGATGCCGATCCCTATCTCGTACGCCTGGACGACCTCGGACTGTCGCGCGCGCATGTGCGCCGGATTGCCGGCAGCTTTACGGCGCAGGCGTTCATCACCACCGATCTCGACGACAATCAGATCACCGCCTTTCACCCGGGTGCCATGACCTACTCCCACCTCAATCGCGTGACCGATGTGCGGGATGCTACGCTTGGGATTGTTGCTCCTGACGGGCGTGACGGCATGCTCCAGCACGCGCAGGACCTCGCGGCCGCGGGGGTGCCCTTCGTCTTCGACCCCGGACAAGGCCTGCCGATGTTCTCGGGCGAGGAACTGCTGGGTTTCATGCGTCTGGCCAACTACGCCTGTTTCAATGACTATGAGGCGAAGTTGCTGTGTGATCGAACGGGCCGATCACTTGAGCAACTTGCGACCGAAGTGCAAGCGCTGATCGTCACCCTTGGGGGCGCAGGCTCGCGCATTCTTGCCGAAGGTCGTTGTCATGAGATTCCCAGTGTTCAGGCCGAGGCCGTCGTCGACCCCACGGGTTGTGGTGACGCTTACCGCTCCGGTCTGCTGTACGGTATTGCCGCCGGCTGGGACTGGGAGAAGGTGGGTCGCCTGGCAGCCGTGATGGGGGCGATCAAGATCGCTCATCGTGGTGGTCAGAACCATCGTCCAGGTCGCGCTGACATTTCAGACCTGTTTGCCAAGGCTTTTGGTAGTACCCCCTGGTAAAGGACACTGCAATGAACCTCCTCCGAGTGCTTCTCCTGATGCTGGTCAGCGTCACCCTTGCCGCTTGCGTGAGCAGTCAGTCGGCCAGTGTCTACTCGCCCCAACAGGCGCGGCAGGAGATGTCTGTCCGCCTGGGGACCGTCGAGAGCGTGCGGGAGGTCATCATGCAAGGCAGCAAGTCAGGTGTCGGCACACTGGCTGGTGCCGCAGTGGGTGGGGTGGCGGGGAGCAACATTGGCGGTGGTAAGGGGCAGATCGTAGGCGCGATTCTCGGTGCGGTGGCCGGCGGCTTGGCCGGTTCGGCAATAGAGGAAGGTGCGACCAGGAAAGTTGCGTTCGAAATCACGGTCAGGCTGAATGGTGGCCAACTGGTCGCCGTCGTTCAGGAAACTGACGAACGCTTCCTTCCCGGCGAAAGAGTGCGTCTTCTTTCCCGCGGTGGTGATACCCGCGTCACGCATTAGCCGGCAGTCAGCTACCGGTGGTTGTCCCCTGCGCCACTTTGCACTCATTGGCGAGCGGTCGCCCGCTGCTGGCATCCATCAGGACGCTTTTCCAGGGCAGGTCAATCCACAACAATCCGTTCTGTGGGTCCTCGTAGCGGGGGAGACCGGAGGCAGACCTTTGGCGCTCCAGTGTGTGACGATGGCCCTGCCAACGCAGTTCGATCAGGTTGAGGTTACCGGTAACCCGCTGAATCTCGATGCTCTGGCCGAACTCACAACGATAAACACCACTGGCGAGCTGCATTTTCAGTTGCTTCTGTTCCTTGCTGTTCTTGCCCCGCTCCTGGCGAGCGTCGGTAGTTGACCGTGCAGGCAGCGACTCGCTAGTTGCGCAGGCCGTCAGCACTCCAGCCAGGACACTCATGGCGATCAAGCGATTCAGGATCACCGCATGTTCCCAAGGTTAAGGAAAATGAAAAAATAGCATGGCCGGCAGCACCAAGGGCAGAAAATTTGTGCTGAAACTTCACCGCTGCCAGCCTCGATGCTATCCTTGATCGGTAGCGGCAGTCTTCTCGACCCACAACGACTCGTGATCGAGCCGTCACCGAAGCATAATTGAAGGAGCACCATATGGACGCCGATTGGGTCCTTGCCACCCTCAACGATGTCATGGATGCGCTGGAAGAGGCCATCGCCGAACTCGAATCGGAACCTGACGCGGTCGACGAACTGCTGCCCGACCGGATGCCGGTCATCTACGCCAAACTCAACTACGTGTGGAATAGCCGAAAGCTCGGCCCGGCAGCGATCGAAAACCTCGCACACGATGATCTGATTGCCTTCCCGAAGGACTTGCCCTTTTAAGCGCTGGCTCTGGTAGTCGTTGCGGGATCGATCGGCCGCCGGCCACCTGAGGTCGCGCGGCGGGAACGAGCCAGAGGCGCGCCGCCTGGTGCGTGCACCTGTCACCGCTGGGCGCGCAGACGCTTATCGATGCCAACCACGAGATAAGCAAGGACACCGAAGGCGAGGATCTCCAGCCATTCCCGGCCGCCGATCGGTGCCGTGGCGAAGAGGCGATTCATCAATGGCAGATAGGTCAGCAAGGCCTGCAGCAAGGCCATGATCAGTATTCCATACCAGATCGCGGGATTGGAGAACCAGCCGACGCGTCGCGCCGGGTGTGTCAATGACCGGCAGTTGAAGAGGTACATCGCCTCGACCACGACAAAGACATTCACCGCCACCGTGCGTGCTTCGGCAAGCGAGTTCCCTTGCGCCATTTCCAGCAGGAAGAGTCCGAAGGAACCGGCGAGCAGCAACAGGCTGACCAGAATGATTCGCCAGACCAGTGCCGCGTCGAGAATCGGTGTCGCCGGTGGGCGCGGCGGTCGATGCATGATGGCGCGTTCGATCGGCTCGAAGGCCAGCATCAGGCCGAGGAAGACGGCAGTCGTCATGTTGATCCAGAGAATCTGCAGAGGGGTAATCGGCAAGGTGGCGCCGGCGAGAACAGCAGCCAGGATTACCAGGCCTTCACCGAAGTTGGTGGGCAAGGTCCAGGTAATGAACTTCACCAGATTGTCGTAAACGCCGCGCCCTTCCTCGACTGCCGCTTCGATGGCAGCAAAATCGTCGTCCGTGAGCACCATGTCGGCAGCATCCTTGGCGACTTCGGTGCCAGCCAGGCCCATGGCGATGCCGATGTCGGCCTGCTTCAGGGCCGGTGCGTCGTTAACCCCGTCACCGGTCATTGCTACCACTTCTCCGTTGGCCTGCAGGGCACGCACCAGACGCAGCTTCTGAGACGGATCGACACGCGCGAAGACGTTGACTGTCCTGACAACGGCGCGTAACCCTTCGTCGTCGAGCGCGGCGAGGTCACGACCCGTCAGCGCCGTTTCGCCGTTGTTGGCAATCCCCAGTTGGCAGGCAATCGACAGTGCCGTGAATGCATGATCGCCGGTGATCATCTTCACCTCGACCCCGGCTGCATGGCAGGTTCTGACTGCGGTGATCGCTTTCGGGCGTGGCGGATCAACCATTCCCACCAGACCGATGAACTCCAGGCCGGCCTCGGACGCGCTAGGATCCAGCAACCGTGCCGAGCCGACGGCGAGACGTGCCACCGCCAGAACACGCAGACCGGTTTCCGCCATGTTGCGGGCGGCGAGCTCGATCTCCTTGTTGCGTACGGCGACTGCCAGCCCATCGGCATCGAGCATGCTCCGCGAGTGTGGCAACAACTGTTCGAGCGCCCCTTTGTAATAGGCCAGGCGGACGCCTTCGATGTCGTGCAGTGTCGCCATGTACTGGCGTGCTGAATCGAACGGGATTTCATCGAGGCGGGGAAACAGTTTCTGCAGAGTCCCTTCGTCAAACCCGGCCTTGCGTGCGACGACCAGCAGTGCGCCCTCGGTCGGGTCTCCGACAACCTCCCAGTGCCGGTTAGCCTTGTGCAGTGCAGCGTCGTTGCACAGTACGCCGGCCAGCAAGCATTCCCGCAACCCGCCGCCGATCTTCGTGCCCTCGCCGACCTTGCCATTGGGCGCATAGCCGTTGCCGCTGACTGTCGTGCGGAGGCCGCCAGCGTAAAGCTCGCGCACCGTCATCTGGTTCTCTGTCAGCGTACCGGTTTTGTCCGAACAGATCACGGTTGTACTGCCCAGGGTCTCGACGGCGGGTAACTTGCGGATGATGGCCCGCCGTTTGGCCATGCGCGAGACGCCGATGGCCAGGGTGATGGTCATCGCCGCCGGCAGGCCCTCGGGGATCGCTCCTACAGCGAGTGCCACCGCGGCCATGAACATGGAAAATGCCGACTCGCCGCGCCACAGGCCGACGGCAAAGGTGAGCACTGCCAGCAAGCCGATGGCAATCAGCAGCCAGTTGCTGAATACCGCCATTCTGCGCGTGAGCGGCGTCGCAAGATCCGGGGTGTCGGCGATCAGTCGCGAAATGCGGCCGGTTTCGGTACGGTCGCCGGTGGCCACCACGACGCCGGCCCCCTGGCCGCTGATCATCACCGTGCCCGCGTAAGCCATGTTGCAGCGCTCGGCGAGCAAGGTGTCCTCCGGCAGCACATCGTTGTGCTTGGCAACCGCAGTCGACTCACCGGTCAGCATGGCTTCAATGGCCCGCAGGTCTTTGGCCAGGAAGAGGCGCAGGTCTGCCGGAACCTTGTCGCCTGCCGTCAGCAGAACGACATCGCCGGGCACCAGTGCCGTCGAGGAAAGGCGCTGTTTGCAGCCACCACGCAGGACGGTAACTTCGCTTTTTAATGAGCGGGCCAGCGCAGCCAAAGCATTCTCAGCGCGACCTTCCTGAATGAAGCCGATCACCGCGTTGATCAGAGTGACGCCAAAGATCACCCCGGCATCGACCCATTCGCCGAGCAGGGCGGTTACCGTACCGGCCAGCAGCAGGACCAGGACCAGCGGCTGACCGAACTGCAGAGCAAAGCGGAGTAATGGCCCCTTGCCCGCTTTCGGTGTCATGCGATTCTCTCCGTGCACCGCCCGGCGCTCAAGCACCTCGTCTTCACGCAGTCCGTCGTCGAAGCTGGCTTCCAGGCGCGCCGCCGCTGTTTCAAGGGGGAGGCAATGCCAGGCCGTCGATTGTTGAGCCGTTTTGTCCATCTGGCGATCGTCCGAGGTTGCACGGCAAACGCCCCTGGCCCTGCGTTTGCCGGGAGAAAGTAGCGCTCAACGAGTGTTTTTCGATTATTCTATAACTTGTACAGTGGCCGTAAGGCTTGGCGCATGGCAGCAGATCGATGAGTGCAAGTCTTCCGCGCCGTGCTCACCACGTCCTTGTGACCTCCGCAATGATCTCACGCTGGACGCGATGCTGTCTGGGAGTGGGGCTGCTGGTGACGGTACAGTTGGTCGGCAATGCGCGTGCGCATCCCATTACCCAGCCCGAGGGGACGCCGATCGTCGGAATTGCTCGGCAGCAAACGGAGGTCGCTGCGGTGGCGCGAATCCCTGCAGGCACGCGTCCGTCAGCCGTCGCGGACACACTCGGGCATTTCCGTTCAGCGGTGGAAAATGATGGCCGCCCCGTTTCTCCCTCCAACCTCGCGTCGGGCAGCGACCGGGTGTCGTCAGAGTCCTGGCCTGGACGACTCGTCGTGGTCGAAGACGGCAATTCGGGAGTGGCCGGGATCGATCCGTCGGACGCCCTGTCAACTCTGCGCCCGATGGTGGACGGGAAGACACAACCGATCCGGGGTTCGTCGTTGTCCCGCCAGGCGACATCCGACCCCAACGTGGCTTCCGACGCCGGTGAGAGAATCGCCGCGCTGGTCCTCGAATTCGAGGGGTCGGTTGTTGAGGTACTCACCGCAGCCACGGATGCACGCATCGACCCGGATGGGAAAGTCACCTTCTCGTTGGCCGGCATCGAAGGTTTTCATTACGCTGCGCGTGGCGGGGAATTGTCTTTTGGGCACGGCGATGCTTCGCTGGCCATCGTCCAGCCGGCTGCCGGCTCGCTTGAGCAGCGCATGGAACAACGCAGTGCCCGTGGCCCACAACCCTTGACCCCGCCAGCAGGCTCGAACCCTGCCGGGGAAGTCTGGCAGCTGCTCAAGGAAATTCTGCAGTATCCCCTGGTCTGGCTGTTGCTCCTGCTGCTGTTGGTCGGCAAGGTCGCCCTGCTGGTCGCGCGCTACCGGGCCCGGCGGCGAACGCGCAGAAGCGGTTCCGGGAACCGGCACGCCAGGCTCAAGGTCAGGCGAACGCGCTTGCGGCACCGGATCAAGCGGGTAGCCTCATCAGCCAGCCTCCAGGAGCAGTAATCGCCGTAGTTGGCTCAGCCAACCGCGGTCGCCAGAAGAGGCTTGCGGTATACTGGCACAGACGCCGCTGCTTGCCGATGCGTAGTGGCCTTTGCTCCCAACTCTCCACCTCCCCAGGAATCCATCATGTTGCAGAAGTCTGCCTCTTTCCCTGGAATTCAGGGCCCCATCGTCACGATCGTCATGGATGGCTACGGCATTGCCAGGTCCGATGTCGGCAGCGCCATCGCTGCTGCCAGGAAACCCACCCTCGACCATCTCTTTGCCAAGTACCCGAATATCACCTTGCGCGCCCACGGTACCGCCGTGGGCATGCCTTCCGACGAAGACATGGGCAACTCCGAAGTCGGTCACAATGCCATTGGCGCCGGGCAGGTTTACAGTCAGGGCGCAGCCCTGGTTGCCGGAGCGATAGCCTCCGGGTCGATCTGGGAGGGCGCGGCCTGGCGGCAGGTCATTGCCGGGACCAAAGCCGGCCGCGGGGTGATCCACTTCATCGGCCTCTTTTCCGATGGCAATGTGCACAGCCACATCGATCATCTGCAAGCCCTGGTCCTGCGCGCCAAGGAAGAAGGTGTACCGGTGGCGCGGATTCACATCCTGATCGACGGGCGTGACGTCCCGGAAACCAGCGCCCTCGACTATCTGCTGCCTTTCGAGGCCTTCCTGGCCGACGTGAGCAGCGGCGGTTTCGACGCCCGCATTGCCTCGGGTGGTGGCCGGATGAACATCACCATGGATCGCTATGAGGCGAACTGGAACATGGTCGAAAAGGGCTGGCGCACGCATGTCCTCGGCGAGGGCGAACAGTACGATTGTGCTTCGGCTGCCGTAGAGGCATTGCGTCTCAAGTTTCCAGGAACGATTGACCAGGATCTGCCTCCGTTCGTGATCGCCAGCGGTGGCCGGCCCGTTGGTACCATCGAGGACGGTGACTCGGTCGTCTTTTTCAACTTTCGCGGCGACCGCTCGATCGAGATCACGCGTGCTTTTGAAGAGGCCACTTTCGACAAGTTCGACCGCGTGCGCGTGCCCAACGTGACCTACGCCGGGATGTTGCAGTATGACGGCGACCTCAAGCTCCCGAAGCGCTTTCTGGTCGATCCACCAGCCATTCTCGACACCATGGGCGAGTGGTTTGCCAAATCAGGCATTACCCAGTTTGCCTGCTCGGAAACGCAGAAATTCGGGCATGTAACCTATTTCTGGAATGGCAACCGCTCAAACAAGTTTGCCGGCGAGACCTATCAGGAAGTATTGAGCGACGTGGTACCCTTCGAGCAACGGCCGTGGATGAAGGCAGCGGAAATCGCCGATGCCATGATCGAAGCCCTGAAGAGTGGCCAGTACCGGACCTTGCGCTGCAATTT
>JAKOZI010000041.1 GCA_029780075.1 Pseudomonadota bacterium
CGCCAGCTTTGGCGCCTGCGCCAGTTCGGCCTCATCAAGAAGGTCGTTCATGGCTATCGCTACTACCTCACCCGCCTGGGTCGCTCGACCATCGCCGCCGCTTGTCGAATCACTGAACAAGCCATCGTTCCGGCTCTCGCCCACGCTACCCCGTGACCCGATCTGCTCAGGAAATGTAAAGATCTGAGTCATAAGTGACTATGGAGGCCAAGCCGTTGGTGCTGGTGATAACCTGACCGGCTTGGGCGCCACTCGCAGCCACCGCCAAGGCAACTACTGCGCCTGCAAAAATTTGTCTTGTTGTATTCATTGAGATGATACCTCCGCAATTGTTAAGTTAGAAAGTGCTACACAAATAAATAAGCATGCTTCGTGCCATAACAAGCAACAAACTGACTTAATACAGTTTTGCTTTTTTTGTCGTATGCGCCTATTGGCGCAGTGTAAATTGCGTCGACACTAGAAACCATTGAAGCGTCATCCGGATGTTTGAGACGCGTTGAGCAAGTATCAAGAGCATCAAGCCAGCGAAATGCCGCTATAATCGCGAGTTCTTTGGCCTTCCCTTGCCGCCCGATGCTCGTCTATCGCGGTTTCTCACAGACCACGCACAGTGCTACCGTCCTGACCATCGGCAACTTCGATGGCGTCCATCTCGGCCATCGGGCACTGCTGGCGCGTCTGACGGCAGCCGCCAGGGAAGCCGGCCTGCCGGCGGCAGTGCTCACTTTCGAACCGCACCCGCGCGAATTCTTTGCCCCGGAAGCGGCCCCCTCGCGGCTGTCGACGCTGCGTGAAAAGCTCGAACTGCTTGCCGACGACGGCGTCGACCTGGTCCACGTTTGCCACTTCAACGCCCGCTTCGCCGCCCTGAGCGCCGAAGCATTCATCGAGCAGGTGCTGTTGGGCGCCTTGCGCGTGCGGCACCTGATCGTCGGCGACGACTTTCGCTTCGGTGCCAGGCGTGCCGGCGACTTCGCTTTGCTGAACCACGCCGGCGCCCGCCTCGGCTTTCAGGTCGAGGCCATGGACAGCGTCACCCTCGACGGCGAGCGCGCCTCGAGTTCGGCCGTTCGCGACGCGCTGCAGGCCGGCCATCTCGAACATGCGGCACGTCTGCTCGGCCGCCCCTACTCGATCGATGGACGTGTGGTCCATGGCGACAAGATCGGGCGGCAACTGGGCTTCAATACGGCGAACATCCGCATCAAGCACGAACGACCCGCACTGCAGGGAGTATTCGCGGTCGAAGTCAAGGGCTTGCCGGGTGGCCCGCACCAGGGTGCTGCCAACCTTGGATACCGACCGAGCGCCAATCAGGTCGTACGACCACTGCTCGAAGTGCATCTCTTTGATTTCAGCGCCGACATCTACGGCGCCCATTTGAACGTCCGCTTCCTGCACAAGCTGCGCGACGAAATGAAATTCCCCGATTTCAACGCCTTGAAGGCGCAAATCGCCAGCGACGTTGCCGCGGCGAAAGCGTACTTCCAGTTCTGAGAACCGCCATGGCCGACTACAAGAAAACCCTCAACCTCACCGACACGCCTTTTCCGATGCGAGGTGACCTGGCTCGACGCGAACCGCAGTGGGTCGCCGCCTGGCAGGAGACAAAACTCTACGAGAGGATCCGCGAGGTCTCGCAGGGACGTCCCCGTTTCGTGCTGCACGACGGCCCGCCCTACGCCAACGGCGATATTCACATCGGGCACGCGGTCAACAAGATCCTCAAGGACGTCATCGTCCGCTCGAAGACGCTGGCGGGCTTCGACGCACCGTATGTTCCGGGCTGGGACTGCCATGGCCTGCCGATCGAGCATCAGATCGAAAAGCTGCACGGCAAGCATGTCCCGGCCGAGCGGGTGCGTGAACTGTGTCGCGCCTTCGCCGGCGAACAGATCGAGCGCCAGAAGAAGGATTTTATCCGCCTCGGTATTCTCGGCGACTGGGACAAGCCCTATCTGACCATGAACTTCAAGACCGAAGCCGACGAAATCCGTGCGCTCGGCGCGATATTGCAGAAGGGTTACCTCTACCAGGGCCTGAAACCAGTGAACTGGTGTCTCGATTGTGGTTCGGCGCTGGCCGAGGCCGAGGTCGAATACGAAGACAAGACCTCGTCGGCGATCGATGTGGCTTTCGAAGTACACCCCAATCACGCCGACAAGCTGGCGCGGGCTTTCGGCCTGACGCACCTGCGCGGGCCGGCCTTCGCCGTGATCTGGACGACCACGCCGTGGACGCTGCCGGCCAACGAGGCCGTCAGCGCGCACCCGGACTTCGACTACGAACTGATCGACACGCCCCGCGGCGCCCTGATCCTGGTGCGTGAACTGGCCGCTGCCTGCCTGCAGCGCTATGCCCTCGCCGGAACGGTGATCGGTTCGGCCAAAGGTGCGGCGCTCGAACACGTGCTCCTCAAACACCCTTTTCAGCCGCGCGATGTGGCCATCATCTGCGGCCGGCACGTCACCGTCGAGGCCGGCACCGGCCTGGTACACACGGCGCCCGCGCATGGCACCGACGACTACCTGATCGGCAAGGTGTACGGTCTGCCGGTCAACAATCCGGTCGGCGACGACGGCCGATTCGTCGCCGGCACCCCGGCGCTGGGCGTCGGCGAACTTGCCGGCAGATCGGTCTGGGAGGCCAACCCGCTGGTGCTGCAGGAACTCGCCGCCAACGGCCACCTGCTGCAATCCGAGAAGATCCAGCACAGTTATCCGCACTGCTGGCGTCACAAGACACCGATCATCTTCCGTGCCACCACGCAGTGGTTCATCGGCATGGATCACCGCCCGACGTCGTCCGAAGCCGCGGCGACGCCCGTCAGCGAAGAGGAACCCACGCTGCGCTGGTGCGCCGAGCGCGCGGTCGACGAAACGCGCTTCTTCCCGACCTGGGGTCGCGCGCGTCTCGAAGCGATGATGCGCACGCGTCCCGACTGGTGCGTCTCGCGTCAGCGCAACTGGGGCGTTCCCCTGCCTTTTTTCCTGCATCGCGAGACCGGTGCGCCGCATCCACGCACCGTCGAACTCATCGAAGCCGTCGCCCAGCGCGTCGAAAAGGCCGGCATCGAAGCCTGGTTCGCGCTTGACGCCGAAGAACTGCTCGGCGCCGAAGCCGAGCAATACCGGAAGATGAGCGACACCCTCGACGTCTGGTTCGACTCCGGTGCGACGCACTCGAGCGTCCTGCGCGGCTCGCATCGCAGCGAACTCGCCTACCCCGCCGATCTCTACCTCGAAGGCTCCGATCAACATCGTGGCTGGTTCCAGAGTTCGCTGCTGATCGGCTGTGCGATGGACGGGAAGGCGCCCTACAAGGCCCTGTTGACGCACGGCTTCGTGGTCGACGGCAAGGGCCTGAAAATGTCGAAATCGCGGGGCAACGTGATCGCGCCGCAGAAAATCGGCGACACCCTCGGCGCCGAGATCCTTCGCCTGTGGGTCGCGGCTACCGACTACTCCGGCGAACTCTCGATCTCCGACGAGATTCTCAAGCGCGTCGTCGAATCCTACCGCCGCATCCGCAACACCCTGCGCTTCCTGCTGGCCAATACCGCGGACTTCGACGCCAGCCGCGATCTCCTGGAGATCGAACAATGGCTGGAAATCGATCGTTACGCGCTGGCCATGACCCGGCAACTGCAGGCGCAATGCGAAGCCGACTACGAGCGCTTCGAGTTCCACCGCGTCGTGCAGTCGCTGCAGACCTTCTGTTCCGAGGATCTCGGCGGCTTCTACCTCGATATCCTCAAGGATCGTCTCTACACCACTGCCGCCGCTTCCGCGCCGCGCCGCTCGGCGCAAAGCGCCCTGTGGCACATCCTGCAATGCCTGACCAAGCTGATGGCGCCGATCCTCTGTTTCACCGCCGAGGAGATCTGGCAACTGCAAAGCTGTGACCGGGAACAGTCGGTCATGTTCGAGACCTGGCAACCGCTACCGGCACCGGCCGGCGAAGGCGAACTGCTCGAAAAATGGGGCAAGATCCGGACCTACCGCGGCGAAGTCATGCGCGCCCTCGAAGAACTGCGCAGCGCAGGCAGGATCGGCTCGCCGCTGCAGGCTGCAGTACAACTGCACTGCGACGGCGAGAAGCACGCGTTGCTTGCTTCGCTCGGCGACGACCTGCGCTTTGTCCTGATCTGCTCGCAGGCGGCGGTCGTGCGCGACCCAGTCGACCAATTATTTTGCACCGCGCTGACGCACGCCAAGTGCGAGCGCTGTTGGCATGTGCGCGCCGAGGTCGGCGAGCACCCGGAGCACCCCGGCCTGTGTGGCCGCTGCATCGACAACCTGTACGCGGAAGGCGAAGCCCGTGCCTTCGCGTAACATCGACCGCTGGCTGGTGCTGGCCGGCATCATCGTCCTCCTCGACCAGGTCAGCAAGTGGCTGATCCTGGCCTGGTTGCAGCCTGGCGACGTCATCTACGTCGCCCCTTTTTTCAACTGGGTGCTGACCTTCAACCCCGGAGCCGCCTTCAGCTTTCTCTCCGATGCCGGTGGCTGGCAGCGCTGGTTCTTCACCGCCCTGGCGCTGGGAATTTCGGCATGGATCGTCAGTGTCCTGCCGCACCACAGTGGCGAATTCCGGCTCTCGCTGGCACTCACGCTGATCCTTGGCGGTGCGCTCGGCAACGTCATCGACCGCCTGCGTTTCGGCGCGGTGATCGACTTCGTGCAATGGCACGTCGCCGGTTTCTACTGGCCGGCGTTCAATATTGCCGATTCGGCGATCTGCATCGGCGCGCTGCTGATGGCCTGGGACCAGTTTGCCGCCAAACCCGTCGAGCAGAATCCCGCGCGCTGCGAGCGAGGTCGCTGATGCCACCGCCAGCCCATGCCACCCGGCCAGCGAACACCATCACATCGGTGCTGGCCGACAGTTTCCTGACGCTGCACTACAGCCTTGGCGACCGCGACGGCGACGAGTACGTCAGCACCTTCGGCCTGTCTCCCGCAACCCTGCAAATGGGTAGCGGCCAGATCGCGGAAACGCTCGAACAGTGCCTGCTCGGAATGGCTGTCGGCGAGCGTCAGGTCTTCCAGCTGGCGGCAACGGACGCCTTTGGTGCCTACAACCCACGCCTCGTCGAACGTATCGCGCGCAGCGCCCTGCCCCCGGAGATCGAACTCCGGGTCAACTCGCTGGTGGAATTCAGTTTGCCCGACGGCGCCGGCAACTTTGCCGGTTTTCTGCGCGAACTGACCGACAACAGCGCGCTCTTCGACTTCAACCACCCGCTCGCCGGCAAAGCCCTCCGCTTCGAGGTCGAAGTCATCGCCATCATGTGAGATCCAGCATGCAGGTCATTCTCGCCAATCCCCGCGGCTTCTGCGCCGGCGTCGATCGCGCCATCGCCATCGTCGAGCGTGCCATCGAGAAGTACGGTGCGCCGATCTATGTTCGCCATGAAGTGGTACACAACCTCTTCGTCTGCGACAACCTGCGTGCCAAGGGCGCCATTTTCATCGACGAACTGGCCGACGTACCGGCTGGCGGCACGGTCGTTTTCAGTGCCCACGGGGTCTCGAAAGCCGTGCGCGAGGAAGCCGCGGCACGCGGCCTCAAGGTCTTCGACGCCACCTGCCCGCTGGTCACCAAGGTGCACCTCGAAGTCGCCAGAATGCGCCGGGAAGGCCGTGAGATCGTGATGATCGGTCACAGGGGACATCCCGAGGTCGAAGGCACGATGGGACAGAGTGGCGACGGCATGTACCTCGTCGAAACCGTCGCCGATGTGCGCCAACTCCAGGTCAAGTCCACGGCCAGCCTGGCCTACGTCACGCAGACCACCTTGTCGGTCGACGACGCCGCGCAGGTCGTTGCCGCCTTGAAGGAGCGTTTTCCCGAAATCATCGGCCCGAAGAAGGACGACATCTGCTACGCCACGCAAAACCGGCAGGATTCGGTCAAGCAACTGGCGCGCAACACTGAAGTGGTCCTCGTCGTCGGCAGCCGGTCGAGTTCCAACTCGAATCGACTCCGCGAGGTCGCCGAACTGATCGGCAGCCGCGCCTACCTGGTCGACCAGGCCGAACAGATCGACCCGGAGTGGCTCAGCGGTGCCAGCCGTATCGGCGTCACCGCCGGTGCCTCGGCTCCGGAAGTTCTGGTGCAGAACGTCGTCGATCGCCTGTCGGGAGGCGACCGCGCGAAAGTGGAGCAACTCGACGGCGCCGAGGAGAACGTGACCTTTGCCCTGCCCCGCGAACTGCAGTAAGCCGCGGCTTCCCCTCTGGTCGGTCAGAACCTCGCCGGACAGCGCAAACCTTCAGGCAGCGCAAACCTTCAGGGGCCGAGCATGCCTGTGCGTGTCCTGCTCACCGCGAGAGCGCCCGACCGCCGACTGGTCTGCCACGCACCCAAAAAAACGGCCGCCGTCAGGCGGCCGTTTTGCGAAAGGCGGAAACGCTCAGGAAGAGCGCCGACGCGTGACCGTCACGCCGAGCAGGCCCAGACCCAGCAGCACCAGCGTAGCCGGTTCGGGAACGGAAACGACGTGTCCGCTACGAACCCTGAAGATGTACTGACCGTCGGTAGAGGAATTGAGATGACTGGCGATGAGAGCGTCGGAGCCCCCGTCAAGAAGAGCACCATTGACCAGGGAACCCGGGAACTCGTAGTACGTTCCTGTTCCATTGGTCCAGCCTGCGGCTGCCGAAACGCCTCCCAGGCCGCCCGTACCACCACTCGCGTCACCCGTCTCCCACTCGATCTTGTCATAGTTGAACTCGAAATCGAAATCGCCGGCCGCGACATCGCTGCGGTCAGTGATGATCAACTGAAAGCTGTTCAGCTTGTCGGTGTGGGCACCATAATAGCCAACATCGATCCAGTTGACGCCGAAAACACTCTTTCCTCCCAGAACATTCGTCCCGTAGGTCACCGTATTGCCAGCACGCGTGTCCACGTCGGCAAAGAAAGGCGCCAGCATCGGTGTCGAAACACCCGTGATTCCGAAGGGCGTGTAGGTACCCAAGGGGCCGCTGAAAGTCACGTTGCCATTGTTGTTGACAAACAATGAGCTAAGGCTACTACCGTAGAAATCGATCGAAAAACCGATGCCAACGGAAGCTGTGGAACCGTCATCGTTGGCGGGCAATACCGTCGTGAACAGTCCGGCGTCATGGATGGCAGCCGCTTCAACTGCTGGCGCGGCCAGAACGAAAATCGCTGCAGAAGCCAAGGCCAGCTTGGCGAAAGGACGTGGTGACATGATGGATCTCCCTTGTTTTGGGTGGGCACTACAGAAAAGACTTTACATGGGCATCGAGCAAAGTGCCTCGAAAACAAGAAAGCAATAACCATGCTATGATTTCATATATATGATTTATTGTGATAGCTTTTCAAATAGTCGACTTCACTGTAAAGTTTTCCGACACTTGGCGCGATACAGGTAACGCCTCCAGGGTCAGGGGGCACTGCACCAACCGACACCATTTGGTTAGTGGTTACGAATGCCGATCCGGTCGGTCGCATGGCTGCTGTCGGCTTCGCTGCCGTCGAACACTACTTCGAAACGCGCCTCGCTGTTGACCGCCACGCCTTCGATCTCGCCCGGACGGAAACGCAATCGCGCAAAGGCTGCAGTTGCAGCCTCGTCGAAAACGGCCGGCAAGCTGCTGCCGGCCACTTCGACGCGGTCGACCGTACCGCCGGCACTGACGAACACCCGCAACACCACCTTGCCGGTACGCTGCCCGGCAGTGCCCGGCTTCTCCGGCTGCGGTATCAGCGGCTCGTCCAGCAGCTTCGGAGCAACCGTCAGTTCCGAACGCGGGAAATACCAGGGACCCTGCGACGCGTCGATGGAGAAAGGAGCCACGAGGTAGGGTGGAAGCTGCGCCTCCAGCCGCTGCTGGCCCAACGTCGCGACCAGTGACGTCGCTTGGGCGGATTCGGCAGGCTCCGGCGGCAGCGCTGGCTCCGACTCCGCAACGCGCACCGAAGGAGCGTCTGGGGACGCCGCCGGGGTCGCATCGCCAGGCACCTCGATGACCGCCGGTGGCGCCGCGCGGGCCGTGCTGCGCAGCGTTGCGAACACGGTCGACCTGACCAGAACCGGCCCCGCCGCCCCCGCACCCGGCCGCAGAACCGTCCACACGCCCCAATGGAGCAGTAACGACCCGGCGAGCGCCCAGAGCAGCCTGCGCCACTGTTCCTGCTCCGCTGAACGGCCCGTGAATGCCCCTATCGAGAAGCGCACTGTCTGAAATGAAAATGCCGGAGGAGCCGAAAGCAGGATTCTACTGCTCCCGGTTGCGCACACCGCGCCACTCGTCCCCCAACGGCTGCCGTACATCGCTCGGCACTTGCTCCAGACCCGTCCTGGACTATGATGGCATCAGTCGCCGTTACGCCCGGCCCCCCCAAGCTGCTCCCGAGGAAGATCGACGCTGTGAACAGACAAACCGGCTTTACCTTGATCGAGATCATGATCGTCGTGGTCATCATCGGCATTCTCTCGGCAATCGCCATACCCGGCTACACCGATTACCTGATTCGGTCGAGAATTACGCACGCCACCTCGGGACTGGCCGAACGGCGTGCAAGCATGGAACAGTTTTTCCAGGACAACCATACTTATTTCGCCGCTCCGAGGTGCGCCGCTGACATCAGAGACAGTTATTTCGATTTCACGGCGGCCTGCCCGGCAGCTATAACCGACGCCAACGCCTATGTTCTGACCGCCACCGGCAAGAGTTCGATGCTGGGTTTCATCTACACAGTCGACCAGGGCAACAACAAGACCAGCCCCTTCACCGCTTCCGCCCCAGCAGGCTGGACTGCGCACAGCCCTGATAATTGTTGGGTCACCAGCAAGGGAGGTGGCTGTTGAAAACCTGGCGCGGCTTCAGTCTGGTCGAACTGATTATTGGCGTGGCCATTCTCGGCGTGCTTCTGGCGATCGCCATGCCGGCCTTCAGCAACTGGCTGCGTAACGCCAAGGTGCGCACGGCAGCCGAGTCGGTGCAGAACGGCCTGCAGTTGGCCCGGGCCGAGGCGGTACGGCGCAATACGACGGTGGGCTTTAGACTCGTAGATAGCGCCGATGAGAGTTGTGCGCTAATTGCGAATGATCTGAGCACCTCCGTTTGGAACTGGGTCGTCAGTATCCGCAGCCCAGCCGGTAAATGCCAAATTGCTCCGGTCGCGGAAGATGCCGACCCTTCTGACGACGCACTAGCGGACAACCCTTTCATCATCCAGTCCCGCAGTGGTGCCGAAGGATCCTCGGCTGCTACCCTAATGACCAACCGCTCGGAAGTGCTGTTCAACAGCCTGGGGCGCACTACCGGTAACGTTGTGATCGATGTCGCCAGTGCGACCGGCGAGCTTTGTCTGCCCAGCGGGCCGATTCGTTGCCTGCGGATCATGGTGACACGCTTCGGCCAGATCCGCATGTGCGATCCGGATCCGGCCCTGGCCGTCGGCGACGCGCAGGCCTGCACATGAACCGACCGCCCAACACCGCCAAAGCCCAGGCAGGCGTCATGCTGCTCGAGGCGCTGATCGGCATCCTGATTTTCTCGCTGGGCATCCTTTCGCTGGTCGCCCTGCAGGCGACGTCGATCCAGCTCACCAGCGACGCCAAGTATCGTACCGACGCCAGCCTGCTGGCCAACCGGCTGATCGGGCAGATGTGGGCGAGCGGTTTAGCCCCCGACGCCCTGGAGACCGCTTTTGAGAATGGCGGCGACCAATACAACGCCTGGCTCGCCGATGTGCAGGGGATCGATGGACTCCCGGGCGTCGTCGCCGCGTCGAGCGGCGTCGTCGAGACTTTGCCGATTGTGGATGTGATTGTCACTCCCGATCCTCCCGTCGCGGACATTACTCCCCGCGCGGACATTGCCATCACCATGCGCTGGCGCACCCCGCAAATGCCCACGAGTGGGACCAATTCCTTCCACAGCCATCGCGTCGTCTCACAAATCGTCCGCAACCCCTAGACCGCCATGAACTTACACCCAATACCGCCCGCGATGGCCAAAGCAAGAGGCTTCACACTGGTCGAGGTGATGGTCGCGATGGTCATCGGCATGATCGGGATCATCATCATGATGCAGGTTTTCGCCTCGGCCGAAGGGCAGAAGCGAACGACGACCGGCACCGGCGACGCGCAAAGCAACGGCGCGATGGCGATCTATACCCTGCAACGCGACATCCGCGAGGCGGGTTACGGCTTCAATGCATTGAACGCCCTCGGTTGCGCTCTGGTGCTGCCAAGCCGTACGCTCACGCAACTTGCCCCGGTGATCATCAACCCGCAGACCGCCGCCAGCGTCCTCGAGGTCCCGGCCGGCGACGCCAACACCGACACCCTGCTCGTCGCTTATGGTAACGGCGGGGGTGCCCCGGAAGGCGAGGTGATCACCGCGATCAACGGCATCCAACTCGCGGTCCAGACGCCGGGGAATTTTCACAAGGCTGTGGATGGGGGTCCGCCCGCAGATCAGGTCGTCGCCGCCCCATCGGCGCCGCTGCCCGGCTGCAGTCTCACTCTGGCCCCGGTTTCGGATGTTGAAGCGCCGAACGTCTTCGTGTCGGGCAGCGGCGCCGTCGAGGGCGGGACGCTGTTCAACCTTGGCAACAACCCAAGAATACTCGCTTACGCCATCCGCGCCGGCAACCTGACGGTCTGTGACTACCGGCAAGACGACTGCGGCGCCGCCTGTACGGCGCTTGACCCTCCAACCTGCAGCGCCGCCTGGGTGCCGATCGCCAACAACATCGTCAGCCTGCGTGCCCAATACGGACACGCAACCACACCCACGACCTGGGATCAGGCAACACCGCAGCAACCCACTCCGCCCGACCAGGAGAAGTTTGCCTGTCGCTGGGCGAGAGCCTCGGCGCTGCGCATCGCGGTCGTCGCGCGCAACAGCCAGGTCGACAAGGACCCGGTCACCGCGCCGGCGCTGCCAGCCTGGGCAGAGATCGTTCTGAGCGCCAGCAATTACCGCTACAAGGTCTTCGAGACCGTCGTACCCCTTCGCAACCTGAGCTGGATGGCCCCATGTACGCCCTAAGGCACAAACGTGTACCGACACCAGCGGTTGCCGGCAACGGCCCGCCAAGCGAGCGCGGTGTCGTCCTGCTCGTCGCACTGATCATCCTCGTGGCACTGACCCTCGCCGGGGTGGCGCTGATCCGATCGGTCGACACCGCCAACATCATTGCCGGCAACCTGTCGTTCCGCGAATCGGCGGTGCACTCCGGTGAAAGGGGCACGGAAGCCGCCCGGGCGACGATCCAGGGTGGCGGCACGGCCCTTTACGAGCACGGAGCTGACGGCTCGGGCTACCGCGCCAGTATCCCCGTTCCCGATTTCAGCAGCGCTTCGGTGGACGAGTTCTGGCGCAGTACGCTGTCGGCGCAGTCGGTGCTTGCCCCCCCCCCCGCTGGAACCACTTGCCCCAGCGACGCCAATGCGGATCAAGCTTGCAATTCGGTCCGCTATGTCATCCACCGGTTGTGTGAGGGCACCGGTGCTCCGCATATGCCCACCGCCAACTGCGCCAAACCACCCGCCAGCGCCAACACTGGCGGCAGTTTCAGTGCCGGCGGCCCGGCGCAGATCGCCAGCAACCAGGTCTATTACCGCATCACCACGCAGATCACCGGACCCCGCAATACGGTCGCCTACCTCCAGACCATCGTGCTGCGCTAAGTCGGAAGAGGTTCAAGAAGGAGTTTGCCATGCAAACCAGGAAACTGACCCCCCCATCGCTGTCGCTGCTCGCGCTGCTGCTGCTTGCCTCGGGCGCCGCGGCCGCCCCGACACAACTGGCCAACTCGCCGATTTCCGGTGCATCCTCCGTCGAGATCTCGCCCAACGTGATGTTCGTCCTCGATGACTCGGGGAGTATGGCCTGGGATTTCCTGCCCGACTGGGCCGAGAGCACCGACCTCTCCCGGAGCCGGAATGCCGGCTTCAACGGCATTGCCTACAACCCGGCCCTGACCTATACCCCGCCGAAGTATTTCACCGTTGACGGCTTGCCCGACACCACCACCTACCCCAGCCAGACCTCCGCCAACACCAGCGCCTGGACAGCGGTCAAGGATAACGGCTACGACCTCGGCGCGTCGGCAACCACCCGCAACCTGGTTGGCAGCGCCTTCTACTACAAGACGCAGGCCGGCGAGTTCTGCACCAACAAGAGTCTGAAGTCGTGTGGCACCACGGCGGATGCCTCCCACCCGGTGGCGGCCAAACTGCGCTGGTGCAAAACCGCGGCCGAATCCATCGCCCTGACGCCGAGCGCGGGTGCCTGTCAGGCCGTGCGGATCGAGGCCTCTGGCGCCAACACGCCCTTCGAGTTCGCCCGCCTGCCGTCGCCACGCACCAGCACCATTACCCTCAGCGGCACCAGCAGCACGTCGATCAGCAGCATCACCGTCAGCTCGCTGCAGATCCTCTCGACCACCATCGCCGCATCGACCGATCCGGCGGTACTCGCCACCAACATCGCCGCCAGCATCAATGCCTGCACGTTCATCAAGACGGGCACCTGCGGCATCGTCGGTTACAGTGCCGTTGCCGCGGCCGGCAAGGTCACGATCAGCGCGCCGGGAGCGGTAACGACCTCACCGACGGTAACCAAGAGCGGTTCGATGAGCGTCAGCACCACCGCCTTCGCGCGCCCCTCGACCAACCTCGCACCCGGCGAAAACCTGCTGACCGTCATCACCTCGACGACCACCACCTATCCCAAGACCGGCGCCCGCAGCGACTGTGCCGCGGACCCCTGCACCTACGCCGAGGAAATGACCAACTACGCGAACTGGTGGGCTTATTACCGCACCCGCATGCTGACCATGAAGACCGCCGCCAGCTTGTCGTTTGAACCGATCGGCAGCCGTTTCCGTATCGGCTACATGACCATCAACAACAACAACACCACCGATTTCCAGAACATCGACGTGTTCAACGCCGCCCAGAAGTTTGCCTGGTACAACAAGCTGTTCTCGGCCAAGCCAGACCTGAACACGCCGCTGCGGGTCGCCCTGTCAAACGCCGGCCGTCTGTACGCGGGTCGCCTCAATGAAACCAGCTTCAACGGCGTCGACGTGGTAGATCCGGTACAGTTTTACTGCCAGGCGAACGTCACCATTCTGTCGACCGACGGCTACTGGAACGAAGGCGCGGGCTTCAAGTGGGACGGCACCACCGCCGTCGGCGACCAGGACGGCCCGACCACCGGAGAGGTACGACCACAACTCGATGGCGGTGGATTTCAGGAACAGAAAGCCACCGAGCAGATGAAGAAGAGCACGACGCAGGCGTTGGCCGCAACAGGCCCGCGGCAGAAGCGGACATCCCCGCTACAGACGCGTACCCGGACGGGACACCTGCAGGAACTGACCGGTCCTCTACAGGCCAAGGCCTGGGTACTGCAGCAGCGAGTGACGCAGGTGCGGAAACGGACATCCAGCGACGGCGGCCTGACCTGGACCGGGTTCGGAGATGTGGCTTCCTGTTCGCCGGTCACCGGCCAGGTGGACTGCGTGACCCTTCCCCGCGGCAGTGCCACTGACACAGCAAGCTGCACTTATGTTGTTGGCGGCACAACGGTGACCGGCGCGGGCACCGACAGCGAAGTCACGACCTACACCACCAAAGTGGAATGTCTGTACCGGGATCCCGGTTGGGCGGATACCGCCAGTTCCTGCACGGTGGTCAACCGGACAACGGCCACCACGACCGGTACCGTCTATCGGGCCGACGCCAAGTCCTGCCAGTACAACTGGGGAACGACCTATACCGATGTCGATTCCTGCACCGCGGCGGAATCGACCGCTTCTCCCTACACCGTGATTCTCGGCCGCAGATGTCAGCGAGCCTGGAGCGACTGGGTCACCGCCACCGGAAGCTGTACCAGCTCGGCAACCGTGGAATGCCGAGCCGACCCCGACCATTGGACCGACTGGGTCGACACGGCCAGCTGTAGCGCCGGAACATCGGGCACCACCGTGACCGAATGCAGAACGAACTTAGGTACTCCGGTGGCAGTAGCCCCGCCGTGCACGGCAGTGACCACGGGCATCATGCGAACCACGTGCAGCACCGTCGCCACGGGCCCGACAGCCGTCGACCCGACCACCTGCACCGCCGCCGAACCCAGCGCCGAAAACGACTACGTCAAGACCACCTGCCCGGTCACCACCACCGGCCCGACCGATGTGGCTTCCTGCACGCCAGCGGACCCGAACTCGGGCAACAGCTACACCAGGACCGTCTGCTCGGTGGTCGCCCGGGGCCAGACCCCCGACACGCTCGCCGATGTCGCCCAGTATTACTGGAAGACCGACCTGCGCGACCCCGCGCTGACGCCGGACCGCTGTACCGGTGGCCCGGTGGTCAGTGGCGAAGTGACGGTGCATAACAACGTGTGCACCAACGACCCGCTGAAAGGGCCTCGGCAGAACATGATCACCTATACCCTCGGCCTCGGGGCATCGGGTCTGATGGGCTACGACAAGGATTATCCCACCGCCACCAGCGGCGACTTCTACAGCATCAAACTCCCCGAGAATGCCAACCCGGACCTCGGTATCTGCTCCTGGCAGCCCATTGGAACGCCCTGCAACTGGCCGAAGCCCGAGAGCAACGCGCAGACCAATATCGACGACCTCTGGCACGCCGCGGTCAACGGTCGCGGCACCTACTTCAGTGCTTCCGACCCTTCATCCCTGGCGGGCGGTATCAGCAGCGCGCTGCAATCGGTGGAAGTGAAAGCCGGCGCCCTGGCCGCGGTCACCGTCACCAGCCCGAACCTGGTCGCCGACGAAGCCGGAAACTCGATCTTCGAAGTGTCTTTCACGGCTGGCGACTGGTCGGGGGATCTGGTCAAGCGCACCATCGACGGCACGACCGGCGCGATTTCGGCAACTCCGACCTGGGCGGCGCAGGCGAAACTCGACGCCAAGGTATCGACCGGAACGCATGCGGCGCGCAAGATATTGACTTTTAATTCAGATCCAGACTCGACCACCAAGCTGAAGTCCTTCCTCTGGGACGACGAAGGCCTCAGCGACGCAGACAGAGCGGTTTTTGTCGGTCTCAGCGATGCCGACAAGGCGTACTTTGCCAAAACGGCCATCGCGCCACCTTCCGGTACGCTGACGCAGTTCTGCTCGGTCGGTACGATTTGCCTGCCGGATGCCACACAAACCGCAGCCAGCGGGAAAAATCTGGTGAACTTCCTGCGCGGTGACAAGAGCAATGAGGGCGCGCTGGTCAGCACCACCACTTACTACCGCCAGCGTACCCACCTGCTGGGCGACATCGCCGGTTCCGAAGCCGTCTATGTCAAGGGATCGCCGTGGAACTATGCCGACTACCGCTACGGCACCTTCAAGGCAAGCAACGCAAGCAGAACGGCGATGGTCTACATCGGCGCCAACGACGGCATGCTGCACGCCTTCAATGAGAGCACCGGTGAGGAGGCCTGGGCCTACGTCCCGGCGCTCGTGCTGCCGACGCTCTACAAACTGGCCGACAAGAGCTACTCGTCGCTGCACCAGTTCTTCGTCGATGGCACACCGGTGATGGCGGACATCTGCGCCAGCGACTGTGCGACACCGGCTGAAGGCGACACCGCCAGCCCGGTCTGGAAAACCATTCTCGTCGGCGGCCTGAACCACGGTGGGCGCGGCTACTACGCGCTCGACATCACCACCCCGGCCTCACCGAAGGCCCTGTGGGAATTCACGCACGACAACCTTGGCTACAGCTACGGCAACCCGGTGATCACCAAGCTCAAGAATGGCACCTGGGTGGTCATCGTGGCGTCCGGGTACAACAACGTCGGTCCCGGCGACGGCAAAGGCTATCTGTTCATCCTGAACGCCGATAGCGGCGCGCTGATCCGGGCGATCAGCACCGACGTCGGCGACACCACCACCCCGAGTGGACTGGCGCGGATCACCGCCTGGGCCAACTTCCCGGACAACAACAACACCGCGCAACGGGTCTACGGAGGCGACCTGCTCGGCAATCTCTGGCGCTTCGACGTCAACGGCGACATCCCGACGACCGTCGACCCGCCGGTCTACGACGCGCAGCGACTGGCGACCCTGAAGGACGCCAGCGGCGTTGCCCAGCCGATCACCAGCAAGCCCGAACTCGGCAAGATCGCCGGCCAGCCGGTGGTTTTCGTGGGGACCGGACAATTGCTCGGCGCCGATGATCTGGGGAACACGCAGACGCAGTCGTTCTACGCCATCAAGGACCGGCTGATCAACGCGGATTACGGCAGCCCGCGGCCACTGACGCCCCCACAGACCGATCCGGTGCCTGGCGACTTCGTCCAACAGACGCTGACCTCCGGCACCTGCGGCGAGGGCAACCCCTACTGTACCGCCGGTGACGCGATTGTCACCAGCAGCAGCGAGACCGTCGATTTCCATACCAATGACGGCTGGTTCGTCGACTTCCCGGTCGCAGGAGAACGGGTCAGCACCGACCTGCGCCTGCAACTCGGAACCCTGACCTTCAACACCAACACGCCGACCACCGGGGCTTGCGCTGCCGTTGGCGTCAGCTTCGCCTACTTCCTGGATTACCGGAGCGGCGGCCCCGTCGAAGGCACCGATGGACTCGCCGGTGCCAGGCTTGGCGAATACCTGGCTACCGCGCCAAGCGTGATCCGCCTGGTCGATGGCACGATCAGGGAATTGATCCGAACCGATGCCCCCGGCACCCTCAGCAGGCCGGTGCCGATAGACCCCTCTGGCCTCCCCCTACGCCGGGTCTCTTGGCGGGAACTGATCACCGAGTAAATCTGTGCCAATCAACGAGAAGAGCCGCGAAAGCGGCTTTTCTCGTTTACAGACATGGACCGACTGCGCCGCGCGTCGCTTTCCAACAGCCGCCACCCAAGGTCGTAGCAAACCCGACAATTCCACTACAAACAGGTTTTTCAGCGGCCGCTTTGCAAGGCTTTTCATGCTGGCACCGGATTTGCTAGTCATTCACTGACAGCCATGACCCACAAATCCCGAACCCACATCGTCATCAACGACACCACCCTCCGCGACGGTGAGCAATCAGCGGGGGTTGCCTTCAGTCTCGACGAGAAAATCGACATCGCGCGTCGCCTCGATGCGCTCGGCGTGCCCGAGCTGGAAATCGGCATTCCGGCCATGGGTGACGCCGAGCGCGCAAGCATTCAGGCGGTCGCGGCGCTCGGACTCCGCGCCCGTCTGATGGTCTGGAGCCGGATGAATCGCGCCGACATCACGCTCGCGGCGGGTCTGGGTCCACAGTTGATCGACATTTCGGTACCCGCCTCGGATCAGCATCTGCATTCGAAACTGCAGCGCGATCGCCAGTGGCTGCTGACGCAGATCGGCGAGCATGTCCGTATGGCACGCGATCTGGGGTTTGGCGTCGGCATCGGCGCCGAGGACGCTTCGCGCGGCGAGCCGGATCTCCTGGCGGCGATCGCCGAAGCGGCGCAGTCGGCGGGTGCCCAGCGTATCCGTTTTGCCGATACACTGGGCGTGCTCGACCCCTTCGCGACCTTTGAGCGCATCGGTCATCTGCGCGCCTGTTGCGATCTGGAAATCGAGATGCATGCCCACGACGATCTGGGAATGGCCACGGCCAACACGCTGGCCGCCGCACGCGCCGGCGCGACGCATCTCAACACGACGGTGAACGGTCTCGGCGAGCGCTCGGGCAATGCTCCGCTCGAGGAAGTTGTGCTCGGTCTGCACTTCTGCCATGGCATCGAGACGGGCATCGATCTGGCCGGATTCCCGGACATTTCGGGTCGCGTCGCCATCGCTTCGGGACGCCCCCTGTGCTGGCAGAAAAGTATTGTCGGCGAAGGTGCTTTCACCCACGAGGCCGGCATCCACGTCGACGGACTGCTCAAGGACCCGGCCAACTACCAGGGCTTCGATCCCTGTCTGGTCGGACGCCAGCATCGCGTCGTTCTCGGCAAGCACTCCGGAGCACGTGCTGTGCAACAAGTCATGGCCAGCCTCGGCCACGCCCTGTCGGACGCCGCGGCACGTGCCTTCCTGCAGCGGCTGCGAGGCTTCATGACCCATCACAAGCAGGTGCCCTCCGAGGCAGACCTGCTCAAACTGCTCGATCGCTGACCCGATGATGACCGACCTCTCGACGCCGTTGCTCCACACCGTCAGGCCAAGCCAGACCCCGCCGGGTTTGCGGGCGCTGTTCGCGGAAGACCTGGCCTGCGTTTTCGATCGCGACCCGGCGGCGCGTTCGCGCATCGAAGTGCTGCTGACCTATCCCGGCCTGCACGCCATCCTCGTGCATCGCCTCGCGCATCGCCTCTGGCGCCGGGGCTGGGGATTCAGCGCGCGCTGGCTGGCCTTCATCGGGCGCTGGCTGACCAACGTCGACATCCATCCCGGCGCCACCATTGGTCGCCGCTTCTTCATCGATCACGGCGCCGGCGTGGTCATCGGCGAAACCGCCGAGATCGGCGACGACTGCACCTTGTACCACGGCGTCACGCTGGGAGGAACGACCTGGAACAAGGGCAAGCGGCATCCGACCCTCGGCAACGGGGTAGTGGTCGGTGCCGGCGCCAAGATTCTCGGGGCCATCGCGGTGGGCGACGGCGCGAACGTCGGCGCCAATTCGGTGGTCGTCAAGGAAGTCCCGCCGGGCCGTACCGCCATCGGCATCCCGGCACGACTGGTCGGCGGGCGTAGCAAGGTCGGCGCGGTGGGCACTGCCGGGATGGCCATCAATCTCGACCACCATCTGATTCCCGATCCCGTCGGCAAGGCAATCCAGTGCCTGCTGGAACGTATCGAGGCCCTCGAAGCCGGGTTGCGACCAGACGCGCCGACACCCGCGGCCACGGAGACTGCGACGGGCACCTGCATCACCTGTTCGGCAGGCGAGTTGTGTTGCAAGGAACAGGGCCGTGGCTAGTCGACTCGAACTGCTGGAACTGGGCGACGATGTCCTGTACTTCGATGAGCCCTGCCCACCCGGCGTTGCCGCCCAGATCGAAGCGGCCGCCCAGCAGTATGGCCAGCCGATTGCCGAGCAGCGTCTGCTGTACGCCTACTTCCTGGCCCCCGAGCAGCTCTCGGTACTGGTGGCCATCTACCGCTACTACTTCTACCAGCATCGCCTCGAAGACGCACTGCTGGTCGCCGAACGGGCCCTCGAGGTCAGTGCCCGGCGCCTGCACCTGACCGGTAGCTGGAGCAACCTCGGGCCGATCACGCTCGGCGAGGCGGCGATGCGCTCGATGGGCATGCTGCGCTTCCATCTCCTGGCCCTCAAGGGATCGGCCGTGATCCTGCTGCGCCTCGGACGACTGAGCGAGGCGCGCGCGCGCCTGAAGAAGATTGCCGAGGTCGATACCCGCGATGCGCTCGGCGTTCTGCCGCTGCTGTCGGTGATCGATCGTCAGTACGCCCCTGCCCACGAACTTGACTGAAACCGGAGAAGACCATGCCCTGCGAAACCGACAGCTTCGAGGACGACCTCGCCGATCTGAGTTCGGCCGAAGAATTTCTGGAGTACTTCGACATCGACTTCGATGTGCGCGTGGTCCAGGTCAACCGCCTGCACATCCTGCAGCGCTTCCACGATTACCTGGCCAAACAGGAGGCCGGCAAGGCGCCCGACTACGCGGCCTACCGCCAGTGGCTGGCGAGAGCCTACGCGGACTTCGTCGACTCCAGCGCGCAGGCCGAGAAGGTCTTCGCTGTGTTCCAGAAAGCCGAAGGCTCGTCCTTCGTGCCCCTGTCTTCACTGACGGACTGACGCCGTGTTGCCGCGCTGGGACTACGGGGACGCGGTGCGCGTGACCCGCAACGTGCGCAACGATGGCACCTTCCCCGGCGCCAGAACCGGCGATCTGCTGGTTCGGCGCGGTCGCGTCGGGCATGTTCGCGATGTCGGCACCTTTCTGCAGGACCAGATCATCTACTCCGTGCACTTCCTCGACGAGAGCCGCGTCGTCGGCTGTCGCGAAGAAGAACTGATCGGGGTCGATGAACCCTGGATCGACAGCCGCTTCGAGGTTCGCCAGAAGGTACGCGCGACGCGCTCGCTGGTCATCCGCGGCGAGATCCGGGTGCCACTGGGCAGCCGTGGCGAGATTCTCGATCTCGAACGATCCGCGGCGCAGGGCGTCGTTTATCACACCCACTTCGACTGCCTGCCGGGGAATCCCCTGCTCGTCCCCGAGGGCGCGCTCGGATTATGGGAGAGCGACGATGGATGAACCGGGCAGCGTCTATCTCTCGCTCAAGCTGGCCGCGAAACTGTTCGGCAAACCCCTGGAATCGCTGGCGCCCGACGAGTTGCACAGGGTACACCGGGTCGCCGCCAGACAATCGGCGATCGAGACCCTGATCCTGGCAACACCCGAAGCCGCCAGTGTGATCCTGCCGGACGACTCGATCGAGGCCAGCCTGAGCGAGATCCGCGGCCGCTACGGCAACGACCACGACTACCAGACCGACCTCGAACGTATCGGTCTCGACGCCCACTCCCTGCGCCAGGCTGTCGCCCGCGACATGGTCGTCGAAGCGGTACTGGAAAGGGTTGCGGCGCAGGCGGCAGCGGTCAGCGAGATCGATGTCGAGATCTTCTGGTACCTGCACAGGGATCGATTCCGACGCGCCGAAACGCGCGTGCTGCGGCACATCCTGGTGACCATCAACGAGCAACTGGCGGGCAACGATCGGCAGTCCGCCCGCGTCAGGATCGAGGCCATCCGCACGCGCCTGCTCAGGGAACCGCAGCGCTTCGCGGAACAGGCGCTGAAGCATTCGGAATGTCCGACCGCGATCAACGGCGGCCTGCTCGGCACGGTGCCGCGCGGCCAGCTCTATCCGCAACTCGAAGCCGCCGCCTTCGCTCTCGACGCCGCCATGCTCTCCGACGTGGTCGAGAGCGAACTGGGCTACCACCTGCTCTACTGCGAAGCCATCCATCACGAGCGCCTGCTGAATTTCGCAGAGGCCCGCAGCACCATTCGCGAGTATCTGGAGCAACAACAGCATAGTCTCTGTCAGAAGGCGTGGATCAACACCCTGCGCCACCCGGCCACGGGCACCACACCGCCTCCGGACTAGACAAGCTTCGAACGGGTCGGTGTGGTCCGGGCAATCGCCACGACCTCGCCACAGCGAGCGGCACCGGCAAGAAGATGCAGAGTGCGAATGAAAATGTTGGTCGCGGGCATTGCCGATGATGCCACTCCCTCCCCTTCAAGGGGAGGGTTGGGGTGGGGATGGGGTCATCTGCGAAGCAGCATCCCAGGATTTGTCTTGCAACGCCATCCAGATAGCCTCTGCCACTGCGTCAGTTTCCTGTAGCACCTGGTTGTTCCAAAATCGCATGATGCGGAAACCGGCCTCATGCAGTCGTCGATCACGCACCTGATCTGCCTCACAGTCTTGATGCTGCACTCCATCGACCTCCACAATCAGCCGCATTTCCAGGCACACGAAATCGAGCACATAATCCAGGAACGGATGCTGGCGGCGGAATTTGAGGCCCGCGATCTGCCGACCGCGCAGACGTTTCCACAAGCGATTTTCAGCATCGGTCATGTCGCTTCGCAGCTTTTTCTGAAGCGCATTGTCGATAACCGAGCGGTTCGTCTGCCCCTTCATGCGCCTATTCCATCGCCATTATCCATTTCTGCTCCGTCACCCCATCCCCACCCCGACCCTCCCCTTGAAGGCTGACCGTAACACACACTTGACTCCGTCGCCGCGGAGCCGTATTGTATGGTCATGCGGATCTGCGGACAGGAGTTTTCTCTCGACATCCTGGAGCGGATCCGGGAGGAGGTGGTGTCGGTGCCGGAGATATCCCGCCGCGCGCTGTCGCGTCGGGTGTGCGAGTGGCTCGATTGGCGGAGCGCCACTGGTGCGTGGCAAG
>JAKOZI010000238.1 GCA_029780075.1 Pseudomonadota bacterium
AATACCGTTACGCTTGGCGGCCATAGCCCTTTGGACCCACCCCTTCCCATCCCGAACAGGACCGTGAAACGAAGGTACGCCGATGATAGTGCATACTTCATGTGTGAAAGTAGGTCACCGCCAGGCTCCCCCATCTAAAAGCCCTCCCCGGTTAGCCCCGGCGAGGGCTTTCGCCTTTCTAGCAATCAACAGTGCAAAGACTATTGGCTGGTCCGTGGATACTGAAAGTTACCCCATGACAGCGAAACACGAGATCGCAACTCTTGCCGGAGGGTGCTTTTGGTGCCTGGAGGCGGTATTCGAGCAGATCGACGGTGTGGAGTCTGTGCTGTCCGGTTACTGCGGCGGACACGTTGACCATCCGGATTATGCCGCCGTCTGTAGGGGTCGAACGGGCCATGCGGAGGCCGTTCAGCTTACTTTTGACCCTGCGCGGTGCAGTTATCGTACCCTTCTCGAAATCTTCTTTGCGATCCATGATCCGACGACGCGAGATCGGCAGGGAAATGACGTTGGGACGCAGTATCGATCGGTAATCTTTTATCACACCGACGAGCATCGGCAGGTCGCGATGGCGCTGATTACGGAATTCGACAGTCTCGGCCTGTGGTCCGGGCCGATTGTTACTGAACTACTTCCTGCTCCTCGGTTTTTCGCCGCCGAGGCGTATCACCAGCAATATTTTCGCAGGAACCCCGAGCAGGGATACTGTCAAGTTGTTGTCAGCCCCAAACTGGCCAAGCTTCGCAAGCGCTTTGCCAGCCTGATCAAGGTGAATCAATGAATTTTCGCAAGTCTCGCACGAAGCGATCGCGTTCCCACTGGTGCGGTGAGTGATCGGTTCCCTCGTAAACATGTAACACCGCGTTGGCGATCCTTTTTTTAACGTAGTGCGCTGTTTCACTGCGATAATAGTTGCTGGCGCCACCGTAAACCAGCAGCGCCGGGATATCGATCCGGTCTAAAGTGGCTCGATAGTCGGCTTCAGTCAGGCTTTCCCAGCAGGCGATCAAGGGTGCCGGGTCCTGCTCTTTCAGCCATTGGCGTGCCCTTTCAAGGCCGCGCGTATTCTCGTCGTACTTCTGCCGCGCACGATTATTGAGTCCCATCGCACCAAGGCGCAGAACCGATTCAGCGAAGTCATGCTTCAGGTCTTGCAGCAGAGTCATGGATCGCTCGCGGTCAAAGTCGCCGTAAATACCATTCAACCATCCGGCATCGGTCAGCAGCTTGGGGGACTGGTCGATAAAGCAAAGCTTGCGCAGCTTGTGGCAGCCATATTCCTCAATGTATTGCCAAAGGGTCAAAGCGCCCAGGGAATGACCGACCGCAATTAGGTCGTCAAGCTGATAATGGTCGATCAGGTTGCGAAGATCTCGCGCCATGCGCTGCACAGTCGGCACGGTGTCTCGCGTCAGTCGATGTCCTCCGTGGCCGCGGGCGTCCCATCGGTACACTCGGTGTTGCGCTGTCAGTGGGTCGAGAAATGGCGACCATTCTCTGTGGCTTGCCGTCCAACCGTGCAGCATGATGATCGGGGAACCATGACCCGAAACCTGGAGGTGGATTTTTTCTCCATCATCGGCAGCGAAGTGCATCATCACATATGGCTACGAGGAAATTGCAGAGAGTGTCACAAGGGCCTGCGAATGGCAACCATAATTGCCGCGCAGCAGGGGGAAAGCAGCGATGCTCAGCGAAAGGCGTGCCGCCCAAAGCGGGTCATGCGCACTTCGACGGTGACCTTCAAAGCACTCAGTTTCGCCGCCTGCGCGCGGCGCTCGTCCGTGGCGCGGTAGAGATGCGGTGTCATGGCCAGCAGATCGGCGATCGGCTCCAAGCCGATGAGTTGCAGCGTGTAGCAGACAGTTTCAGTTGACAGACAGGTAAAGCCTTGCGGCTCTCGCACGTCGGCAGCACGTTCGGGTTTCAGGGAGGGGTAAATGATTTCACGCAGTTCCCGCAGATGATCCGGCCCCGCATCAAGCTGCAGTAATTGGCCATCCGGTTTGAGTACACGGTTAAACTCGGCGTAGACGGGAAACCCGAAAAGGCACAGCACCCGATCAAGCGTTCCCGACTGCACCGGCAGGTTCGCGTTGCTACCTACGACCCAATTGGGCCGCCTGTCCTGTTTCGCAGCCGACAGGACGGCCCACTTCGAAATGTCCAACCCAAGCAACGCAAGTGTTGGTCCGTCACTGCTCGCTGCTGCCAACTGGCGCAGGTAGTAACCCTCGCCACAGCCTGCATCAAGGCAACTGACAGTTCTCTTGGGCGGCAGATCGGCGAGTACGGCCTTGCTTGTCGCAGCGGCAATCGCGTGGTAGTAACCGGCATTCAGAAAACGGCGGCGCGCAGCGACCATCTGCCTGCTGTCACCCGGGTCGCGCGAGCGCTTCTTCTGGACCGGAAGCAGGTGGGTATAGCCCTGGCTGGCAATGTCGAAACTATGACCGCGGGAGCAGCGCCATGTCGTTCCGGTGCAGCACAGAGGGGCTCCGTCCAGCGGGCAGGCCAGCGCCCGGAATGGGGTGATGTTCATGAGGGTGCATCCTGACGAGGAAATACACGTAGGGTGGCACGGGAATGCCTACTTGGTCACGTGTCCTGCTATGCTTTTGGCGACAATAGTTTTTGATCCATATGCTCGGGGAGGAGGGACACGAGGTGGAACACCCAAGCACCGAAAGCCAGGGGCGGACGCGTTTCGCGCTCAAGCGGTATTTTTCGCTGAGCAGCCTGCTGTGCACCGTGCTCACCGCCATCGTGCTGGGTTGGAGCTACCAGCATCTCGCCCTTGGCGATCTCAAGAACCTTGCCGAAGGCCGCAACATCGCGTTGACCAACGCTTTGGCCAACGCACTGTGGCCGAACTTTTCCCCCCTAGTCGATGACAGCGCTGGTGCAACGGCCGACGCATTGCGCGCGCGCGCGCAGGACACCCACCTGCAGGATCTGGTCGCGCAGCAAATGAAAGGCACGGACGTCGTCAAGGTCAAGGTGTACGCCTTGAACGGCATGACCGTATTTTCCACCGATCCCGGGCAGACCGGCGAGGACAAGAGCAGCAATGCGGGGTTCCTGGCTGCCAGGGAGGGCAGGGTGGCGAGCGTCCTGAGTCATCGGGACACGATGGATACCTTCGAAGGGACCGTTACCGATCTCGACGTCATTTCGTCTTACCTGCCGGTGCGCAACGAAAGCAAAGCGATCGTCGGGGTCATCGAGATTTACAGCGACGTCACAACCTTTGTCGTCCGCCTGGAGGAAACCCGCCGGATCGTGATCGGCATTGTCTTTGGCCTATTGGCGTTGCTCTACGGACTGCTCTTTCTGTTGGTGGCGCGTGCTCAGGGGATCATCGATCGCCAATCGTCCGAGCTTGAGGCATCCCTCAATGCGGTCGAACTTGCCAACCGGGAACTCGACCGCCGGGTCCAGGAACGTACGCAGGCGCTCAATGAAACGAACAGGAACCTGATCAAGGAGATCGACGTGCGGCGCGCCGCCGAAAAGCAGCTCAAGCTGGCGGCGGAGGTCTTCGACAATGCCAAGGAAGGCATCATGATCACCGATGCCGACCAGCAGATCCTGGCAGTCAATGATGCGTTCACGCGGATGACCGGTTACAGCGCCGACGAAGCCGTTGGCCAGACGCCGCGCCTGCTCAATTCGGGGCGACAGGACAGCGCGTTTTACGCGACAATCTGGGCGGCACTGACTTCTGAAATGCATTGGCAGGGCGAGATCTGGAACCGACGCAAGAACGGCGAAGTCTTTCCGGAATGGCTGAGCATCGCCGCCGTCCGCGACGAGGAAGCTAGCGTATCCCACTATGTGGCGGTGTTTTCCGACCTGACGCAGCGCAAGGCGGCGGAAAGAAAGATCGACCATCTCGCCTTCTACGACATCCTCACCGATCTGCCGAACCGCCGCCTGTTGCTCGACCGGTTACAACACGCGCTGACTGCCAGCTCGCGAACCGGTCGCGGCGGCGCCTTGCTGTTCGTCGATCTCGACAACTTCAAGAGCCTCAACGACATCGTTGGCCGTGACCAGGGAGACCTGGTTCTGCAGCAGGTCGCCCAGCGTCTGGCCGGCTGCGTGCGCGCCAGCGATACCGTGTCGCGTCCGGGCAGTGACGAATTCGTGGTGATGCTCGAAGATCTGAGTGAAAGCGCCCAGGAGGCGGCGACGCAAGCCGAAATGGTCGGAGAGAAGATCCTGGCCGCGCTCAGTCAGGTTTACCCGCTTGCCAGTTACGCGCATCACAGCACGGTCAGTATCGGCATTGCCCTGTTTGGCGATCGCCAGGAGAGTGTCGATGATTTGCTGCAACGTGCAGAGTCCGCCATGCACCATGCCAAGGGGGCGGGTCGCAATACGCTGCGCTTCTTCGACCCGAGCATGCAGGCGGTCATCACCGCGCGTGCCGCTCTGGAAGCCGGTTTGCGTGAAGCCGTGCAGAGAGAGCAGTTCCTGGTGTATTACCAGGCGCAGGTGGATTCGTCCGGTCGGGTTACCGGTGCCGAAGCCTTGCTGCGCTGGTTGCATCCCGAGCGCGGCCTGGTGTCGCCTGCAGAGTTCATTCCCCTGGTCGAGGAAACCAGGCTGATCCTGCCCATCGGTCAGTGGGTGCTGGACACGGCCTGCGAGCGACTGGCGGCGTGGGCCGACCAACCCGCGCTGGCGCATCTCACGATCGCGGTGAACGTCAGTGCCCGTCAGTTTCACGACGAGGGTTTTGTCGATCAGGTGCTGGCGGCGCTGGCGCGTAGCGGAGCCCGGCCGCAACGGCTCAAGCTGGAACTTACCGAGAGCCTGCTGGTAGACGATGTCGACCAGGTTATTGCCAAGATGAGTGTTCTCAAGGCGAAGGGCGTCGATTTTTCGCTGGACGACTTTGGGACCGGCTACTCGTCGCTGTCTTATCTGAAGCGCTTGCCGCTCGATCAGTTGAAGATCGACCAGAGCTTCATCCGCAACATCCTTACCGACACCAACGATGCCGCGATTGCCAGGATGGTCGTCGTTCTTGCGGAAAGCCTTGGTCTGGCGGTCATCGCCGAGGGCGTCGAGACCGAGGCCCAGAGGGATTTTCTCGCCAGCCAGGGCTGTCACGCGTACCAGGGCTACCTGTTCAGCCGTCCGCTGCCGGTCGAAGGCTTCGAGGCGTTTGCGCAACGGGCGTGAATACGTTTGGGACGGTTGCTGGACAAGGGCCGGGATGAATTCCCCAACCTTATCTACTCGACCAGTCGGTAACCCACCCCAGGCTCCGTACGAATATGCCGTGGAAGATTTGCGTCAATCTCCAGTTTCCGCCGTAAACCCGCCATATAGACCCGCAGGTAATGAGTATCTTCAACGTGGCTGGGTCCCCAGACCTCGCACAAGAGTTGCCTATGCGTGACTACCTTGCCAAGGTCTCTCAGCAGCAGGGTAAGTAGCTTGTATTCGATGGGGGTCAGATGAATTTCCAATTCGCCGCGCCAAACCTGCCGCTTGATCAGGTCAATCTGCAGGTCACCCACAATGAATTGCGGATTTTCCGTGCCTGACGAATGTCCAGCCCGTCGGAGCAGGGCACGAACGCGTGCCTGCAACTCCGGGATACCGAAAGGCTTGGTCAGATAATCGTCGGCACCGGCATCGAGCGCCCTGACTTTATCGCTCTCCATGCTGCGGGCCGAGAGAATGAGAATGGGTACGCCAGACCAGGTGCGAATTTCGCGGATGACATCGATGCCGTCACGGTCCGGCAATCCCAGGTCGAGAACGACCAGATCAGGTTTGCGTGTTCCGGACTCGATGATCCCGCGTTCGCCCGATCCCGCCTCGGTCACCTTACAGTTTTCCGCCTCAAGCGCCACTCTCACGAAGCGCCGGATCTGGACTTCGTCTTCAATGACGATGACGCTGTGCGGGATTGCGCCAGTGCTCATTCGACAACCTCCCTGGGGACTTCAGGGGCGTTTCCCGCCGGCAGTCGGATGACAAAGCGCGTTCCACCCTCGTCGGGCTTCCCGGCGCTGACGGTGCCCTCGTGCGCTTCGACAATGGCCCGGACAATGGACAGCCCCAGACCAACACCGGTGACCGCTGATTCGTTCCTGCCACGAGCGAATGCTTCAAAAAGGGCTTCTTCCTTGCCATGGGGCAGTCCGGGGCCGTTGTCCTCGACGATGATTTCAACCGAATCCCCATTCTGCCGTGCCCACAGTGAAATTGTGCTGCCGGTCGGGGTGTATTTTGCCGCATTCTCCAGCAGGTTGCAGAACACCCGTTCCATCAGAATCGGGTCGAAATAGAGCAGTGGCAGATCGGCCGGCAGTGTCACCTTAACCGAATGGCCTGACAACAGGTGGGCGCGGGATTGCAGTGCGACGCCGATGATTTCTTCCAGTGGTTGCCAATCGCGATTGATCTTGACGTTGCGCGACTGCAAACGCGCCATGTCGAGCAGGTTGGTGACCAGCGCGCTGGTCCGCAGTGCCTCGTCGCGAATGGACTGGGCGATGTCGGCTTGAGCCTTGGGCAACGGCGGACCGGCCAGGTTGAGGGAGTCGGCCAGGCCGGTCAGCACCGTCAGCGGTGTGCGGAGGTCATGGGAAAGCGCGGACAACAAGGAATTCCGCAACTGCTCCGATTCCATCTGGATCAAGGCTTCCTGAGCGACGGCAATGAAATGCACGCGTTCGAGGGCAATCGCAATCAGCGTTGCGCTGGTTTCCAGCAGTCTTTGTTGTTCCGGCGCAGCAGTCCATTGCCCGGCTGTTGGCCGTATTGCCAGGATGCCCCGCGTCCGCATCGGCGCCTTCAGCGGGACGTAGAGCACGGGTGCCGACGGCAGCGTTCCGGTCGAGAATCCGGCCAGTTCATTGTGATCAAATGCCCATTGAGCGATGCCCGCATCCAGTTGCGGCAAGGTCACCGTTTCACTCACCGTCACCAGTTTGTCTTTCGTGTCCAGAGCCAGGAGCAAGGACGGCGCGCCGAACACGCGTTGCACAAAGCGCTCGCTGATTTCAGCAATCTGTTCAGTGGCCAGAGCACTGGACAGTTCTCTGGCCATTTCGAACAAGGCGCGTATGCGCTGCTCGCGACTCTCGGCAACGGCCGCCTGAAACTTCAGGCCGGCAGTCAGTTGCCCGATCAGCAGAGCAACGGCCAGCATGACCGCAAAAGTCAGGACGTACTGAACGTCGCTGACCGCGAACGAGAAACGCGGCGGTACGAAGAAGAAATCGAATGCGGCGACAGCCAGAAGCGCCGCGAAAGCACCGGGGCCGCGCCCGAGTTTATAGGCGACAAAGACCGCAGCCAGCAGGAAAACCATGACGATATTGGCCAGGTCCAGGAGGTGGAGCAGAGGCGTCATCAGGCACGCGACCAGTGCGACCGCTACCGCAGCCCAGGCATAATTCGGCCAATCCCGAGCGACACCAGCCGGCGTGTTCTCGGACAGCGGAAGTGGCGTGTTTTCCCGTTCATCGCGGTCGCGCGCGACCAGGACGACATCCAGTTCAGGGCCTGCGCGGCTCATGCGCTCGGCAAAGCTGCGTTGCCAGGGCCAGAGCCTTGCCGTGTCACGACCGATAATCACTTTGCCCAAATTGTGGTCGCGGGCATAGGCCACTGCCACCGCGATGGGGTCCTGTCCAGACAGGCTGGCCGTGGTCGCGCCCAGATCCTGGGCAAGCTTGAGCGTACGCAGGATGCGTGCCCGCGCATCGGCTGGCAAACGCTGAAGCCTGGGTGTTTCGACGTAGATGGCATGCCAGGGCACGTTGAACTGTGCCGCCTGGCGAGCGCCGGCCCGAATCAGCTTGTTGCTCCCGACACCGGCGCTGACGCAGACGAGCAGCGATTCCTGGGTTGGCCAGACGGTCGTGACGGATTTTTCCCGGCGATAGGCCAGCACGTCGTCGTCCACCCGATCCGCTGTCCGGCGCAGCGCCAGTTCGCGCAGCGCCAGCAAATTGCCTTTGCGGAAAAAGTTCTGCACCGCCCGCTCGGCCTGTTGCGGAAGGTAGACCTTGCCTTCTTTCAGGCGGCGGAGGAGTTCTTCGTGGGGCAGATCGACCAGAATGATTTCGTCGGCACTGTCAAAAACGTGATCCGGCACCGTTTCCCAGACCTTCGTCCCGGTAATGCCGCCGACGACATCGTTCAAACTTTCGAGATGCTGGACATTGACCGTCGTAAATACGTCGATGCCGGCGCCGAGCAACTCCTCGACATCCTGCCAGCGTTTGGGGTGGCGTGAACCCGGTGCGTTGGAATGTGCAAGTTCATCCATCAGGATAAGATCCGGAGCGCGCGCCAGGGCCGCATCGAGATCAAATTCGTGGAGTTGATGCCCCTTGTAGTCAATCAGTCGCATCGGGATCAGATTCAGACCCTCGAGCAGCGCCGTCGTCTCCGAACGGCCGTGCGTTTCCACCACCCCGACCGCCAGGTCGACACCCTGGCCAACCAGCAAGCGGGCGGCGCCCAGCATTGCATAAGTCTTGCCGACCCCAGGGCTGGCGCCGAAAAAAATCTTCAGCTTCCCGCGCCGGGCCTGAACAGCATTGGCCTCGATCTGGGCGAGAAGCGCGTCCGGATCGGGGCGATGAAGCATTTCACCCATGACCAATCTTTCTGGCTACCGGCATTGAGTCGTGTTCAGCAATGTTTTCTAGCGCGGATTCGCGGTTTTGTCCAGGCGCAGGTTCAGGGCCAGCACATTGACCCGGGGTTCGCCGAGGAAGCCCAATTGGCGACCCTCGGTTTGGGCCGTGACCAGGCTCTCGATTTCCTGTTCAGGGAGATGCCGCTGGCGGGCGATCCGTGGCACTTGCCAGAGGGCCGCTGCGACGCTGATGTGCGGATCAAGGCCGCTGGCCGAGGCGGTGACGAGATCGACCGGGATCGGGGCAGCCTGGGCAGGGTTGCTGGCCTTGAGGGCTTCAATGCGCCCCTTGACGGCATCCGCCAATACCGGATTGAGTGGGCCCTGATTGGAGCCGCCGGAAGATGCCGCATTATAGGGCATCGGTGAAGTCGCTGAAGGACGTCCCCAGAAATGCCTGGCGTCGGAAAAGCTCTGCCCGATCAGGCGGGAACCGACGATCTTGCCGTCACTTTCCAGCAGGCTGCCATTCGATTCGTCGGGAAACGCCACCCTGGCCAAGCCGGTGACCAACGCCGGATAGATCATTCCGGTCAGTATCGACAGGGCCATCAGCAGAATGAGAGCGGGTCTGAATTCTTTGAGCATAGCGAACTCCTCAGGCGAGATTGAGGCCGACCAGCAGGAGGTCGATGGCCTTGATGCCGACGAACGGAACCACCAAGCCGCCCAGCCCATAGACCAGCAGATTGCGGCGCAGAATGGCGACGGCACCCGACGGGCGATAGGCAACGCCCTTGAGAGCCAGCGGGATCAGGGCAATGATCACCAGCGCATTGAAGATCACGGCCGACAGGATGGCCGATGAAGGCGTCGCCAACTCCATGACGTTGAGCGCATTCAGGGCAGGATAGGTGCTGGCAAAGGCAGCCGGAATGATGGCGAAGTATTTGGCGATATCGTTGGCAATGGAGAAGGTGGTCAGTGCGCCGCGGGTCATCAACATCTGCTTGCCGGTCTCGACGACCTCGATCAGCTTGGTCGGGTTGGAGTCCAGGTCAACCATGTTACCGGCTTCCTTGGCGGCCTGCGTGCCGGTGTTCATGGCCACCGCCACGTCGGCCTGGGCCAGCGCCGGCGCGTCGTTGGTGCCGTCGCCGGTCATGGCGACCAGACGGCCTTCTGCCTGGTACTGGCGAATCAGCTTCAGTTTGGCTTCAGGCGTTGCTTCGGCAAGGAAATCATCGACCCCGGCTTCGGCCGCGATGGCCGCTGCCGTCAGGTTATTGTCGCCGGTGATCATCACCGTCTTGATGCCCATGCGGCGCAGCTCTGCAAAACGCTCCTTGATACCTCCCTTGACGATATCCTTGAGTTCGACAGCACCCAGCACCCGGTTTCCTTCAGCGACGACCAATGGTGTCGAACCACGCCGGGAGATTTCATCGACTGCTTCCTGTACCTTCCCAGGCCACGTACCACCTTGCGTGGTGATGTAGGCACGCACGGCATCGGTAGCCCCCTTGCGGATACAGCGACCATTCCAGTCGATGCCGCTCATCCGGGTCTGCGCGGTGAAATGGACGAAGATTGCCCCTTCGGCATGGATGTCGCGACCGCGCTGATGCAGCGTTTCCTTGGCCAGCGTGACGATCGACCGACCTTCCGGTGTTTCGTCAGCCAGCGAGGCATAGAGCGCTGCTTCGGCCAGTGCCGGAGCCCCGACGCCGGGTGCGGCGACAAAGGATGAGGCCTGGCGATTGCCGAGGGTGATGGTGCCGGTCTTGTCGAGCATCAGCACATCGACGTCGCCGGCTGCCTCAACTGCGCGGCCCGAGGTGGCGATGACGTTCTTGCCCATCATCCGACTCATGCCGGCGACGCCGATGGCTGACAACAAGCCACCGATGGTCGTGGGGATCAGGCAGACCAGCAGGGCAACAAGAACCGTCACCGTGATCGGCGTACCAACGCCTGCCGAGGCCACGCTGAACAGCGAAAACGGCAGCAGCGTCGCGGTGGCCAGCAGGAAGGCCAGGGTCAGTGCCACCAGCAGGATGGTCAAGGCAATTTCGTTCGGGGTCTTCTGGCGCTTGGCCGCCTCGACCATGCCGATCATGCGGTCGATGAACGTTTCGCCAGGGTTGACCGTGATGCGCACGACCAGCCAGTCGGAAAGAACCCGAGTGCCGCCGGTCACCGACGAAAAGTCGCCACCGGCTTCACGGATGACCGGCGCCGACTCACCGGTAATCGCCGATTCGTCCACTGAAGCAACGCCCTCGATGACTTCCCCGTCACCGGGGATGATATCGCCGGCCGTGACCATCACCACGTCCCCCTTGCGCAGATCCTCCGAGGGTACCGTGTGGATCTGGGCGCCATGGTGCGGTTCCCGCAGTTTCTTGGCCCAGACCGTTTTGCGCAGTCCCTTCAGGGCTGCGGCTTGAGCCTTGCCGCGTCCTTCGGCGACCGCTTCGGCAAAATTGGCGAATAGCACCGTGAACCAGAGCCACAGCGTGATGGCCAGGATGAAGCCGGCCGGCGCCTCGCCTTTGCCGGTCAAGGCCTGGATGAACAGGCCGGTGGTCAGCAGGCTGCCCAGCCAGACGACGAACATCACCGGGTTCCTGACCTGATGGCGCGGCGATAGACGCTTGCACGATTCCCAGGCGGCTTCCCGCAGGATGGCCGCGTTGTAAAGTGTGTGTACGGTTTGCATACGGATTTTCCTTAGTGCGCGCCAAGCATTTGCAGTTGTTCGACGATCGGGCCGAGCGCCAGGGCCGGCAGGAAAGTCAGGGCGCCGACGACGACCACGGTGCCGATCAGCAGCAGGACGAACAGCGGAGTATGCGTGGGCAGCGTGCCGGCACCGGGCGGAATGCGCTTCTTGGCGGCCAGCGAGCCAGCGATGGCCAATACCGGAACAATGATCCAGAAACGCGCGAAGAGCATCGCCAAGCCCAGCAGGGTGTTGTAGAACGGCGTATTGGCCGACAGTCCGGCAAAGGCGCTGCCGTTGTTGTTGCCGGCTGACGAGAAGGCGTAAAGGATTTCCGAGAAGCCATGCGCGCCGGGGTTGGCGATGCCGGCCCGGCCTGCATCGAGCATCACCGCCACCGCCGTACCGACCAGTACCACCAGCGGCGGGACGAGGATGGCGACGGCAGCCATCTTGACCTCGAAGGCCTCGATTTTCTTGCCCAGGTATTCTGGGGTGCGGCCGATCATCAGGCCGGCGACGAAAACCGCCACCAGCGCGAAGATGATCATGCCGTAGAGGCCCGACCCGACGCCGCCGAAGATCACTTCGCCGAGTTGTATCAGCCACATCGGTACCAGCCCGCCGAGCGGGGTAAAGGAGTCGTGCATGGCATTGACCGAGCCGTTGGATGCCGCCGTCGTCAGCGTTGCCCACAGCGCTGAATTGACTACGCCGAAACGCGTTTCCTTGCCCTCCATATTACCGCCGGCCTGCAGTTCAGAGGCCTGCGTTGCAAGCCCGAGGCGTTCGAACAGCGGATTACCGGCCTGTTCGGCCGCGACACACAGGCTGATCAGCGCCACCAGGACAATGGTCATCGCGGCCAGGATGGCCAGGCCCTGACGGCGGTCCTTGATGAAGATGCCGAAGGTCACGCAGAGGGCGGCAGGGATGATCAGGATGGCCAGCATCTCCAGAAAATTGGAGAGTGGGGTCGGGTTCTCGAGGGGATGCGCGGAGTTCACGTTGAAGAAGCCGCCGCCATTGGTACCCAGTTGCTTGATGGCCACTTGCGACGCCACCGGGCCGACCGCGATGGTCTGCTCATTGGCGGTTGCCTTTTCGGTCACCGGCTGGTTTTTGTCATCCAGAAGCGCTTGACCGTCGGATGCGAGCTTCGGTTGCTGGTATTCAAGGGCTTCCATCAGCGTTGCGGTGTGGTGCGCCGAGAAGGTCTGCACCACACCCTGGCTGCTCAGTGCCACGGCCAGACAGAGGGAAAGTGGCAGCAGGATGTAGAGCGTCGAGCGCACCATATCCACCCAGAAATTGCCGACCACATGCACTTCCCGATTCACGAAACCACGCGCCAGCGCGATCAGCACGGCCATGCCGGTGGCGGCAGACAGGAAATTCTGAACCGTCAATCCGAGCATCTGGGTCAGGTAGCTCATCGTCGATTCGCCGCCGTAGCTCTGCCAGTTGGTGTTGGTGGCAAAACTGACGGCGGTGTTGAAGGCGAGGTCGGCCGTCGTGCCGGCCATCCCGTCGGGATTGAACGGCAGGTCGGCTTGCAGGCGTTGCAGGGCATAGACCACGACCAGGCCCAGCAGGTTGAAGATCAGCAGGGCGAGCGCGTAACGCGTCCAGTGCATCTGGTCTGCGTCGCTGACGCCTGCCAGCCGGTACAGGCCGCGCTCGACCGGGCGCAGCCAACGGATAAACAGCGGAATGTCTCCTTGGTAGATGCTGGCCATGTAAATGCCCAGAGGCCAGGCGAGCAGCAGCAGTACGGTGAGGTAAAAACCGATTTGCAGGTAGCCGTTGCCAGTCATGAAAAATTCTCCGGAAAGAAGAGCACTGCGACAAGGTAGACAAGGACGCCTAGCGCGCCAACCAGAGCAATCAAATACAGGAGATTCATTTTTGCCTCCGAATTTTTTCAAAGACCAGGGCAAGCCACGTCGTGAGGGCAAAGAAGCCAGCGGCGAGAAGCAGGTATAGCGGGTCCATGGCACCTCCGAATGAACAAGCGGGTCAGAAACCCAACGTTAGCAAAGGTGCCATTAAGATCAAATTAATAGTTGAGATCGACGTGTTAAGGAAACGCAAAGGTCTTCGGATTTGAGCGTGTTCTCGTGCATCAGGCGGACGCACACCGCCCTGTCGGGCAATACCAGGGTATGCGCGCCAGCGTACCGACTTCGTGCTCGGGGTCTCGTAGTCTCATCGCCAATGGTGCTGCGCTGACCTTGGAGACCGGCACTCAAGTGGCTTCCGAAGGTCAGCCCGGTATCGTCCTTGCAGTAGCGATGGCCCGATCCGCCGATGCCGAATATTGCCGCCGGAAGCTGATCAAGTCCGGGGGATTGCTCACCATGACGTGGGTCGTTCCGGTAAGTCAAGGGGAAGGAATCATCATGAACTATTCGAAGCTGATTGCCGCAACACTGACGACGCTCGCGTTGAGCGCTTGCTTCACCCTTCCCGCGGGTCCGGCAGGACCACAAGGCGCGACGGGGCATACCGGTGCAACGGGCAATACGGGTAATACCGGATATACGGGCGCGACCGGCGACACCGGTGCCAGTGGCGGTACCGGTGCCACCGGAAGCACCGGGGCGACGGGATATACCGGGGCGACGGGTGATACGGGCGCGACCGGCAACACGGGTGCCCGCGGCAATACGGGTGCAAAGGGAGCGACCAGCGGTGGCACTGTGGTCATCGTTCCTCCTCGCTGAGGACACGTGCAGCGAGGTGTGGACCGGGTTGTCGGTCGCCGCGCCCCGGCTCTGGCGTGGGCGATGCGAGCGGGTTCCGGTAGGTCATGGCCGGCGCTATGGCATTCGCATGCTCGGTCGGTGCGTTGTGGCCGGCGTCGCGGCGCGCACAGATCGTGACACGGCGTCACAACAAGATCGTCGTCGAGCGGATGTGCCGGCGCGTTAAGTGCGAGTACCGACAACAAAGGGTCCATCATGAAACGTCTGATATTTGCAGCAGTCCTTGCCGTCGCGACCACCGTACCGGCACTTGCCGCCGACCTTGGTGTTTCGGTCAGCATCGGCCAGCCCGGTTTCTATGGGCATGTGGACATCGGGGGCTATCCGCCGCCGCAACTCATCTACCGACGGCCGGTGGTCGTCGAGCGGGTGCCGGTCGGTCGTCCGCCGATCTATCTCAATGTTCCGCCTGGCCAGGCGAAACATTGGCGCCGACACTGCGGCGCCTACAATGCCTGTGGCGAAAGGGTTTATTTCGTGCGGAACAGTTGGTACAACCACGAATACGTTCCGCGTTACCAGGAATTTCACGGTGACCGCCGGCACGACCGACGAGACGACCGACGAGACGACCGACGAGACGACCGACGAGACGACCGACGAGACGAGTACCGGGGCGATGGTCCTCCGGGGCAGTCCAACCAGCACCACGGTGGCGGCCGTGGCCCGGGGCGTGATCACTGACCGATTGGCACCGGGACGCTGCCGCTACCTGCCGTGGCGCGGCGCATCGGCGTAAGTACGCTGGCGTACAGACGTTGCCGGCCACGCGCAACGACAATCAACGAACAACCAGAGGATTCGGCAGATCGCCGGGCCGGGTTTGGCGCAAGACTTCTTCGCGCCCGCCCGTGGTTGATTTCTGGAGCAGAACATGAGCAATCAACTGACAACGTTCGACATGCAGATTCCTCGGCGGCCTCGCCGCTTTTCCCTACACCGCGGGCTACTGGCCCTGCTCATCGCACTGCCTTGTGCGCCACTGTTGGCCGAGGCGGCGGGTGACGTGAGCCGAGCCAATAGCGTCAGCGCCTCGCACGACGAGATTGCCTGGATGAGCGGCGGCGTTGGCGACGAGGCGCGGGAAGAGATGCGCAAGGCTGCCGCGGCCTATAACGTCCACGTGGTGTTCAGCGAGCAGCGCGGCAGCTACCTTGCCGGCATTCCCTTTACCGTCACCCGACTGGCACCGGGCAACGAGCGGCGGATCCATTCCGCCCTTAGCGACGGTCCCCTGTTGTACCTGAAGCTGCCGCCGGGCTCCTACCGGATTGCTGCCCAGATCGACGGCGTGTGGCAAAACCAGCATGTCCAGGCGGGCGCAGCCAGCAACTCGACAAGACTGTCGTTCGTTGGCAAGGACAAGTGAGGGCCATGGCACGGCGGCGTCCGAAGCACGGTGTGCCGTGGCCTTGCCGGTTTCTTCTGTAGCGGCGCCGGCCCCTGTGCTGCACGCGAGTCGGGGACGCGCGCCTGGCTGCGACCAATGGCGCCTTGGCGATCCGAATGGGCGCTCGGCAAGGTTCGCCACTTGCATTCCGGTGCTCTCGAGGCGGGCCGTGGTCGGTTGACCGCCGAGTTGCGTCTTTACCTTGAATTGGCAGGGCAATCGCATGAATGCCAATGTCGTGAACCCTCGAAAATAGTCGTTTACCCTCAAGGAGTTACGAAGGGGCTGTTCACCGCCCTTGGATTTGTGTAGTTTTCTGTCTTTTTGGGGTTTTCCATGAAGGGAGAGAACTCGGTTCGGCTGGTAGACGTGTGGGTTGGGGTGCGCGATCCGAGACAGGCGAAGAAAGTGG
>JAKOZI010000248.1 GCA_029780075.1 Pseudomonadota bacterium
AAAACTCGTCATTCCCGCCGCGTAGCACGCACCGGGCAACGTCCCTGTAATCACGATCCGGTCGTAGCAGGAGAGCGTTCCGGCAAGCCGCTCGTGATAGCGATCGGTCAGCATCTGTGTCATGGTCGCCTCCGCTCATCCCGTTTTGGCTATGACAGAACCCTCATCCTGTTTGGTTCCGGCTTCGCCGGCTTAGGTTGACGGTACTCCGGCTTTTGCCGCCGTGGCTCAGAAGAGTCCGGGAGCCTGATCGGAAGCTTCGGTTGTACTTGCCCTGAGCACACCCACCGCCTGCAGAACGAAGCCGCCGAGTTGCTCGACCTTGAGGTCACGGCGTGTTCCCACCGGCAATTGGCCATCCTTGCGCCAGATGAAGTAGTCCGTCTGCCCGTCCGGCGTGCCGATTGCCCGATACACCTCCGGCAGGATCGGCACATGATCCCCGAACCAGCACAAGCAACCGTTCCCCGGCAAGGCCGCCAGTTGCTGCCGCAGCCTGCCGGCCATACGGTCGGCGTTGCGCAGATGGCGGAGGTAGATCGTCAGGTCATCACAGCCGGCGGCCGGCGCCACCGTATAGCAGCGTTCGCTGTCGCCGGGCAGCGGATCCTCCAGATGCAAGGGACCGTGGTTCTCCATGGTGATCACAAATACAAAAAGCGGCTGCTCCGGGGAACTTGCCAGCAAGGAACAGACTTTCTCGGCAACCGCCAGGTCGCTGACATAAGGCCCGCTCTTGGGCGCGCCGGAAAAGCTGCGAATGTCGATGAACTCGTCGAAGCCGAGTCGCGGGTACACCTTGTCGCGCGCATAAAAACTGGCGGCGTAGGGATGTACGCAGACGGTGCGGTAGCCGCATCGCCGCAGGTAACTGGCAAGGGTGGCCAGATTCTGTCGCGCCAATCGGCGATAGGGATTGAAACGATGCACGGCCAGCGAGTCGATCGCGAGTCCCGACAGAAACGCAAACTCGGTGCGCACCGTATTGGCCCCCCAGGCCGACACCTGCAACCGTCCCTGCCACCGCGCGGTCGCCTGCAAGGCGTCGAACTCACGCAGGACATCCGTACGAATTCCGGAAAACAGGCGCCGCACATCGAAGAAGGACTCGCTCTGCACCACCACCAGATGCGCCGGATGCGCGCGAACCGGAGGTCCCGCACCGAGGTGCTCATAGGGCAAGGAAACCTTGAAGGGCAGCAGTTCTTCCTCGCCATATCGCCACAGGGCAGCCAGCAAGCCCAGTCGCCGGAGGTCAGCCGCGGCGTCGAAGCTGACGGACAGTTTCTTTGCGAGACCCAGCCACAGCAGCAGCAGCCCGACCAGCGCCAACCCGCCCGCGCCGGCCAGGAAGTCGGTGACCGGCAGCACGGACAGCTGCGATCGCTCGATCGCCAGGCCGCCGGTGACCGCGGCAGCCAAAGCCAGCAGCGCCAGCAGCGCCCTGCCGGCACCCAGGAAAGGCAGATACAGGCGGGGATGCCGCAAGGCATCGCTGAAATACTCGAAATCCTGGAACACGAACGGTTCGTGCAGGGCATGGAACTTGGCGTTGCTCACCAGAACCAGGAACAGCATTCCCGCCAACAGCGCACCAGCGGCAAAGAAAGGGCGCTGCAGGACCAGCAGCAGACAGGAAAACAGCAGCAGCCAGAGTCCGAGGTGGATTGCCAGGGCCGCAGCCGGTCGCCTCCACAAAGGTCGCGTCGGCGGCTGCAGGAGACGCTCGATCA
>JAKOZI010000250.1 GCA_029780075.1 Pseudomonadota bacterium
ATAAATTCGGCGGCGCGGGTGGAGGAACCCCTGTTCCGCTACGCTCCACAGGGGTTCCTCCACCCGCAGAAGCAAGATCAACAGCCACAGCACAAACCAAAGCAAAGGCAAAACCGGGGCAGCGCTGTCCAGCTGCAACTGAAGTCCAGTGCACAGCTTAAACAGACTTCATTCTTGTCTTGACTTCGGGGTCCACTTTAACCGCCGCCAAGTACCTGCGTAAATGGAGTGGCGGCGCGCTCGACGTGACTCTCGTCGAGCGCAACAAGCAGTTCATTTCCTGCCCCACGTCCAACGAAGTACTGGGCGGCAACCGATCCTACGATTCGCTGGTGCACAGCTACGACGGCCTCCGGAAGAACTGGGGAATCCGGCTGGTGCATGCCTCGGTGACCGGGATCGACGCAGACAGGCGTCGCGTCAGGACCGACAGCGCGGGGGACTTCGAATACGACCGACTGGTGCTTTCGCCCGGCTTCGACTTCATCTACAGTGGCATTGAAGGCTACGACGCCAAGGCTCAGGAAACGATACTGCACGCCTGGAAAGCGGGCCCGCAAACGCTGGCCCTGCGCAAGCAACTCGAAGATTTGCCCGACGGTGGTACCTATGTTCTCTCCATTCCGAAGGCACCCTACCGCTGCCCACCGGGCCCCTACGAGCGCGCCAGCCAGATCGCCTGGTATTTCAAGACGCACAAACCGCGCTCCAAGGTCATCATCCTTGATGCCAACGACAAGGTGATTTCCAAGGAGAAGCTATTCCTGGGCGTTTGGGAAAACGACTACAAGGGAATCATCGAATACCGGCCAGGCTGGAACGTGGTCACTGTCGACGCGGCAACGAACATCGTTACCAGCGAACTGGGCGACAAGGAAAGAGGCGACGTCCTCAACCTGCTGCCGCCGCAGCGCGCTGCCGACATCGCCCGCACCGCCGGGGTGGTCAATGTCAATGACCGCTGGGCAGACGTCGAATGGATCAGCCTTGAGTCAACCGCCGTGAAAAACATTCACGTCCTTGGCGACGCCCTCCAGGCGGCCCCCCTGATGCCGAAGTCCGGGCACATGGCCAACCAGCATGGCAAGGCGGCCGCCGCCGCCATCGTCGAGACGCTCTCCGGCCGCGAGGCGCAACCGACGCTGATGGCCAACACCTGTTATTCCCTGGTGGACGACAAGCGAGCCATCCACGTCGATTCGGTGCACCGCTACAACCCCGAAAAAAAGGCGCCGCTGGTGGTCGAAGGATCCGGCGGAGTCTCGAAGGAAGCGTCGGTCGAGGAAGGTCTATACACGCGGGCCTGGGCAACCACCATCTGGAAAGACATCCTGACCTGAGTGCTCATTCGATGGAGACCATCCTGATCGTCCCGGGTCTGCACAATAGTGGTCCAACCCATTGGCAGACCTGGTTCGAGAACATGCTGCCCGCTACCCGGCGGGTGGATCAAGCCGACTGGGAGCGCCCCGGTCTGTCCGAATGGGCGGATCGAGTGTGCGCGGCCATTGCCGCGCAAAGCGAGCCCGTTTGGATCGTCGCCCACAGTTTTGGCTGCCTGGCGGCGGCCCACGCCGGCTTTGTCTGCGGCAACCGCATCCGTGCGGCCCTGCTCGTGGCCCCCGCAGATCCCGCTCGCTTCGGTGAACCGGCCGCGCTCCTGGAAAAAAGGCTCGCCTTTCCGAGTCTGGTCGTCGCCAGCAGCAGCGACCCATGGGTCAAGACCAGCATCGCGGAGCACTGGGCAGACGTCTGGGGTAGCCGCTACCGGAATATCGGTGACGCCGGTCACATCAATGTCGATGCGGGCTACGGCCCGTGGCCGGAGGGACTCGCCTTCTTCCAGGAGTTGCGCCAGGAAGTCCAGTTAGCCGTTCATCGGCAGAGCTGAACCCTCTTCAAGGAATACCGATGTCCCCAGTCTTTCGACGCATCGTGAATAAATCCGGCGTCAATATGGCGATTGGCAAGCGCCGCAAGCCGACCCCGACCAACACCGTAGTGCGCCGAGGAACTGCCGGATGAGTCAAACAGGCCTTTCGAGGGCACCGGCCTTGCTTGCCAGGAACCGGCCCCGGGCGTACAGAAGGTGGCTCCGCTTCAGCCACGGTCTGTGGATCCCGGCCATCCTGATGCTGATCTGGCAGACGCTGAGCGGATCCGGGTGGGTCAGCGCGCGCCTCCTGCCATCGCCCAGCGAACTGCTCGGCACACTGGCTGAACTCGTGGAAAATGGTGCTCTCCTGACGCATGCCGGCATCAGCACGCTGCGCCTTCTGACCGGATTCAGCATCGGAGCTGTCCTGGGAATTCTGGCAGGCACCGCGGCGGGCCTGTCGCAGCGTGTCGAAACACTGTTCGGTCCGACCTTCCGGACCCTACGTACCGTCCCGTTGCTCGCCTGGGTGCCGTTAGCGCTGCTTTGGCTGGGATCAGGTGAAGCGACGAAGATCACTCTCATCGCCATCGGCGCCTTCTTCCCGGTCTATCTCAACGTCGTCGCCGGCATCCATGACGTCGATGACAAGCTGCTTGAGGTCGGAGGCCTTTTCGGCCTGAGCGGATCCCTGCTGATCACCCGGGTCTTCCTGCCAGCGGCCCTGCCCAATCTGTTCAGCGGTCTGCGCAGCGCTCTGACGTTTGCGTGGATGCTGCTCATCGCCGTCGAACTGACCGCCGCCAATAGCGGGCTCGGCTATCTGCTCACCGACGGCCGCGAAACCGGCCGCGCCGATCTGATCATCGTCGCCATCGTCGTCCTGGCCCTGCTCGGCAAAGCCGGCGACAGCCTGCTGCAGCGGCTGAAAGGCCGCCTGCTGGACTGGCAGGATGTTGTCGATAGCCGGCAATCCTGAGGAAAACCCCACAATGCCCCAACAGTTGCTCGACCTGACGGTGACGGCAAAGAGCTTCGCGGACCTGCCCGTTCTCAGAAACGTCCATTTCCGGATCAACGCCGGCGAAGTCGTCAGTCTGGTCGGACCCCGGGGTTGTGGAAAAAGCACCCTCTTGCGGATCATCGCCGCTCTCGATACGCGCTTCGCCGGCGAAGTGCTGATCAATGGTCAGCCACCGAGCTTGCGCTCCCGCGATGTAGGCCTGATTTTCCAGGAGCCTCGTCTGTTGCCGTGGTTATCCGTTGCCGAGAACGTCGGGTTTGCCCTGGGGATCAAGAGACGGGGACATCCCCTCGTCGCTGCGCTGCTGTCCGAAATGGGCCTCATCGATTGCGCAGGCGCCTACCCAAGGCAGCTCTCGGGAGACCTGGCGCAAAGGGTCGCCATCGCCCGGGGCTTGTGTTCCCAGCCCTCGCTGCTGCTGCTCGACGAGCCTTTCAGCGCGCTCGATGCGTTCACTCGCAAGCACCTGCAGGACCTGCTGCTGTCGGTCGCCAGCCGTCGTCGCACGACCCTGCTGCTGGTCACGCATGAGGTCAACGAAGCCGTCTATTTCAGCGACCGCGTGATCGTGCTTGCCAGCCAGCCCGGACGGATCAGTGGCGAGGTGGTGATCGGTGCGCCGCGTCCGCGCGACCGGCGCAATCCGAAACTGGCGCGAAAGGAAGCCAAAGTCCTGACCCTGTTGAGCGATGGCACGACCAATTCCTTCGATCTTTCGTATGCCCTGGCCAGTGCGCCGCCAACGTGGCCGCCGGTGCAGGCTGCCCACCTGCACTTTGCCATCTGAACGGCACCGATGGCCCGCACCGAATCAAAGGCTCGACCGGTTCCTGCCAATACCGGGCACCCCGAGACCGCACGACGCAGATCGTAATCGCCGGCAGACACCCCGCGACCACGCACAGCGTGGCCAGCGGCGCCTGCGTCTGAGCGCATGTTCGCGCGATCCCTTTATAAGCAACGCAGTTTTTCTTCGTTCGCTGCCGCAAGCCCTGCGGCTAGAGTGATGCCCACAGGCCGATTCCATCACCGCAACGGCCAGCTTTTCATTTCCAGGAGACTTCGATGCTTGCCACCGCCCAACCCGATGCTACCTCCCCCACGACCGAGTATCGGCCTCCCGATGCCGCTGCGCAGCCGACCGATCTGCACCACATCCTCGCCGCGGCAAGCGCGCGCGCCGCGCTCGGGAACCTGCCCTACGCCGGTACCGTTGCGCCGCGCGAGGCCTGGGCATTGGCAGCCGCGGGCGCCGCGATCCTTATCGACGTGCGTACTGCCGAAGAATACAAATACGTCGGCCACGTGCCCGGCACGCCGCTGGTGCAGTGGCAGTCGGGAGCGGCGTTGACCAGGAACCCGCGCTTCACCCGCGAACTGGCAGGCAAGGCCAGCAAGAACGATGCCATTCTTCTCATTTGCCGCAGCGGCAAGCGCTCGGCAGCCGCCGCCGAAGCCGCTACGCGGGCTGGATTCAGCCGGGTGTTCAATGTTCTGGAAGGCTTCGAGGGCGAAATCACTCCCGACGGCCAGCGCGGCGCGACCGGCGGCTGGCGCTACCACGGGCTGCCCTGGGTGCAGGACTGAGGCAAAAAACGTCGATGAGCGCCCCACTTCGTTCAACACCCGATACCTCGACCTCGGATCTCTGGGGTCTCGAGGATATCGTCCGCGATCTGCGCGCCGCCCGCGAAAAATGGCGTACCGCGCAGCAGCGCCCTCTCGAATCCGGTGGTCGCGAGTTTCCCTCGCGTGCCGCTATGCGCGACGTCGTCGAACGTCTGTGCGGCGCCCTCTTCCCGATGCGCCTCGGACCGCCTGATCTGCAGCAGGGCCACAGCGAGGACTTTTATGTCGGGCATACCCTCGACGCCGCCTTGCGCAACCTGCTCGACCAGGTGCGCCTGGAGCTGACACACGCTTCCCGCCACCAGCCGGAGGTCGATCCGACGACAATCGAGACGCAGTCGATCGCCGTCGTCCAGCACTTTGCCGCGGCCCTGCCAGGCATTCGCGTCCTGCTCGATAGCGATGTCGAGGCCGCTTTCCGTGGTGACCCGGCAGCGCGCAGCGTTGACGAGATTGTCCTCTGCTACCCCGGAACGCTGGCCATCATCCATCACCGTCTGGCGCACACGCTTTACGCTCTGGGCGTGCCGCTGCTGGCGCGCATTGTTTCCGAGCTCGCCCACTCGGCGACCGGCATCGACATCCACCCCGGTGCGCGCATCGGGAACAGCTTCTTCATCGATCACGGTACCGGCGTGGTCATCGGCGAAACCGCGGTCATCGGCAATCGGGTCCGCCTCTACCAGGCGGTCACTCTCGGTGCCAAGCGCTTCAGTGTCGATGCCGATGGTGCCCTGGAAAAAGGCACGGCGCGCCACCCGATCGTCGAGGACGACGTGGTGATCTACGCCGGGGCGACCATTCTCGGCCGCGTCACCATCGGTCGTGGCTCGTCGATCGGCGGCAACGTCTGGCTGACCCACAGCGTTCCGCCAGGCAGCGTTCTCACCCAGGCCGTCTCCCGAAACGAAGTGCTGGCCAGCGGTGGCCCATGAGCAGGCTCAGCGATCGCTTCCCAGGCGTCGTCCGGCAGATGCGCGAGGCACAGGGCTGGTCGCAGGAACACCTCGCGGAAAGTGCCGACCTCAACCGCTCCTACGTCGGCGAAATCGAACGTGGCATCGCCAGCCCGTCGTTGCTCACCGCCGAGAAACTGGCGCAGGCGCTGGGGATAAAACTCTCGGAACTCGTCGCGCATTGCGAAAATCACGAGCACCCACCCCTGAGCAGCGGCAGCCATTCAGACGGCTATAGCATGTTGAGCTGCCGTAAGCGCAAAGCGTAATATCGTTATTCGTTTTTTTTCTAAGCCCAGTAACACTCGCGAGGAGTAAGGAGTACCCCATGTCAGACACAATCCCCCAGGCCGCCCTGAGCGATCTCGCTGCACGACAACTGGCCAACGCCACCAAGACCGTTCCGCAGCTTTCGACCATCTCGCCGCGTTGGCTGGTGCATCTGCTGCAGTGGTTGCCGGTGGAGGCGGGCATCTACCGTCTGAACCAGGTCAAGAACCCCCGAGACGTCCGCGTCGCCTGCGCCAAGCGCGACGAGTCGGAGCTGCCACAAACGTTCGTTGATTACGAGGACAAGCCGCGCGAGTACTTCCTCGGCGCCGTGACCACCATCCTCGACGTGCACACCCGTGTTTCCGATCTGTACAGCAGCCCGCACGATCAGATCAAGGAACAGCTCCGGCTGACCATCGAGACGATCAAGGAGCGCCAGGAAAGCGAACTGATCAACAACCCCGATTACGGCCTGCTGGCCAATGTTGCCGATAGCCAGCGAATTTCGACCCTCACCGGCGCACCAACGCCGGACGACCTCGACGACCTGTTGACCAAGGTCTGGAAGGAGCCGGCCTTTTTCCTGACCCATCCGCTGGCGATCGCCGCCTTTGGTCGCGAGTGCACCCGCCGCGGCGTGCCGCCGCCCACCGTTTCGCTCTTCGGTTCGCAGTTCGTCACCTGGCGCGGGATTCCGCTGATCCCTTCGGACAAGGTGGCGGTCGAGGAAGGCAAGACCAAGGTCCTGCTGCTGCGCGTCGGGGACAAGCGCCAAGGTGTCGTCGGTCTCTACCAGCCTGGCCTGCCCGGCGAACAGAGCCCCGGCCTGTCGGTGCGCTTCATGGGAATCGACCGCAATGCCATTGCTTCCTACCTGATTTCGCTCTACTGCTCTCTGGCCGTGCATGCCGAAGACGCGCTGGCCGTTCTCGATGAAGTGGAAGTCGACAAGTACCATGAATATCCCGACACCTACCGCTAAGCCGCAGGCAGGCGGCTGGCCAGCGCCCACTGGCCTTCCCGGGCTGCCCGACGAAGCCACGCTTGCCCGGCTCGCCGGCGAATTTTTCCGGGCCCTGCCGGGGAGCCCGGTGCCGGCGTCCACGCCAGTGCCCGCCCCTTCTTTCACTTCGCCGGCAGCAAGCAGTTTGTCCAGCGGCGAACCGGCGGTACCGGCGCTGCAGGCTTCGCCAGCGCCTCCGGCCAGCCCGCCAGGTACGGAAGGTGACTGGCGGGCGCCGGAGTTCGGGGTTCCCGAAGCCTACGCGGCGGCCCTCCCGACCGTCGCGCCGATCAGTTCACCTGCCGGTGTGCCTGGTTCGCCCTATTACTTTCTGTCCGAAGCAACGGCACAGACGAATGCCCAGCAACTGCCGGCGTCGCCTCCCGGAGCAACAGAAAACCATATCGTGGCGCACCCTTTCGAATTACCGGGTGACGTCGCGCTGCGCCGGGTGCTGGGCGAGCTGGCCGGCGAGCGCACCGAGCAGCCAGCCCGTGCGCCACACCCGTCGACTGGCGACAGCAGGTTCTACTTCATCGACCTGCCGTCGGCGATTCCCAACCAGGCCGACGCCAGCCGTTTCCCGGCTTTCGACGTCCATGCCGTGCGCCGCGACTTCCCGATTCTCGGCGAACGCGTCAACGGCAAACCGCTCGTCTGGTTCGACAATGCCGCCACCACGCAAAAGCCGCAGGCGGTCATCGAGCGGCTGGTACAGTTCTACCAGCATGAAAACTCCAACATCCACCGCGCCGCCCACGAACTCGCCGCGCGCTCGACCGATGCCTACGAAGCCGCGCGCGGCAAGGTCGCCCGCTTCCTCGGTGCGAGTTCGGCCGAGGAGATCATTTTCGTGCGTGGCGCCACCGAAGCCATCAACCTGGTAGCCAAGACCTGGGGCAGGCAGAACATCGGCGAAGGTGATGAAATCGTCGTTTCGCTGCTGGAGCACCACGCCAACATCGTGCCCTGGCAACAACTCGCGAAGGAAAGCGGTGCCCATATCCGGGTCATCCCGGTCGACGACAAGGGCCAGATTCTGCTGGAGGAATATCAGCACCTGCTCAACGACCGCACTCGACTGGTGGCTATCAGTCAGGTTTCCAATGCTCTGGGTACCGTCACTCCGGTGAAGGAAATCATCGACCTCGCCCACCGCGCCGGCGCCAGGGTGTTGGTCGATGGGGCCCAGTCCGTTTCGCACATGCGGGTCAACGTGCAAGCTCTGGATGCCGACTTCTTTGTGTTCTCCGGCCACAAGGTGTTTGCTCCCACCGGCATCGGCGTGGTTTATGGCAAGCGCGACCTCCTGGAAACCATGCCGCCCTGGCAGGGAGGAGGCAACATGATTGCCGACGTCACCTTCGAGCGCACCCTGTACCAGGGCGTGCCGGCGCGTTTCGAGGCCGGCACCGGCAATATCGCCGATGCCGCCGGACTCGGCGCCGCGATCGACTACGTGCAAAGGATCGGCATCGAGAATATTGCCCGCTATGAGCATGATCTCCTCACCTACGCCACGCAGCGCGTCAGTCCGATACCCGGGATCCGCCTGATCGGCACAGCCGACGACAAGGCGAGCGTCCTTTCCTTCATCCTTGCCGGCTACCGTACGGAAGAAGTGGGCTCGGCGCTGAACGAGGAAGGCATCGCGGTGCGCGCTGGCCACCACTGCGCGCAACCGATTCTGCGTCGCTTTGGCGTCGAAGCCACGGTGCGGCCCTCGCTGGCGTTTTACAACACTTGTGAGGAGGTGGATCTGCTGGTCTCGGTGCTGCAGCGACTGGCGCGAGGAAAGGGTCGACCAGTCAGCTAGCAAGCCGATAGTGCGGTGCGTCTGGCAACAAGTCCCCCCGGCGTCCCCGGGGGTTTTTGCTTTTGAACCGTTGGTGTCGCCGCCCGTCAACCGCGATGTTGGCTGAGGCACTGCGGTCAAACATCTCGGCAGCCGCCCACTGTCGAGCGTCTGCAGTTCGTCGCTCTGGGCGCCGATTATGCTCAGCTATCGGCAACCACCTCGCCGACCTCGGCCTGCTGGCACGACTGATCGTACCAGGCGTGCGCCTCGATCCCGAACAGCATGGCAATGACGAAGACCGCCGCAGGCAGCGAGCCGGCCCACAGGCCGACGATACCCGGCCCCGGACAATAGCCGGCCAGCCCCCAGCCAACGCCGAACAGCACACTGCCGGCGAGCAGCGGCGCGTCGACCTGCCGCCGGTCAGGCAATTGCAGAGCCTCACCCAGCAAGGTGCACCGGCGTCTGGCCGCGAAGGCGAAACCGGCCGCCGCGGTCGATATCGCACCCAGCATCACCAGCGCCAACGAGGGATCCCAACGCCCGGCCACATCGAGGAAGGCTAGCACCTTCGAGGGATCGTTCATCCCGGCGACAATCAGGCCGAGGCCAAACAGGGTTCCGCCAAAAAAGGCAGTGAGACAGGTCATTTCACAGTCCGGCAACGTGGCGGGTGATGAAAACGGTCAATACTCCAGAGCCCATGAAGGCGACGACCGCCAGCAGTGAGCGCCGCGAGAAGCGTGCAAGACCACAGACGCCGTGGCCGCTGGTGCACCCCTTGGCGAGACGCGTCCCAAAGCCGACCAGCAGTCCGCCAACTAACACCTGTGCCCATTCTCCCGGCGTTGCCGGCGCGAAGCTGCCTCTTGGCAGGCTGCCGTGGTGTGTCGCCGCCCATAGCCAGGGGGCTGCCAACAATCCGACGATGAAGGCGAGACGCCAGGCAACGTCTCCTTCCACCCGACTCACCAGGCCGCCAAGGATGCCGCTGATGCCGGCAATGCGCCCGTTCCACAGAACCAGGACGACGCAGCCGAGACCAATCAGGACGCCGCCAGACACCGCCTGCCAGGGGGTAAAGCTGCTCCAGTCTATGCTCATGAGAAACTCCCAAGAATTGAGAGCTTAGTAGGCATGAGGGCGGCGGCAAACTAAGATTTTCCTCTTAACTTATGACCGCCCCCGGATAAGCAAATGGCAAGATATTGTTTGCCAGGAGTGACCTGCCGCCCTAAATTCAGGCATCCGCTGTCGCCTGGTTCCGAAACCAGATGCAGGTGTATCTCGCCAGGCGCGGCGGTCCCGACGCAAGAAATGCTTGCCGGATCCACTTCGGGAGTAGACCCAATGTCACTGTCCGAGCTCATTCATCATTTCAACAGCCAGCCCCAGGGGTTACCGGGCAGCCGCTTTGCCTCCCGGTTTCGTCTCTCCGGAGACGGGCGCGTATTCGTGCATTTCGCCAACCTGGTCATCGAATCGGTTTTTCTGCCCATCACCGCCGTCGCTTCCAGCCGTACCCACGGGCATGCGGCCGCGCTACGGGTCTTCGGCCTGAGTTCCGGCAACCCGGTCAGCCCGGATGCCGTTTTCGTCCTGCCGGCCGACGATGATGAGTTTGTCTGGGTAGACCGTCTGGTCCGGACCCTGCACGCTCTCAGCTACCTGGCCCACCCGGTACCAGGCACGCTGCTGCTCAAGGTCAACCGGCGACACGTGATGAGCGTCCCCAGTGACCACGGCCTGGCTTTCGAGGCGATTCTGCACGCTTGTGGGCTCCGCCCTCAACACATCACCCTCGAAATCGATGCGGACGGACTCGAGGACGTCGATCATTTTTCGCGGGCCATCGCCGCTTACCGCCAACGTGGATACGTGATCGCCCTGAGCGGCTTTGGACGAACTTCGGTCGATCTTTCGCTGCTGAGCACGCTGCACCCCGACATCGTCAAGTTCGACCGCCTGCTTCTCGCTTCGGCGCGACCTCTTGAGTATCTGGTCGACCGGATTCACGACCTGGGCGCCAGCGTTGCCATCGAAGGCCCTGATGATTCGCACTGGCAACCGTTCGCCGGAGCGACCCGCGCCGACCTGATCCAGCGCTACCAGCCCGTCGACCGGCCGGTAGCGACTTCACCACGCCAGCCTCCGGTCGCGAAAGCGACACCTTTCGATCAGGCGAATGCCACCTGCCGGATTCCGTGATCGGGATCGCCCTCCGGGAGAATCGCGTCAGTCCAGCGATGACCGGTCTGCCGGGCCGGCGCAGACCGGAGTGACGTGCAACTGTGTCCTCATCACCAGGCATACTTCAGGGGTCTGACCGCAGCGACGCTGCGCTGCTCGTCCGCGTGCCGCAGCGACCGCCGGGAGTCCGGCAATCCCTTCACGAAACGGCGAATCTCGGGCTCGAAGGTTTCGGCGTCGATCAGGAAGCCATCATGACCATGTGCGGAATCGATTTCCAGGAGGTGGGAATTGGGCAGCAAGGAATGCAGACTGCGCTGGTCGCCGGGCACGTACAACGCATCCGAACTCACCGAGACGACCAGGACCGGCTGCTGGATTTGCCGGACCACCTCTTCATAGATCCCACGGCCACGGGCGAGATCGTGGGTGTCCATGGCGTCGAGCAGCAGCCGGTAGCTGTTGGCGTCGAAGCGCTCGACCAGAGCCTCGGCATGGTGCCGCAGCCAACCACGGATGGCAAAGTCGTCAGGCGCGCGGGCGCGCTCGCCGAAGATCTCCTTCCCGGCCGCTCGTCCGAAGCGCTCGTCCAGTGAGTGCGGGCTGCGGTAGGTGATCATCGCCACCGCGCGGGCCGCGGCCAGGCCCGCCAGCGGCGGGTCGGCCGGATGATAGTGACCATTCCTGAACTTCGGATCGCTGGCCAGTGCCAGACGCTGCGCTTCGCTCCAGACCACACACCAGGCCGAATGTCGCCCGGCAGCGGCGATGCTGACCACCGCGGCGACGCGCTGCGGGTCGAGCAGCGCCCACTCGAGCACCTGCAGCCCGCCCATTGACCCGCCGATGACGTAACGGATACGGCGAACGCCGAGTGCGTCGGCCAGCGCCATCTGCGCACGCACCTGATCGCGGATGGTGATGCGCGGAAAGCGGCCGCCCCACGGTTGACCGTCGGGAGCCAGGGTGAGCGGCCCGCTGCTGCCGTAACACCCACCGAGCACATTGCTGCAGACAATGAACTGACACCCCGGATCGAGACTGCGGCCGGCCCCGAACAGCGGCCTCCACCATTCATCGGCATCGGCCGAGCCGGTCAACGCGTGGCAAACAATCACCGCGTTATCGGCTTCCGGTGTGAGTTCACCCCAGGTCCGGTAGGCCAGGCTGACCTGCGGCAGGAGTTCCCCGGATTCGAGAAGCAGCGGCCGTTCGAGGGTCAGCCGCCGGGTCCGGGGCGACAGGGCGAAAGAAGTCATGCAGCCGCTTCGAGGCTCGACCGGCGGAGGGCGTGCTCGAAGTCGGCCTTGATATCCTCGATGTGCTCGATACCCACCGACACCCGCACCAGGTCCGCGCGGACGCCGGCGCTCTTCTGCTCGGCATCGGACAGTTGCTGGTGGGTGGTCGATGCCGGGTGGATGACCAGCGTCTTCGCATCGCCGACATTGGCCAGGTGACTGGCCAGTTTGACGTTGTCGATGAATAGCCGGGCCGCGCTGGCGCCACCCTTGATACCGAAATTGAGCACGCCACCGAAGCCGTTGCGCAGGTATTTCCTGGCCAGTTGGTAATACGGGCTGTACTCCAGGCCGTTGTACTCGACCCAGGCGACCTGCGGGTGCGAGTCCAGCCATTGCGCCAGTTCGAGGGCATTGTCCACATGGCGCTGGACCCGCAGCGACAAGGTTTCCACACCCTGGATCAGCTGGAAGGCATTGAATGGCGACAGGCTGGGGCCAAAGTCCCGCAGGCCCTCGACCCGGGCGCGAATGGCGAAGGCGATATTGCCGAAAGGACCGGCACTGCCGAACACCTCCCAGAAATTGAGGCCGTGGTAGCCGGGTGCCGGCTCGGTGAACAGCGGGAAGTTGCCGTTGCCCCAGTCGAATTTGCCCGAATCCACCATGATGCCGCCGATCGAGGTGCCGTGCCCGCCGATCCATTTGGTGGCCGAAGCGACGACGATGTCGGCACCGTGGTCGATGGGTCGCGCGATATAGCCGGCGGCGCCAAAGGTATTATCGACAATCAACGGAATACCGGCGTCGTGTGCCACTTTCGCCAGCGCCTCGAAGTCGGGAATGTTGAAGCGGGGATTGCCGATGGTTTCGACGTAGATGGCCTTGGTCCTGTCGTCGATGGCTTTACTGAAATCCTCCGGATCGTCCCCATCGACAAACTTGACCTGGATACCGAGCCGCGGCAAGGCAACCTTGAACTGGTTGTAGGTACCGCCGTAGAGGTAGCTGGTGGAAACGATGTTGTCGCCGGCCTGGGCAATGGTCGCCAGCGCCAGGAACTGCGCCGCCTGGCCTGAACTGGTGGCGACCGCCGCCACTCCGCCTTCGAGCGCTGCGATCCGCTGTTCGAAGACGTCGGTGGTCGGATTCATGATGCGCGTGTAAATGTTGCCAAATTCCTTCAACGCGAACAGCCGGGCGCCGTGCTCGGTATCGTTGAAGGTGTAGGAGGTGGTCTGATAGATCGGTACCGCCCGTGCATTGGTACCCGGCGCCGGGCTCTGGCCGGCATGCACCTGCAGCGTTTCGTAACGGTAGTTCGGATTGGCGTCGCTCACTTGGTAACTCCTTTCGGATCGGGTTTCGGTGCGTAGTCGTCACGGGTCAGCGACCTGGTCAGTGCCGCGCGGATGGCCGGCTCATGCCTGTCGTGGCAAGCCCGGCCCACAGCCCACGGGAGATGATCCCCGCGGCAAATGGCTGCATCCGGTTCAACGTCAGCAAAGTAACAGCCGGCCCGACAATCGGGAAATACGAAATGTGCAGCTCCTTATTACCGTCCATGCTCGCAGCACTGATCTGGATAGGAGCCACCACAACCACCGGCCGGTGCCCCTAGCGCCATTTCCCGACAGCCGCAGATGAGCTGCGGACACGCACCACCAGCTGGCGCCGCGCATCGCAAATACGAAATCGCCCATATGGATCTACCGACAAGTTATTTCGTCCGATCAAGGTTATTGGTTAGCTTTCGCCGGCAGCTTTCTCAACCACACAAGGATCATCCATGAAACGACAGTTCTTCAAAAAGGCCTTCGCCCTGGCCAGCGGCCTGGCCATGCTCGCGGCCTGGCAACCGGCCACCGCCGAATACAACCCCAAACTGCTGCGCATCGGCTTCCAGAAGTCGGCCAGTCTGTTGACCCTGCTCAAGGCTCAGGGGGCGGTCGAAAAGCGCCTGACGGCGCAGGGTCTGGAGGTCAAGTGGGTGGAATTTCCCGCCGGACCACAGCTTCTCGAGGGCCTCAACGTTGGCGCGATCGACTTCGGCTACGTCGGCGAGGCGCCACCGGTGTTCGCCCAGGCGGCCGGCGCCAACTTCGTCTATGTCGGGTACGAGGAACCCGCCCCGACGGCTGAAGCCGTGCTGGTCCCCAAAGGCTCGGCGATCAAGAGCGTGGCCGAGCTCAAAGGCAGGAAGGTGGCGCTCAACAAGGGTTCCAACGTCCATTACCTGCTGGTCAAGCTGCTGGAGAAGAACGGCCTGAAATACGCCGACGTGCAACCGGTGTTCCTGCCGCCGGCCGATGCTCGCGCCGCCTTCGAGCGTGGCAGCGTCGACGCCTGGGTGATCTGGGACCCCTACACCGCCGCCGCCGAGAAGCAGATCGAAGCGCGCATCCTGGCCGACGGCAAGGGTCTGGTGAACAATTACGCCTTCTTCCTGGCCGAGCGCGAGTTCGCCGGCAAGCGACCCGAGGTCATCAGCCTGCTTTTCGATGAACTGCAGAAACAGGGCCAATGGATCAACAGGAACTACCCGGCGGCTGCCGCCCAGTTGGCTCCGCTGCAAGGCCTGGATGCAGGCGTCGTCGAGCAGAGCATCCGTCGCTACAGCAATGTCGTCAAACCGATCAGCGACCCAGTGCTGGCCGAGCAGCAGAAGCTCGCCGATACCTTCTTCGAACTCAAGCTGATCCCCCGCGAGATCAAGGTCAAGGACGCCGCGCTGCCGGGCAAGCGCTGACCAACACCTGCTCCTCTTGTCGTCACCGCACCTTGTCGTCACCGCACCGGCAAAGCCGGTGTGGTGACGATGATGACGATGATGGCAGCTTCATTTCACCGCCAGCCTTGGCAACATTCTGCCAGTGCGCCAGAATGCCAGCCGCTCCAGGGTGTCGCGGGCCTTGAGAATGACCACTGTCCCGATATTCGGGCAACCGCCGTGGCCCTGTCGGGGGACGCGTTCTGCCAGGCGGATCATTTCTTCTGCTTTCCCGTCGTCCATGCGGCATCGGCGACGCGCACCTGTTTCGGCACCAGCTTCAATTCGTGGAAGGTATCGGCAATCTTCTGTTGCTGCGCCAGAACCTCGTCGCTTACCGGCTTGACGCCGTAACTGAGGCGCTGCGCGGCCAGTTCGACAATCGGCAGATCGATGCCGATCTGTGGAGCGAGAAACTTCGCCACTTCCTTCGGATTGAGCCTGCCCCACTGGTCGATTCTGTCGATCTCCTCGATCAGGGTGTGTACGACATCCGGGTATTTCTCGGCAAAGGATCGCGCGGCGAGATAGAACTGGTGATTGGCGACGACCCCCCGACCGTCGGCCAGCACACGCGCACCGAGCTGCTTCTCGGTCGCCGCCAGGAAGGGATCCCAGATCGACCACGCCTCCACGCGACCACTTTCGAAGGCTGCGCGGGCGTCCGCAGGCGGCAGATAGACCACCTCGACGTCACCGAATTTCAGGCCCGCCTTTTCCAGCAGCTTGATCAGCAGGTAGTTGGCGTTCGACCCCTTGGCCACGGCAACCCGCTTGCCCTTCAATTCCGCCACGCCCCTGATCGGCGAATCCTTCGGCACGATGATTGCCTCGGCGGCCGGCGCCGGCGGTTCGTTGCCCACATAGACCAGGTCGGCGCCGGCGGCCTGAGCGAAGATCGGAGGCGACTCGCCGACGGTGCCGACGTCGATGCTGCCGACGTTGATCGCTTCCAGGAGCGGCGGACCGAATGGAAATTCGGTCCATTTCACGTCCACGCCCTGTCCGGCGAGCCGTTTCTCCAGGGTGCCGCGCGCCTTGAGAATGACCAGCGTGCCATATTTCTGGTAGCCGATACGCAGTTCCTTCGGCACGCTGCCGCCCGTGTTCTGGGCCTGAACCGGGTTGGTGATGACTGCGGCGGCGACGGCAAACGCCGCCGCCTGCAGGATGCGCTTCATGCCCCGATGCCCGAGGGACAGTATCTTCCGGGGCAGCGACCGCCCTGCGTAGAAAAATTCGGAGTTCCGTTGATCGATCATCAGAAGGCCTGCCCTTCACCGAAGGTCACCCGATGCAGCAGACGGTGCTGGTCGCCGTAGTCGTTGAGTGCGTAGTGGATGGTGGCGCGGTTGTCCCACACCGCCAGGGTGTTCTTCCGCCAGCGCAGGCGCGCCTGGAATTCCGGGCGCTGGAAGCGCGCGAAGAGCAGGGTCAGCAGGGCGTCGCTCTCCTGACGCGAGAGTCCCTTGATGCGATCAGTGAAGTTCGGGTTGACATAGACGAGCTTGCGGCCGGTCACCGGATGCCGGCGAATGACCGGATGCACCACCGGCAGATGATCGTTCCGGGCCTGGCGGTAAAGCGCCTCACCGTCGGGCAGCGCCGCGAAGTACTGCGGCCAGCCGCTATGCTCGAAGCTGTGGATCGCCTCGAGATCTCCAAGATAATCCTGCAGCGCGCGCGGCAGGGAATCATGGACCGCCGTCGCACTGGCCCAGACGGTGTCGCCACCGGACTCGGGCATGATGTGCGCATAGAGCACCGTACCGGTCGGCGGATTGGCGACAAAAGTGATGTCGGCGTGCCACTGGTCGGTGCCGTAGCGATTGACACCTGGCCGGGCTTCGAGCACTTCGATGAACTTCTCCGTCTCGTGCCGCGGAAAGAATGCCTTGGCCTTGTCGGGATCACCGAAGACACGGGCCACGGCGATCTGCTCGGCCGGGCCCAGCTTCTGATCGCGGAAGAACAGCACCTGGAACTCGGCCAGTGCCTTGCGCAACTCGGCGCGTGCGCCGGCATCCGCGATACTGGCCAGGTCGAAATCGTGCACCAGCGCACCAATGCCGGGCGTGTAGGGCTCGATGAGCAGATGCGTGTAACCGGGTACGGGGTTTTCGGGTTTGGACATGGCAGGACTCCTGGGACGGTCGTGAAAGGGTTGGGCAAGGCCCGACCGCGAGAGTCTAGGGATCCGTGCTGCTGCGGCGAACCACTTTTTTCTGCAATGCATATCACCGAGCGCAGACGAAGACCGCTTGCAGCAGCCTCCCGAGCGCCCCGAGCCAGTGCTGTACAACATCCCGGTAAGAGCGTAGTAATCGGCCGTTGGCCGCAATGCGTCCACAAGAAACACGGCGCGACGAGAGCCAGACGGTGAGGTAAGGTGGACTACCGCGTCGGCGAAGACCGAACAGTCACTGGAGCGTCCCTGCCCGAGTAAGAGCGTGGTCCTGGGTCACGTCGGCGACATTGGTGAGACCGTGAGAACGGTCATCCCGTTTGA
>JAKOZI010000266.1 GCA_029780075.1 Pseudomonadota bacterium
AACCACACCTGATCGCCCTTGACGAACAGTTCGACGCCGAAGATGCCGCGCCCACCGAGGCTGCCGGTGACGGCGGCGGCGATGGCGCGCGCCTTCTCCAGCGCGACCGCACTCATCGCCTGCGGCTGCCAGGATTCGACGTAGTCGCCGGCGACCTGCAGGTGTCCGATCGGTTCGCAGAATGAGGTCTCGATGACCCCGCCGGCGCCGCGTGCGCGCACGGTGAGCAGCGTGATTTCATAGTCGAAGTCGATCAGGCCTTCGACGATGACCCGGCCCTGATTGACCCGCCCGCCGCTCGCTGCGTAATCCCAGGCCGGCGACACGTCATCGGGACCGTGCAGCAGCGATTGCCCCTTTCCGGAAGACGACATTACCGGCTTGACGATGCACGGGTAAGCGATATCGCCGGCGATCGCGGACTGCAGTTCGGCCAGGGAATCGGCAAAGCGGTATGGCGAGGTGGCGAGGCCGAGTTCCTCGGCGGCCAGGCGACGGATACCTTCGCGGTTCATGGTCAGCCTGGCCGCACGGGCGGTGGGGATGACTTCGGCGAGTTGCTCGGCCTCGATTTCGAGCAGGGTATCGGTGGCGATGGCCTCGATCTCCGGCACGATGAGATGGGGTCTTTCCTGTTCGATCAGCGCCCGCAGCGCGGCGCCGTCGGTCATATCGATGACATGCGCGCGGTGCGCGACCTGATGGCCGGGGGCGTTGGCGTAGCGATCGACGGCAATCACCTCGACCCCGAGTCGTTGCAGGGCGATGATCACTTCCTTGCCGAGCTCACCGGCGCCGAGCAGCATGACGCGCAGCGCGCCGGGGGACAACGGGGTTCCGATCTTCATGGGGCTTTCCTTGGATTGGGCGCCACGCAATCTATGCGCCACCGGCGTCGGCGTCAAGCGCTGCCGCCGCGGTGATCGCTCGTGCCCGTCCCCTGTCAGGCGATCCGGCAGGCTTCCTCGAAACTCAGGCGAGGGCCGCGCGGGTGCAGGCTGGCAGGGTTGCCGACGCCCAGGTTGCAGAGAAAATTGGCCTGGTGGCGCCCGTCCGGGAAAAATGCGGCATTGAGCTTGCCGGCGTCGAAGCCGGACATCGGGCCGCAGTCGAGACCCAGCGCGCGCGCCGCGACGATCAGGTAGGCGCCCTGCAGCGTACCGTTACGGAAAGCGGTGCTGCTGGCCAGTTCGGCATTGCCGGCGAACATCGGCCTGGCGTCGTAGGCAGGAAACAGGGTCGGGAGGTTTTCGTAAAAGAGGCTGTCGGTGGCGATGATCACCGTTGCCGGGGCGGCCAGTGTCTTGTCGAGGTTGCCCGGAGACAGCGCCGGGGCGAGCTTTTCCTTGCCCTCCGGGGTAGTGACAAAAACCAGCCGCGCCGGCTGGCAGTTCATCGACGTCGGGCCCCACTTCATCAGCTCGTAGAGCTGGCGCAAGGTCGCCTCGGGGATCGGTTCGGGGGCGAAGGTATTGTGCGTGCGCGCGTGCACGAAGAGTTGATCGAGAGCTTCGGCGCTGAGGGCCGTTCGGGTGGCGTTGCCGGTCATTCATATCTCCAGTGGGTTTGTTGTGCAGGGTTTTGGCCTCGGCAAGCGGCGAGGGGGCGAAGCGGGGCGGCGTCGGCCGGACCCGCTGCTCTGCATGCTTACTGTTTCAGGGCTTCGACGGCGATGGTCAGGGTGACGTCGTCGCTGACATGCGGCGCGTACTTGCCGGCGTTGAACTCGGAACGCTTGATCCGCGCGCTGGCGTTGGCGCCCAGGGCATCCTTCTTGACGATCGGGTGGGGCATGGTCTGGAAGGAACCGAGGCTCAGGGTGACTGGCCGGGTGATGCCCTTGACGGTGAGCAGGCCTTCGACGGCCACCGGCTTGTCGCCATCAAACCTGACGGCGGTGGACTTGTAGGTGATGGTCGGGTACTTCGCGGTATCGAAGAAGTCTTCGCCCTGGAGGTGCTCGTTGAACAGCGCATAACCGGTATCGACCGAGCGGGCGTCGATGACGATGTCGACCGAGCCGGTCTTCGCGGCGCGGTCGAAGACGATGGTGCCGGAAGTCTTGTTGAAGCGTTGAATCTGGTTCGAGTACCCGAAATGGTTGTATTCGAAGCGCGGGTAGGTGTGGTTGGGGTCGACCAGGTAGGTTTCCGGGGCGGCGAAAGCCGGGGCGGCGAACAGGCTGGCGAGGACGACGAGGCCGAGTTGCTTTTTCATGAGAAGGCTCCTTGACGTTGGGGGACTTACTTGCGGATGGCTGCCGGGGCAGCGACGATGTGGAACTTGATCTGCACTTCGTTGGCGACGGTGCTGACGTCGGACCAGACGCCGTCGCCGACACCGAACTCAAGACGCTTCAGGACGAAGGCGCCGTCGAAGACGCCGTTGCCGCCGTCCTGGCGGAAGGTGAACGGGGCGGTGACGTCCTGGCTCTTGCCCTTGATGGTCAGCTTGCCGACGAGTTCATACTTGTCGCCGCCGAGGGGGCGAACGGTCGAGGAAACGAAGGTCGCAGTCGGAAATACCTTCACGTTGAACCAGGGTTTACCGACGACTTCGTCGTTGGCGTCCCTGGAACCCGCGTCGATGCTGTTCAGGTCAAGGTCGAGGCGGGCCGTGGCGGCTGCCGGTTTTGCCGGGTCGAAGGCCAGGCTGGCGGAGAACTTTCGGAAGCTGCCGTCGATGGGCACGCCCATTTGTTTCGAAACGAAGGTCAGCGAGCTCTTGCCGGCCTGGAACTGGTTGAACTCGGCGGCAACGGCGCTGCCGGCGGCGGCGACGGACAGCGTCGCAAGGATCAGGCGAAAGGTGGTCATTGGTTTCTCCATTCGGGGTTGGCGGCGATTGCGGACGGTCAGCGTTTCCGGGCGAGGAAAGGCAGCATGCGTGCCAATATGTCGTCGCGGTCGAGCAGGTGATGTTTGAGCGCGGCGCCGATGTGTGCCAGGACCAGGGCTGCCAGGGTGAAGTTGAGGGCGGTGTGTACGCTCTCCAGCAGTTCGCCGAGTTCCTTGTCCTTCTGCAGCAGGTCGGGTAGCGGCAGGATCCCGAAATACACCGTCTGGAAGCCTTTTGCCGAACTCATCAGCCACCCGGAAAGCGGGATGGCGATCATCAACAGGTAGAGCAGGTGGTGCAAGCCATGCGCGGCCGTCTTCTGCCAGCCGGGCATGGCTGCCGGCAAGGCCGGCGGTGGGTGGCCGACGCGCCAGGCGAGGCGAACCAGTACCAGCACGAAAGCGGTGACTCCGGCCCATTTGTGCCAGGAATAGATCTTCAGCTTCTGGGGTGACAAGGGCAGGTCGCTCATGTACAGACCGACGCTGAACAAACCGATCAGCAGCAGGGCCATCAGCCAGTGGATGAAGATCGCGGTGTGCGTGTAGCGGGTCGCGGGCATGCCATTCTCCTTATGAGCCAGGGGTGGAAGTGGGCCAGAACGCGTAGCTGTCCATCGCCAGAACTACGGAGTCGATGCCCTGGTACAGGCATTCCGACCGGTAATCGAGGCCGGCCGCGCCGATGGCGACGTGCAGTGGCAGCAGATGCTCTTCGCTGGGGTGGGCGCGGACGGCGTGTGGCGCCCGCTGGCGATAGTCGAGGAGCGAATCGTGATCGCCGGCGGTGATACGCTGCCCGATCCATTCGGCGAACGCGGCCACGTAGGTCGGTGTTCCCGAACCCTCGGCGAGGGCGCGGCGGAAGTCGCCGAGGTTGTGGGTGAGATTGCCCGACGCCAGCAGCAGCACCCCATCAGCAAGCAGCGGGGCGAGGGCGCGCCCGAGCCGGAAGTGGTGTTTGGGGCCGAGACCCGTCTGCAACGACAGGGGCAACACGGGAATTTCGGCCTGCGGGTACATCAGCGACAGTGGTGTCCAGGCACCGTGGTCCAGCCCGCGGTCCTTGTCCATGCGGACGTCGAACTCATTCTCGAGGAGCAGCGTGCGCAATTCTTCGGCGACGGCGGCATCGGACCGCGCCGGATAGCGGACACGGTAGAGTTCCGCCGGGAATCCGTAGAAATCGTGGATCGTTTCGAGTTCGAGGGCGGCGCCGATCGTCGGCGATGCAGTCTCCCAATGTGCGCTGACGACGATGATCGCGCGCGGTCTGGGCAGTTCAGCAGCCGCCCGGGCCAGCGCGGCCGCCGCCGGTCCGGGCTGGAGCACCATCGTCGGCGCGCCGTGGGCAACGAAGAGGGCTGGGAAATGTTCGGGGGGGCGGGCGGCAACTGCGGGGCTGGTCATGTGCATCGTCCTTGGTGTTCAGTGCTTGCCGAAGAGTTCCTGCGCCAGGCAGGCCAGCGGGCGTGGCGGGTGGCCAACGAGCAGGGCGAAGTCATTGCTGACGCGGTCGAACTTGCCGGCCGCTACCGCCGAGTACATGCTGGCCAGCGCGCGTGCGGACCAGGCCGGCAAGCCGTGGCTCTCCAGCGCCTCGGTGTACGCGTCCTCGCTGATCGGCTGATAAGTCACGCGGCTGCCGGTAACCTTGCCGACGGCGGCGGCGACTTCATGATAGTCGTGTGTTGCTTGTCCGGTCAGTTCGTAGACCGTGCGGGCCAATGCCGGCGCCAACGCGGCCGCGGCGATGGCTTCCGCCAGTTCGGCGCGGCTGACGAAGCTCGTGCGGCCACCTCCCGCAGGCAACTGGAAGGTGCCGGTAGACCACGCGGCCGCCACGCTCATCGGCAGAAAATCAGCGTAGAGCGGGTTGCGCAGTGCGGTGAAGGGGATTCCGCTGGCGGCGAGCGCCGCTTCACTGGCACGATGAACCGCGGCGAACTCGGCCGGCGAGTCGGCAGCGACATCGATGAAACTGGTGTAGAAGATGTGCCTGACGCCGGCTGCCCGGGCCGCGTTGATGGCGTTGTGGTGCTGGGCAATGCGGACCTCGCCGGGGCCGTCGGTCGACACCAGAATCAGTTTGTCGATGCCCTTGAACGCGGTAAGCAGCGTATCGGCTTGGTCAAAATTGCCGTGGCGGACGTCGATGCCGCGTTCGGCAAGTTCGCCGGCCCTGGCCGGGTCACGCACGCTGGCGGCGATGCCGGCGGTGCCGCGGCGGCGGGCGACGAGTTGGTCGATGATGCGGCGACCGAGTTGGCCGGTGGCTCCGGTAACGAGGAGCATGTTTTTCTCCATGGGCGGCTGCGTGTGATGGCCGAACTGTAACGCAGCGCCTGGTGCTGAAATAGGGCACAATCTGCAATTGTTTGTTGCGAAAAAAGCAACGACTGGAGAAGCGATGGACCGTCTCGATTGCATGCGCATCTATCTGCGTGTCGCCGAACTCGGCAGTTTTGCCGCGGTGGCGCGGCAGATGGGCGTGGCCCGCTCGGTGATCACCCGCCAGGTGGCGGCGCTTGAAGCGCACCTTGGCGTCAAGCTGATCGCCCGCAGCACCCGCAGCCTGATGCTGACCTCGGCCGGCAGCGCCTACCTCGAACGCTGCCGGGAAATCCTCAACCTCGTCGAAGCCGCCGAGGCCGGCCTGGCCGATGAACGCCAGGAACCGCGCGGACTGATTCGCCTCAGCGTGCCGCTGAGTTTCGGTCTTCGCCACCTGTCGCCGCTATTGATGGATTTCAACGTGACCTATCCGGATGTCGTCACCGAGATCGATTTCACCGACCGGCGGGTCAAGCTGGTCGACGAAGGACTCGATCTCGCGATCCGCATCACCCGACGCCTCGATCCTCTCGATGTTGCGCGGCGGATCGGCAGCAGTCGTCTGCAGGCGATCGCGTCACCGGATTACCTGCGACGCCACGGCGAGCCGAAACATCCCGGCGAACTGGCCGAGCACGAGTGTCTGATCTACCTGCCCGCGCAGCATGAGGGCTGGCCGTTTCTGGTAAACGGGGCGACGGAACTGTTTCCGGTGCGCGGGCGGATGCGGGCCAACAACGGCGATGCGTTGCTCGACGCCGCGATGCGTGGTCTGGGAATCACCGCCCAGCCAACATTCATCAGCGCCGCGGCTATCGAGGCGGGCTGGGTACGACCGATTCTCACCGACTATCCGATGCCCGAACTCGGCATATACGCGTTGCTCCCCGGCAATCGCTACGTTCCACAGCGGGTGCGGGGGCTGGTCGACTATCTGGCCGAGCGAATTGGCAGCCGGCCGTACTGGGAGAGCGCCAGTTAGCCATACGTTCCAACCCGTTGGCCGCCGGTAGCGAACTGCTCAAGAGCTTATTCGGCGCCCTCTGAACGGTCAAACCGGTCGTTTGCGATCGGGATACCTGCCGCCTAGCGCTGCACGTAGCCGGTCAACTCGTAGCGCTCATGTTTGACGAGCTTGCCGTTGGCGAAGCGTTGCCGGGTTTCATGGGCGATGATGCGACGGACTTCCGGGGAGATCCAGAACAGGTTGTAAACATCGACCCCGAACCTTTCGCCCTGGCTCCAGCCCATTCCTTCGACCCGGAACGCGTCGAAGGTGCCGGCCGGCAGAGTGACGCTTTCCCTGGCCACCACCCGGTACTCGATCTGCGAGTCGTAGGTGGCGCCCTTGGCGTTGGTCAGGCGGTGGCGCGCGGTCCAGCGCTTGCCGAGACTGTAGTCGGCGATCTGGTGCTGGGCGTCGGTATAGCGGGTCCCGTCCGCCAGCTTGACGGGGTTGCCGATCAGGTCGGTGATCAGGCTGCCGTGGTTGTAGATCACCTGCGTATCGGTGATCGCGGTGACCACCAGGGTGTACTGGCGGATCTCCTGGTTGGTCGTCAGATCGAGGTGCCGGTAGCTGTAGCGATCGCCGAGTCGGAAGCGCGTATCGGTGCGTGCGGTGCCCTTCGAATAGGGGTTTTGAGCGCTCGACGCCATCTGGATCGCTCGCTGGCCGCGCTGGGCCAGCAACCTGTCCAGATGCAACTGCGCAAGCTCGGCAAACACGCCGCTTGGGTAGCGTCGCAGGTAGTCCTCCAGCGCCGCCGGGTCGTTGGCGGTCTTGATGCGTTCCCAGATCGCCAACTCTTCGTCGTAGTGTCTGGTGGCTTCCCCTTCCGAAAGCTTGGTGCCCGCACGCGGCGGGCGGAAGTAGAAGTCTTCCTCCAGCGATGTGCTTTCCCAGGGAATCTGTCGACCGTCGGAGCGCCGCCGGACCTCCAGGCGCACGCGCTTGAAGATGTCCTCGATTTTCGTGTCGCTGGACTTGAGTTCGCGCAGCAGGTTCTCGGTATATAAGCCGTTGGCGCCAGCCCCGTCGCTGGCCGTATTGCCTGGCGAGGTGGCGTAGGCGAGCAAGGATCCAGGGGGGGCATCGAACTGGCTCAGGCCTTTCTGCTCGCCTGGCAGGGCCTGGCCGAACGGATTGTCGCGGCAGGCGTCGAGGATGATCACGTTCATCGGATTCTTCGCCTGCGTGAGCCCTTGCAGCAGCGTGTTGAGCTCGACGCCGCGCGCCGGAATATCGTTCAGCATCCGGATTTCGCTGTCGACGGGCAACAGGTAATTGCGCCAGGCGAGTTGCGTGCCGTGTCCGGAAAAATAGAACACGCCGATCGCATGGTCTCTGGCCAGCATCCCGACGTAATCGTCGATGGCCCGGAGCATCGCCTCGCGACTCGCGTCGAGCTGGAGCGTGACCGCGAAGTCCACCGCCTTCAGGGCCTCGGCGATCGCCCGGGCGTCGTTGGCCGGGTTGTTGAGCGGCGCGTGCGCATAGCGGCTGTTGCCGATGATCAGCGAACGGCGAGGGAGACTGTTCAGGTCCGTTTGCGCCAGCCCGGGACACGGCAGCAGCGTCAGGGCGCCTGCCGCGAGCGCTCCCTGGAGAATGTTGCGGCGCATGCGGCAGGGCGCCGGCGCCATCGGTACGTGCTCACCGTTCATCGCATGCCTTGCTGTCTGTAGTCTGTCGGTGCGGTACGCGCCGCAGGGGAGGAAACATCCAGGATTCTGGCGCGAGTATGCGTAGCCCTGGTGGCGGATGTCAATCGGGAGTCGGGCCGGGGGTCGTCGCCGCACTGCAGGACAGCCGGCGGGCGAGTAGAATGGCGGCTGCTTGCCCGCGTGCCGCGGCATGGCCCCAAGACCTCCGGAGATTGAGATGGAAAAAGCGATTCTGGTCCTCAATGCGGGCTCATCGAGCCTGAAATTTTCGGTATTTGAGGTGCCGGCCAGCGGCGAAATGCGCGCTCGCGCCGTGGGTCAGGTCGAAGGGCTGGGCACGGCGCCGCGCCTGAAGGTCAAGGATGGGGATGGGCAGCGCATTGCCGATGTGCGTTGGGAGACCACGGAGGTCGCCAACCACGCTCAGGCCCTGGACGCGATTGCGACGCTGCTGCGCAGCCGTTTCGAGGGGCAGGTCCTGGCGGGGGTCGGGCATCGTGTCGTGCATGGCGGGGCCGATCACTCGGCGCCGTTGCGGATCACCGCGCCGGTGATGGAGAAACTGGATACCTTCGTGCCGTTGGCGCCGCTGCATCAGCCGCACAACCTCGCGGCCATACGGGCCCTGCAGCAGGCGCGACCCGATCTGCCACAAGTGGCGTGTTTTGATACCGCCTTCCACCGTAGCCAGGAGATGGTCGCGCAGCTCTATGGTCTGCCGTACGAATATTACGAGCGTGGCATTCGGCGTTACGGTTTTCATGGCTTGTCCTACGAGTACATCGCCGCGACCCTGCCGAGTGTGGCGCCGGAAATCGCCGGTGGGCGAGTGGTGGTGGCCCATCTCGGCAGCGGCGCCAGCATGTGTGCGATGCATCATGGCCGCAGCGTCGGCAGTTCGATGGGATTCACCGCGCTCGATGGTCTGCTGATGGGGACGCGGCCGGGAAACATGGATCCCGGAATCGTCCTCTACCTCCTGCAGCAGGAAGGACTTTCAGCCAAACAGATCGAAGACCTGCTCTACAAACGTTCCGGCCTGCTGGGCCTGTCCGGTATCGGCAACGACATGCGTGTGCTGGAGGCGAGTGATGCGCCGCGTGCGCGCCTGGCCATCGATCATTTCGTCTACCGCATCAGCCGCGAACTCGGCGGCCTGGCGGCGGTCCTCGGCGGCATTGATGCGCTGGTGTTCACCGCCGGGATCGGTGAAAACAGCGTCCACCTTCGGCAACTGGTCTGCCAACAGGCGCAGTGGCTGGGGCTGGAACTCGACGCGGACGCCAACGAACGCGGCGACACGTGCATCAGTCGTGTGGGCAGCAGGATGTCGGCCTGGGTGGTGCCCACCAACGAAGAACTGATGATCGCGCGCCATACGCGCGCGCTGCTCGGACTGTGAGCACCCCCGTCAAGACGCGCCGACCCAGCCGGACGCTCAGGAAGATTTTTCGTTCTCGAGCGCCCTGGTGGTGATCTGTTCGTAAAGACCAGCCATCCTGGCTGCCAGGTCCTGGTACTCGGGGTGTCGGGCCAGGAGGGGCTTGACTTCTTCGGTGTCGGCAAACACACGTTCCAGAAAGGCAATGTCCATGTCGTCGAGCCGTTCGCCCGCGTCTACCTTTGCTTTCAGATCCAGCGCGCGGGGCAACCGGTCCTTTTCCAGGCGCTCCAGCACGACTGTCGCAATCCCCAGGTCATTCGCTTCCTGATTCATTCCCTGCTCCTTTTGGTTTTGATGTGCACTTTACCGCCGACCCGCCGGCGACCCACGTCCCGGCTGAATAAGGCGACCTGCATCGGCGATAATGCCAGTTCCGGCGCGCAAATGGCAATAGACTTGTATCGGTTCACGCTAGTCGGCGGGCCAGGGAAGAGTCGTGGCTGCCACGGATGCGCCGATCACATGTCGTTACACAACAGGGACAGAGGGCCAACAGATGAACCAGGCCGGAATGGTTATTCTCCTCCCTGTCGCTGCCACGCTCCCTCCCACCCCTCCCTTGCGTGGCAATGACCGCTGTACCCGGCCCGCCCAGCCTCTCCCTCTGTGCGGGCCGTTCCTTTTCCGGCAGCCGATGATCTGCCTCTCTGGTGGTGCTGGCGAAGCGACAGTTCATTCCAGGGAAACTGCGGTTTGTGTGGAGTGGTGGCGATGAAACATTGGATCAAGACGCTGGCCTGCCTGTGGTCGTGGTTGACTCTGGCCTTGCTGTCCCAGGGCGCCGACGCTGGACATCCTGCGGCGACGAAACTGCCGACCGGCGTCGAAAAGCTGAGCACCGTCGAAGGCATCAGCGAGTACCGACTGGCCAACGGGCTGCGCTGCATCCTGTTTCCCGATGCGGCAAAGCCCACGACCACCGTCAACGTGACCTACCTGGTGGGTTCGCGCCACGAGAACTATGGCGAGACCGGCATGGCTCATCTCCTGGAACATCTCGTATTCAAGGGATCGAGAAATTTCCCTGATCCTGCCCGTGAGTTCAAGCGGCGCGGGTTCGAGATCAACGGTTCGACCTGGCTCGATCGGACGAATTATTACCTGACGTTTCCCGCTGGCGAAGACAACCTCAGGTGGGCACTGGCGTGGAGTGCCGACGCGATGGTGAACTCGTTCATCGCCAGAAAGGATCTCGACAGCGAAATGAGCGTGGTCCGCAATGAATTCGAGATGGGTGAAAACGATCCGGCAAGCGTCATGCTGAAACGCATGCAGTCCATGCTCTTCGACTGGCACAACTATGGCAACAGCACGATCGGTGCACGCAGCGATATCGAAAACGTCAGGATCGAGAACCTGCAGGCCTTCTATCACCAATACTACCAGCCGGACAACGCCGTACTGACGGTCGCCGGCAAGTTCGACGAGCAGCAGGCGCTGCACTGGATTGTCAGTACCTTCGGCAAGCTGCCGAAGCCTGCTCGCGCCCTGCCGCAGCACTGGACCGTCGAGCCCACGGCCGATGGCGAGCGTCAGTTCGTGATCAGGCGCAAGGGTGAGGTCCAACTCGTGACCCTGGCCTATCGGACGCCGTCGAGCCTGCATGCCGATTCCGACGCCATCGGCATGGCCACGGAAGTGCTGGGTGACACGCCAAACGGTCGCCTCTACCGGGCGCTGGTGCAGCCGGGTCTGGCCACGCAGGTTTTTGCCTACACCATGGATACGCGCGAGCCCGGTTTTGTGGTCTTCGGCGCGATGGTCAACAAGGGCGACGCACTGGAGCGCGTTCGCGAGCGCATGATCGAGGTGATCGAAGGAGGTTTCGCGCGTGAGGCCGCGACCGCCGCCGAACTCGCTCGTGCGGTCGAGCAGGAGCGCCTGGGTTACGAGCGAGTGCTGGCCGACCCCGAGGCCTTTGCCGTGACGCTCTCCGAGTACATCGCACTCGGCGACTGGCGGCTGTTTTTCCACGCCCGCGATCAACTCGACCAGATCAAACCGGAACAACTGGACGCAGCCGCCAGTAAATACTTCGTACGCGACAACCGTGTGCTCGGTACCTTCATCCCCGACGAGTCCCCGCGGCGCGCGCTGGTGCCGCCGACGCCGAGCCCGGCGCAGGTGCTGGCCAGCTTCAAACCCCAGGAGAAAGGGGATCCCGGCGAGGTATTCGACCCCTCCTACGACAATCTCGACAGCCGTACCCGGCTGCGGACCTTCGGCGATCTGAAAGTGGCGCTGCTGCCCAAGAAGAACCGGGGTCAGACGGTAAATGTGGCCATGACCTTCCGCTGGGGTGATGAAAGCTCGCTGCGGGATCGCAACATGGTCGGCACGCTGACGATCGCCATGCTCGCTCGCGGTACCCGCCAGTTGACCCGCCAACAGATAGCCGACGAACTCACCCGCCTGAAGGTCCGGGGCCGTCTGACCCACTTCGAGACCACCCGCGACAAGCTTCCCGAGGCGCTCAGGCTGGTGGCGCAGATGCTTCATAACGCCAGCTTTCCGCCGGAAGAATTCGCTGAACTCAAGCGGGAGTACCTGACCGCCCTCCAGGCGCAGCTTGACAGCCCCGAGGAACTGTCGAGCGACGCACTGAATTCGCATTTCAACACCTATCCGCCCGGTGATCCCCGCTACTACAGCAGCCTGGCCGAGCGCATCGAACAGCTCCGCAAGATCACCCTGGAGCAGGTCGTTGCTTATCACCGCGAACTGATCGGAACGGCACGCGGCCAGATCGCCATCGTCGGTGATTTTGACGAGCAGGCGATCGAGGAGGAAATTGGCCGACTGTTTCCGAGCCGCGTCTCAGGATCGCCTTACGCGCGTGTCGATCGCGAGTTTCGCCGCATTGCGCCGCAGCGCAGGGTGATCGACACGCCGGACAAGGAAAACGCATTTCTGCGCGCACGCCTCGACATCAGTCTGCGCGATGACGATCCCGACGCTGCTGCGTTGCAGGTGGCGAATACCATTTTCGGTGGTCACTCCGGACTGTCGAGCCGGCTGCTGGACCGCCTGCGCCAGAAGGAGGGTTTCAGCTACAGTGCCACTTCCTCTCTGGCTATGGGCAGTCGCCAGCGGCTGACGAACTGGACGGTCGTGGCCATGGTGGCGCCCCAGAATGCCGCCCGCGCGGAGCAGGCCTTCCTGGAGGAACTGCAGCGCGCACGGCGTGACGGCTTCACGGCCACGGAGGTCGCAGAGGCCAAGAAAGGTGTTCTCGAAGCGCGTGCCGTGACCCGCTCGCAGGACAGCGAAGTCGCGGCGCGCTGGACATCGTATCTCGACCTTGGTCGCAACTGGCAATTCTCGAAGGACTTCGAAGCCAGAGTGATGGCGCTAACCACTGAGCAGGTTAACGCCGCCTTCCGAGCCTACATCGACCCCGAGCAACTGACGCTGGTCATCGCCGGTGATACCCGGAAAGGGCTGCGGGACTAACGCGTCAGCTATTTCCTGAGGCTGTCGCGAATCTCGCGCAGCAACAGCACTTCTTCCGCCAGTTCGGGCGGCGATGCTGGGGGTTCGGCAGGCGGTTCGCTGCGCTTCAGCCGATTGACCTGCTTGATCATGACGAAGATGATGAAGGCGAGAATGAAGAAGTTCACCAGGATGGTGAGGAAGCTGCCGTAAGCGAAAACCGGAACCTGCGCCTTCTTGAGCGCATCCAGGGTTCGGCTCGTGCCTTCCGGGATGGTGCCCAGCACCAGAAACATTCCCGAGAAATCCAGCTTGCCACCCATGATCCAGGCAATGAAGGGCATGATCAGATCACCGACCACAGAATCGACGATCTTGCCGAAAGCGCCGCCGATGATCACGCCCACGGCGAGATCCATGACGTTCCCCTTGATGGCAAACTCTTTGAACTCCTTGACGATGCTCATGATGCCTCCTTCGACTGTGTTGGGAACTCCCGGCCTGGTCTTCCTCGACCCGGCGCGCGATTATAGGTGCAATGGCGACAGCCTGTGAACCCTTACAGGGCGCATAGCCTTTCACCTGCCGCCGCCAGCGTGGCTTCCTGCTTGGCGAAGCAGAAGCGCACGACCCGATCGTCACGGCCGTCGTGATGGAAGACCGACACCGGAATCACCGCCACGCCTGCCGCGCGGGTCAGCCATTGGGCAAACTCGCGATCCGGCCGGTCGGAGATCGCGCGGTAACTTGCCAGTTGAAAATAGGTACCGCGGCAGGCCAGCAATTCGAAGCGTGAAGCCCGTAACTGCCGGCGAAAGAACTCGCGCTTGTGCTCGTAGAAAGCTGCCAGACCGAGGTGACGCGAGGCGTCGCGCATGTACTCGGCGATTCCCACCTGGCATGGCGTGTTGACCGTGAAGACGTTGAACTGGTGGACCTTGCGGAACTCGGCCATCAATGCGGAAGCCGCGAGCACATAACCGATCTTCCAGCCGGTGATGTGATAGGTCTTGCCGAAAGACGAGACGACGATACTGCGCGCGGCGAGTTCCGGATGGCTGGCGACACTCTGGTGATGCGCGGCATCGAACACGATGTGCTCATAAACCTCGTCGGCGAGCACCACGATGTCGGTATCGCGCGTCAGCGCCGCCAACTCCATCAGATCGTCGGCTTCGAGCAGGCTGCCGGTCGGGTTGTGTGGCGTATTGATAATGATCATGCGCGTGCGCGGGCTCAGCAGCGCACGCACCTGCTCCCAGTCCGGCCGGTAGTCTGGGAAAGTGAGCGCGGCATAGACCGGTTTGCCGCCGACCGTTTCAATTGCCGGCACATAGCTGTCATAGACCGGTTCGAAAACGATGACCTCGTCACCGCTGCGCACAAAGGCCGCAATCGCCGTGAAAATGGCCTGCGTTGCACCGGCGGTGACGGTAATCTCGCTGTCGGCGTCGTAGTCGGCGCCGTACAGCGCCGCCACTTTGTCGGCAATCGCCGAGCGCAACTCGGGAACGCCGGCCATTGGCGGGTATTGATTTCTGCCGTCGCGCATCGCCCGCCAGGTGGCATCGAACAGCGCCGGGTCCGCCTGAAAATCAGGAAAACCCTGCGAGAGATTGATCGCCCCGCAATCGGCCGCCAGTTTGGACATCACGGTAAAGATGGTGGTCCCTACCTGCGGCAGCTTTGAGTCGATGGCGATGGACGATGGGTGCATGGCAAGCCGCGGCTGGCGCGCTGGAAAATGGTCGAGCGCGTAGTGTAGGGTTGCCCCGGCGGGGAAACAAGCCTGAACGTCGTGCACCGGCGCGTCACCGGCAAGCCGATCTGTTAGCATGTCCAGAGTACAGAACTTCATCCCCGCATGGTCATGTGTGCCCCCGGTCTCCGAAGCCTTGCCGCTGCCGCCTTGCTGACGCTCGGCCTGTCGTGCGAAGCCGCCGCTCCCGCGCTGCCGGCGCTGGGCGCCGAACTGAACGATCTCACCGTCTCCGGGGTTTCCTCGGGCGCCTACATGGCGGTCCAGTTCCAGGTGGCTCATTCCCGGCTGGTCCGCGGTGCCGGCATTCTTGCCGGCGGACCTTACGGCTGCGCCGAAGGGTCGATCTGGCGTGCGCTCACGCGCTGCATGTCGCCGGCGTCCTGGGCGCCGTTGCCGTCAGTCACCGAACTTCGGAGCGGCGTCGAGGCGCTGTCGAGCGCCGGGCGCATCGATCCTGTCGACAATCTGCGTGACGACCGCGTCTGGCTCTTGTCGGGCGGCCGGGACGAGACGGTGAAAACGCCGGTGATGGACCGGCTGGCGGCCTTCTACGCGGAGTGGCTGGCGCCGGCAGCCATCCGGTTCGTCAAGGTGCCCGACGCCGGGCATGCGATGATCTCGATCGCCGATCCGCAAGCCAACGCCTGCAGCAGCCAGCAAACGCCGTTCATCAACCGCTGTGGCGACCTCGACCCGGCCGGCGAAATGCTCGCGCACCTGCTGGGTCCGCTGCAGCCCGCGACCAGCGCCGCGCAGGGCGAAACACTGATCTTTGACCAGCGGCCCTTCGTCGAAGGCAAACCGATCGACGCCGGCCTTGCCGACGAGGCTTACGTCTATGTCCCGCCACTGTGCCGCAGTACGCCGTGCCGGCTGCATGTCGCCTTTCACGGCTGCCGCCAGAGCGCGGCGCAGATCGGCAGGCGCTTCGTCGATGGCGCCGGCTACAACGCCTGGGCGGACAGCAACCGGCTGATCGTCCTCTACCCGCAGACCATGCCGCGTTATGGCTTGACGATCGGGTCGTGGACCTGGCTCAACAATCCGTTGGGCTGCTGGGACTGGTGGGGCTATTCGGGCAGCGATTACCTGACGCGCACCGGTCTGCAGATCAAGGCCGTGCGCGCGATGATCGACCGCCTCGCGGCGCCTCGCCAGCCGTAGTGTAGCGAGGGCAGCGCCGGCCGCCAGGCCCCGACACTTCCGGTACGGCCGGAACGCGCGGTGCACTGTCGGCGCGCCCGATTCGGGATCGTGATCTTGCCCCATGCACTGCGACCGCGGTTATCCTACGGGTTTGAGCCATCCGGGCTGACCTGTCTCATCCCGCCGCCGGAGCCGATCGCATGCGCCCAACTCCTTTCTGCAAGTGCCTGATGCTTGCCGCCTCCGTCATGCTGCTCGGGCTGAGCGCATGCACGACCCAAACGGTCGTGGATTCGTCAGCCGCTGGCGCGTCTTTCACGGTAACCCCGCAGGCATTGGCGCCTGCGACCGCGCTGGAAATCCACATTGCCCATATCAATGACCACCATTCCCACCTCGAAGCCGACCCCGATTTTGAAATGGGCATCGACGGGATCACGACGCGTGTCGACGCCGGAGGATTTGCGCGCCTGACGACCCTGTTCAAGGCCAGTGAGCACCTGCCGAACCTGCTCAAGATTCACGCCGGAGACGCGATGACCGGGACCCTTTACCATACCCTGTATCAGGGGGAGGCCGACGCGGCGTTGATGAACACCGTCTGCTTCGACGTTTTCGAAATCGGCAACCACGAGTTCGACGAGGGTGATGCCGGCCTGCGGGGATTTCTTGATCATCTCCGGAAGGGCAAGTGCCAGACTGCCGTTCTCGCCGCCAACGTCGAACCGGCCATTGGCTCCGCGCTTGCGCCCAGCGCTGCGCACGACTATCTGCAGCCCTACGTGCTGAAACAGTTTGGCGAGGTGACGGTGGCCATCATCGGCATAGAAGTGCGCGACAAGACGATGCATTCCTCGCGGCCGCTGCGCAGCACGCTCTTCCACGACGAAGTCGACACCGCGCAGAAAACCATCGACGTTCTGCGCGCACAGGGGATTCGCCACATCGTTCTCGTCACCCATCAGGGTTACGAGGCCGACAAGGCGATGGCCGCCCGTCTCGGCGAGGTGGACGTGATCATCGGCGGTGACTCGCACAGCCTGCTCGGTGATTTCACGGCCATCGGCATCAGGGCGACGTCCGGGCTGTATCCCAGCGTCGTCTACAATCGCGATGGCGAGCGGGTGTGCATCGGACAGGCCTGGGAATACGCCAAGGCCTTCGGTCTGATGCAGATCCGCTTCGACGATCGCGGTGCAGTCCTCGCTTGCAGCGGCACGGTCACCGTACCGATCGGCGACGATTTCCGCCGGAAGGTCGGCAGCGGCGACTTCGTCGCGGTCGACGAGGCGACTCGCAAACGGATTCTCGAAAGCCTGCAGGAGCAGGGTGCCGCCCGGGTCGTGGCGGCGGATCCGGTGGCCGAGGCCGAACTGGCGCGCTATGCCGGTCGCCTTGCGGAAATGAAGCGGCAGAAGATCGGCATCGCCCGTGTGTCGCTGTGTCTGGTACGCGTCCCTGGTGAATCGACCAACCGCAGCGCCGGCCTGTCCGGCTGCGAAGACGCCAATACCCTGGCCCGTGGCAGCGACATTGCCCAGGCCGTCGCCGAAGCGTACCGCCAGGCCAGCAAGCTCGCCGACATCGCCTTGCAGAACGGCGGTGGAATCCGCACCGCGTTGCCCAGGGGCGACGTCACTTACAACACCGCCTACACTGTCCTGCCGTTCAACAACGTGCTTTTCGAACTGCGGCTCAGCGGTCGTCAGATTGTCGAGGTCCTGGAGGAGGCAGTCGGGAATTACCTCGATCGCGGCAGTTCCGACGGATCTCACCCCTACGCGGCCGGTTTGCGCTGGGATCTCGATCTGTCGCAGGCGCGCGGCAGCCGCTTCGCCCATATCGAGGTCATGCTCAAGGGCCGCGACACCTGGCAAGCCCTGGCGCCGGAACAGATCTATACGGTGGTGACCAGCGATTTCCTGGCCTTGGGGGGCGACGGCTACGCCACCCTTGCC
>JAKOZI010000280.1 GCA_029780075.1 Pseudomonadota bacterium
ATAGGACTCGCGAAGCAGGATGGCCGGCCTGGACTTTCGGTTGGGGACACGGGCGATGTACATGCCGACGATAATATGCAATAGCAGATTGTTTGTAAAGGCATATTATTACATTTACATGCCTACACTTTTTGCCGACTTCATGACTTCTTACAATGAATCCACGACTTACCTCAAGGGGTCCGGGAAGGTCCGCCCGAAGATCAGCAAAAAGACGAGACCTACCACGACTGGTGAAACGGCAAAAGGCAAGTCGATCAGCGTAATCAGAAGGCTCTTGCCGCGAAAGTCGAACTTGGCAATTGCCCACGCCGCGGCCACGCCAAAGGTAACGTTGAATGGCAGCACGGTGAGCGCGACCAGAAGCGTCAATGCAATCGCGGACTGTGTTTCCGGGTCGTCGAGAGCCTCGATGTAGGCGCTCCAGCCAACACCCAGCGCCTCGACAAAGACCGCCAGCAAGGGCAAGGCAAGAAAGAAGAACAGGAATCCCAGCCCGATACACAACAGCAGCACCCGCAACCAGCGCGGTTCAGTGTTGGCTCGGCGCAAGACGGGAGTATTCACCGAATCTCTCCATCACTTAGCCCGTCCCCACGGTGACGACTCTCCGCCCACCACTGCAGACCATTGACCACCAGCAACATGACAAAAGAGATCATCAGCATGACCATGGCCAACGCTGTCGCACCGACCACGTCGTATTGCTCAAGCTTGGAGATGATCAATAGCGGTGTAATTTCGGAAATCAACGGAAGGTTGCCGGCGATGAAGATGACCGAGCCGTATTCCCCGATCGAACGTGAAAGGGCGAGCGTGAAGCCGGTCACGAGCGCCGGGAAAATTGCCGGCAGGAGGACCCGGCCGAAAGTCTGCAGGCGCGAAGCGCCGAGTGAGGCAGCGGCCTCCTCGACCTCCGGCTCAATGTCCTCGATGACAGGCTGCAGGGTGCGCACGACAAACGGCAGGCCAATGAAAGTCAGGGCAACGACAATTCCCAAGGGGGTGAATGCCACCTTGACGCCAATCGACTCCAGATGTCGGCCAATCCAGCCATTACCCGCATAAAGGGTGGCCAACGTGATTCCGGCAACCGCCGTCGGCAGAGCGAAAGGCAGATCGACGAGCGCATCGATGGCGCGCTTGCCGGGAAACGAATAGCGAACCAGAACCCAGGCCACGATCAGGCCAAAAAAAGCGTTCGCCGTTGCCGCCAGCAGCGAGGCACCGAAAGTCACCCGGTAGGACGCCAAAGCCCTTTCGCCGGAGGCGATCGCCCAGAATTCGGCAAGGCTGAGGTGGCTGGCCTTGAATGCCAGACCGGAAAGCGGCAGCAGGATAAGCAGCGACAGGTAGACGAGCGTGCAACCCAGCGACAGGCCAAAACCAGGCAACACTCTTGATCGTGAAGTGCTCGCAGACATCTGACCAATCGATAAGCACGGAAAAGGCCACGCTGGAAGAGTGGCAGCGGCGGTACGGAAGAACTACTTCTGCTGGTAAATCTGGTCGAAACTGCCACCGTCCTTGAAGTGCGCCGGAAAAGCCCTGACCCAGCCGCCAAATACCTCGTCGACCGTAAATGTCTTGATCGCGGGAAACTGTGTCGCATATTTTTTCAGGGTCTCGGGGTTGCGTGGCCGCAGATAGTTCTGCGCGGCGATTTCCTGACCAGGTGGCGACCACAGGTAATCGAGGTATGCCTGCGCCAGTTTGCGGGTACCTTTCCGGTCGACCACCTTGTCGACGATGGCCACCGGGAATTCGCTGAGAATCGACAAGGACGGATACACCACTTCGAACTCGCCCTTGCCGAACTCGCGGGCGATCAGCTCGGCTTCACTCTCGAAAGAAACCAGCACGTCGCCCATTTTGCGTTGCATGAAAGTCGTCGTCGCGTCGCGACCACCAGCGGCGAACAGTGGCGCGTTCTTCAACAGGCGTCCGACGAAATCCTGCGCCGCTCGCTCGTTGCCACCCGGTTGGTTGAGCGCATAACCCCACGCGGCAAGGTAAGTGTAACGGCCATTGCCCGTGTTCTTTGGATGCGGCAGGATGACCTGAACCCCCGGCCTGACAAGGTCACCCCAGTCCTTCAACGCTTTGGGGTTGCCCTTGCGGACAATGAAAACCATCGTCGACGTGTACGGTGACGCATTGTTCGGGAATTTCCTCGCGTAGTCGCGGGCCACCAGCCCCTTTTCGGCGAGAAAATCGACGTCGGACGCCTGATTCATGGTGACCACATCGGCTTCCAGCCCATCGGCCACTGCACGTACCTGCTTGCTGGAGCCTGCATGCGACTGTTTCAGTTCGATCGACTCCCCAGATACCGTCTTCCAGTGCTTCTGGAAAACCGGGTTGTAGTCCTTGTAGAAGTCACGGGAGACGTCATACGAGACGTTGAGCAAGCTGTTGCCTTCCGCCAGCACGGAGAGGGCAAACAGGCTGAGCGCAACGGATGCGAAGAACTGGCGTGTCGCGTGGAACATGTACCACTCCATCGGAGGCCGGGAAGGCAATCACTATAGCCAAGGGGACTAGAACTGCAAAGCAGCATTGTCTATTTACTAATACCCGATAGGAATATTGTGAAGACTAAAGAAAGAGCCACGCCGCAGCGTGGCTCTTCCCTGCTCAAAACCAGGTCAAACGCGCGTCGGCAACTTTCCGGAGGCGGACGCACTCTCCATCCAGCGCTTGATCCGATTGGCATCACCGATACGGGTTTGTTTGCCGGCCGAATCCAGCAGCACGATAACCACCGGTTTGTCTGCAACACGCGCCTGCATGACCAGACACTTGCCGGCTTCCTGAATGTAGCCGGTCTTCGACAAGCCGATTTCCCAGGTCGGGCTGCTGACCAACTGATTGGTGTTGTGAAAGTCAAGGTCGCGACCCTTGACCTCGGCCCGCACACCTGGCGTCGTCGAAAACTCGCGGATCAAGGGATAGCGATGCGCGGCAGCGACCATGCGTGCCAGATCGTGGGCCGTGGAAACGTTATTGCTGTTCAGGCCGGTGGGATCCTCGAAATGCGAGCTGGTCATGCCGAGCGACATCGCCTTGCGGTTCATCGCCGCGACGAATGCCTGCAGACCCCCGGGATAATGACGTCCAAGAGCATTGGCTGCACGATTCTCCGACGACATCAGCGCCAGCAGCAAGGCCGTCTCGCGTGGGAGAACCGAGCCCACCTGCAGGCGCGAACGACTCCCACGCAAATAGTCGACATCCTCATCGCTGATCGTAATCGGCGCCTGCAGGTTGGGCATGCTGTCCAGCACAACCATCGCCGTCATCAATTTGGTGATCGACGCGATGGGCACCACGGCGTTGGCGTTCTTTTCGTAGAGGGGCTCGCCGCCGTCCTGCCCGATCACCAGAGCCGATCCCGACTGAACCGCCAGATGCCCGGGCTCCTGCCAGAGATCGGCATGGCTGGCGAACACCCTGGTGAGATTCCTCTTCTGTATCAAGCCAGCCTCGTGCGGCGCATATCTGCTGCCCTGAGCGACATGTGCCGACCCCGGATTCGCGGCTTGCGGCGTCTTCTTGTCCTTCCGGGCCAATACGGCCGGCTGGTCACGATGCGCTGCAGGCATGGCTTTGCCCTTGCGCGCCACCGGCTCAACCCGGCCACGATCAGGGACGGTCTTGGCCGCGCTCCTCGGGGCCAGGACTTCACCCTTGCCCTTGTGCACGGCTGCCGTCCTGGCCACACTCTTCGGCGCTGCCGCCTCGACCTTGCCTTTCTGTGCTACCGGCGCTACTGCACTCTTCTGCGATGTGGTCTTGCCTTTCCCCCTCTCTGCCGCCTGCACAGACTCCATCGGGATCAACATCGTACCTACCACAGTACCCAACAACACCGCTGCTCTCAGCGTGATTCGCATTGCAAGCCTCCTGCCTGATTCGATTGGCGACATTCTACAGCAGTCCGTTGCCGGGGCATCATAAATCATGAAAAATAAGGGCATAGACACGTTATATCATGTACCACATCATGCTTCTTCAGGATTCGAGAAAGGCACGGACGTCCTGCCGACGGGCCATGGTGTCCTGATAACCGAGATCCATCAACGCCCCGGTATAGGACGGTTCGAAGAGCAGGTAACTGGTGAGAGCACCACCCCGGCGATTCATCGCCCCCAGACCACGCAGCAGCGTTCTCACCGCCCACGGCAAGGCGCCGGCATGACCTGCAGCCAGGTAATCGAGCCGCTCGGATGGGGTGATGATCAGCGATTGCACCGGCCGCAATGCAAGCTCGCCACTCGCCCGCAATTCATCCGGCACTTTCGCAAGGGTGCGGTTGATACGTTCCATGCGCTCCACGTCAACCGCCAGGCTATCGAGAAAGATCGACGAGAGCGCGTGCCCGGCGATCTGTGCGAGGGTCGGATAGCGGCGCGAACTTTCCCGCTCTCCGGAGTCACGCATTTGCCCGACGCCGATGATCAGCACTTTCTCGGCTCCCAGGTGGATCGCTGGCGAAATTGGCGCCAACTGGCGCATTGAGCCGTCGCCGAAATACTCGCGATTGAGGTGCACGGCGGGAAAGAAAAAGGGAATCGCGCTTGAGGCCAGCAGGTGTTCGACCGACAATTGCGTTCGGCAGCCGACGCGTTGCGTGCGCCGCCACCTCTGCACCTCGGGATGTGCCTGAAAAAAACTCACGCCATGCCCGGTGGCGTAGCCCGATGCGGTGATGCTTACCGCGTAGAGTGAGCCTTTGGTGATGGCGCGGGCGATATGGCGAAAATTCAGCTTCGCTTCGAGAAGATGCCGCAAGGGCCGGTTATCGAGCAGGGAACGTGGGCTGTGCCCCACCGCCCAGCCAAACAGCAGGGCGCCCAGCCAGCGTCCGCCAGCAAGGCTGATGCCCAGCGGATCGGCCCGATAAATCTGCCCGGCGTGCATGTTGCGCCAGACGTCCGCCAGCGCTTCGACGGCTGCACCAAAATTGTGGGCATGGCAAGCCAGCGTTGCGGCGTTGATGGCGCCGGCCGAGGTACCGCACAGAATCGGAAACGGATTGGCAGCGGACTCGCCAAGCAATTCGCGGATGGCCAGCAAGACTCCGACCTGATACGCGGCACGTGCGCCGCCGCCACCAAGAACCAGGGCAGTCCTGGTGTTCGCCATCCCGCGTAGCTATCGGAATAGAGAAGCGGATGCCGTAGCGACCATTATCGGTCTTCCAGCAGCACCCGCCGCTTGTCGGACAAAGCCATCAGCGCTCGCTCATCAGCTTGTCGACCACCGTCAGGGCGGTCATGTTCACGATCCGTCGAACGGTCGCCGTCGACGTCAGGATATGCACGGGTTGCGCCGCGCCGAGCAGGATCGGGCCAATCGTCAGGTTGTCTCCAGAGGCAATCTTCAACAGATTAAAGGAGATGTTTGCCGCATCGAGCGTCGGCATGATCAGCAGGTTGGCCTGTCCCTTGAGACGCGCGTCGCTGGGAAATACCCGTTGTCGAATGTGATCGTCGATGGCCGCATCGCCGTGCATTTCGCCCTCGACCTCAAGGCGCGGTGCACGTTCCTTCAGCAGTCGCAAAGCCTCGCGCATCTTCAGCGCGGTCGGCGTATTCTCGGCACCGAACGAGGAGTGCGACAGCAGGGCGACGCGCGGAGTCAAACCGAACCGCCGAACCTCGTCGGCGGCCAGCAGCGTCATATCCACCAATTGCTCCGCCGACGGTTCGTAGTTGATATAGGTGTCGGCCAGGAACAGCGTCCGATCGGGCAACAGCAGCAGGCTCATCGCGTACAGGTTGCGAACCCCAGGCGCCAGACCGATGGCATTCTCGACATACTCGCGATGCACGTCGTGACGACCGAAGGTACCGCAGATCAGACCATCGGCGTCGCCCATGCGGACCATCATCGCCCCGAACAGCGAGGCCCGACGCCGGACCTCGCGCCGCGCAAAGTCGACCGAAACCCCCTTGCGTTCCATCAAGCGCCGGTACTCCCGCCAGTAGAGTTCGAAATGGTCATTGAAGAACTCGTTGTTGTCGGCGTAGACGATGTCGAAGTCTGCCCCCGGGCGGACGCGCAGATTCAGTGCATCGAGCTTGCCGATAATTTCATCGGGCTGGCCGATCAGGATCGGTCTGGCAATCCCTTCGTCGACGATCACCTGTACGGCACGCAGCACACGTTCGTCTTCACCTTCCGCGAAGACGATGCGTCTGGGAGCCTGCTTGGCCTGCGAGAAGATCGGTTTCATGATCAGGCCAAAGTGATAGACGAACTCGTCGAGGCTTTCCCGATAGACGTCGATGTCCTTGATCGGTCTGGTCGCGACCCCGGATGCCATCGCTGCTGCGGCGACCGCCGGCGCAATCTTGCCAATCAGGCGCGGATCGAAGGGGTTCGGAATGAGATATTCCGGACCGAAATTGGCGACCTTCTCGCCGTACGCCTTGACTACCGCATCCGACTGTTCGACACGCGCCAGTTCCGAGATCGCCCGGACGGCGGCCAGTTTCATCGCTTCGGTGATGGTCGTAGCCCCGACGTCAAGCGCACCACGAAAGATAAAGGGAAAACAAAGCACGTTGTTGACCTGGTTCGGATAGTCCGAGCGGCCAGTGGCGATGATCGCATCGCTCCGTACCGCCTTGACGTCTTCGGGCTTGATCTCCGGGTTGGGATTGGCCAACGCCATGATCAGTGGCGAAGGCGCCATCCGCGCCACCATCTCCGGTTTGAGAACCCCACCTGCAGACAGCCCGAGAAAGACATCGGCACCCTCAATGACTTCACCCAATGTACGTGCATCGGTCTGTTTGGCGTAGCGTCCCTTGATCTCGTCCATGTCCTCGATGCGACCCTCATAGACCAGCCCCTTGATGTCGGTCACCCAGATATTCTCGACGGGGATACCCAGCATCACCAGCAGGTCCAGGCAAGCCAGTGCGGCGGCGCCGGCACCCGAGGTCACCACCTTGACCTGATCGAGCTCCTTGCCCTGCAGGAACAGGCCATTGAGAATCGCCGCGCCGACGACGATCGCCGTCCCATGCTGGTCGTCATGGAAGACAGGAATCTTCATCCGTTCGCGCAGTTTCTTCTCGACGTAGAAGCATTCCGGCGCCTTGATGTCTTCGAGGTTGATGCCGCCAAAGGTCGGTTCCAGCGAAGCCACGATCTCCACCAGGCGATCGGGGTCGCGTTCCTCGATTTCAAGGTCGAACACGTCGATATTGGCAAACTTCTTGAACAGTACCGCCTTGCCCTCCATCACCGGTTTGGCTGCCAGCGGGCCGATCGCACCGAGACCAAGCACTGCCGTACCATTGGTGATGACGCCGACCAGATTGGCGCGCGCAGTCAGCGTACTGGCTTCAGCCGGGAAGGCCACAATCTCTTCGCAGGCCGCCGCGACGCCTGGCGAGTAGGCCATCGACAAGTCGTACTGGTTGGTCAGCTGCTTGGTTGGCTGTATCGACACCTTACCCGGTTTGGGATTGCGGTGATAGAACAGGGCGGCAGTTCGCAATTGATCTTTGGCTTTGTTCATGGCTTACTCTCCTGACAGAATATCGAGCCAAAGCAGGTGCTTGCGGCTCGCCGACGGCCAACCAACGACTGCTTCCGAGGTCTCGGCGCAGGCCCTTCGGTGGCGCTGGGCTTGCGCATCGATCGTTGGTGCAGGTCGGACCTGTGGCATAATTACACAAACCTTGACTTCCTTGTAGCAGCACCGCCTCGCATGCCGACCTCACCCCAGCACTGGGCTTGTTTCTCCACAGCCGCGACCGACGCGTCACCACCGACGGGGCCGGATCGACGATTCCGGCTCCCGGCTTCTCTGGCAAGACTCTGCGCGCGCCGCGCCACGGTAACTTCTGCTTCTCTTCCTTCCTTCGAGAGTGCTTACCATGAACCAGACCGTTTCCATCAATGCCCCTGATTACGTCAAACATGAACGCCTGAAACAATGGGTTGCCGATATCGCTGCGCTCACCGAGCCAGCCGATGTCGTCTGGGCCGACGGTTCTCAGGACGAGTATGACCGCCTTTGCGGCGAGTTGGTCGCCGCCGGCACCTTCGTCAAGCTCGCCAAGCGCAAGAACTCGTTCCTGGCTTTTTCCGACCCGTCCGACGTGGCGCGCGTCGAAGACCGCACCTACATCTGCTCCGAGAAGAAGGAAAACGCCGGTCCGACCAACAACTGGGAAGACCCGGCCAAGATGCGCGAACTCCTCGGCGGCCTGTTCAAGGGCTGCATGAAGGGCCGCACCATGTACGTGATTCCTTTCTCGATGGGCCCGATCGGATCGCCGATCGCGCAGATCGGCATCGAGATCACCGACAGCGCCTACGTGGTGGTGAACATGCGCATCATGACCCGCATGGGCAAGGATGTGTTCCCGGTCCTCGGTACCGACGGCGTGTTCGTCCCCTGCGTGCATTCGATCGGCGCGCCGAAGGAGCCCGGTCAGACAGACCCGCGCTGGCCGTGCAACCCAACCACCAAGTACATCGTACACTATCCCGAAACCCGCGAAATCTGGTCCTATGGCTCCGGGTACGGCGGCAACGCGCTGCTCGGCAAGAAGTGCCTGGCCCTGCGCATCGCTTCCAACATGGCCCGTGATGACGGATGGATGGCCGAGCACATGTTGATCCTCGGCGTCGAATCGCCGGCTGGTGCCAAACATTACGTCGCTGCGGCCTTTCCGTCGGCCTGTGGCAAGACCAACTTCGCGATGCTGGTACCGCCGAAGAGCCTGAGCGGCTGGAAAATCACTACCATCGGGGACGACATCGCCTGGATCAAGCCGCGCGTCGACAAGAACGGCACCACCCGCCTGTACGCGATCAACCCGGAAGCCGGCTTCTTCGGAGTTGCCCCCGGCACCAACGACACGACCAACTTCAATGCCATGGCCTCCCTGGCCGAAAACACCATCTTCACCAACGTCGCTCTGACCGACGACGGCGACGTCTGGTGGGAAGGCATGGGTCCTGCCCCGGCACATGCCATCGACTGGCAAGGCAATGACTGGACGCCCGAAATCGCCAAGGAAAAAGGCACCAAGGCAGCGCACCCGAACTCCCGCTTCACTTCCCCCGCCTCGCAATGCCCCTGTATCGACGACCAATGGCAGAGCACCGAAGGCGTACCGATTTCCGCGTTCCTGTTCGGTGGCCGCCGCGCCTCGACCGTACCGCTGGTGTGCCAGACCCTGGACTGGGATCACGGTGTATACGCCGCTGCCACGCTCGGTTCGGAAACGACGGCTGCCGCCTTCGGGCAACAGGGTGTCGTACGTCGCGACCCGTTCGCCATGCTCCCGTTCTGCGGCTACCACATGGCCGACTACTACAACCACTGGTTGAAGATGGGTAGTGTCCCTGATCAGCCGGTACCGATCTTCATGGTCAACTGGTTCCGCACGAACGAAAAGGGCGGGTTTGCCTGGCCGGGCTTCGGTGACAATGCGCGCGTCCTGAAGTGGATCATCGAACGCTGTGAAGGGAAAGCGGCCGGCAAGGAAACCATTCTCGGCTGGATGCCCAACTACGAGGACATCGACTGGTCCGGTACTGAATTTTCCAGGGAAGAATTCGCTGGCGTCACCAGCCTCGACAAGCAAGCCTGGCTGAGCGAACTTGAAGGCGTCAAGGACTGGTTCGGGAAGATGGGCGACAAATTGCCTGCCAAACTCGCCGACATCCGTGACAAGTTCGAGAAGGACTTCCAGGCTGCCTGAACACGGCGCCCGCTGCACCGTACGAGGCCGCCTCCAGGCGGCCTTTTTTTTGAGCCCCATCAGTCCTTGTGTTTAAACTGCTGCTTTCGTCCAGTCCGTCATCGCCAAATCATGCCTACCTTTCCCGCCAGTCGCCTCGCCGACATTGCCCCCTTCCACGTCATGGAGTTGATGGCTCGCGCCAGGGCACTTGCAGCCGAAGGTCGCGACATCATCCACATGGAAGTCGGTGAACCCGACTTCCCTACACCCGAGCCAATCGTCGTCGCTGCCCGAGCCAGCATCGAGAACGGCCGCGTCTTCTACACGCCAGCGCTTGGCCTGCCCGAATTGCGCCATGCCATCGCCGACTTCTACCAGACACGTTACGGCCTGAGCATCCCCGCCGCACGCATTGCCGTCACCACCGGAGCCTCCGGCGCCCTCCTGCTGGCTTTGGCCTGTCTGGTCGAACCGGGCAGCGAATGGCTGCTCACCGACCCGGGCTATCCGTGCAACCGTCACTTCGTACGCAGCTTTGAAGGCCTCCCGGTCGGCATTCCCGTGGGCCCGGAAAGCAACTTTCAGCCCTCCCCGGCAGACCTCGAAGCGCACTGGAACGTACGTTCGGCGGGAGCACTGCTGGCGTCTCCGGCCAACCCGACCGGAACGATGCTGAGCAACGAACAACTCGATGCGATTGCCGATTTCATCCGCCAACGCCAGGGGCAACTGATCGTCGACGAGATTTACCACGGTCTGACCTACGATCGTGAAGCGCAGACTGCGCTCCAGTTCGGCGACGATATCTTCATCGTCCAGAGTTTTTCCAAGTATTTCAGCATGACCGGCTGGCGGCTGGGTTGGCTGGTCGTTCCCGAACGCTTCACCCGCGACATCGAGAAACTCGCCCAGAATCTCTTCATTTCACCGTCGACGCCTGCACAACATGCGGCACTCGCCGCTTTCACGCCGGCCACGATCGGCATCCTCGAGACGCGGCGCCAGGAGTTCCAGCGACGGCGCGATTTCCTGGCACCCGCGCTCGAAGGCCTGGGTTTCCACGTGCCGGCCAAGCCTGATGGCGCTTTCTACATCTATGCCGATTGCAGCGCCTTGACCGGCAACAGCGAAAGCTTCGCCCACGACCTGCTAGAGTCGGCAGGAGTCGCAGTTACCCCCGGCCTCGACTTCGGTACGCACGCGCCCGAAAAGCACTTGCGCCTTGCCTACACCACCGGAGTCGAAAGACTGGCCGAAGCGGTCGACAGAATCCGCCGCTTTCTCGGCTGAACGCCGACCGACTGTGGCACCGGGATCGGCAACGATCGCTGGCGTGGGCAACACGGTACGTGGGTCTCACAGCCACTTGGCAGCCTCAGCGTACCGGTTCCTGCAACCAGGCGCCACTGAGACACCCGCCTCCACACGCCCTGGCGATCAACGTAGCTTCCCTGGCAGGTTCCCGATCGATCCGAGGCGCCGCCAGTCGAAACAGGGCCCAGGGTCGGTCTTGCGACCAGGTGAAATATCGCTGTGCCCGACGACCGCAGCGATCGGGTATTGCGCGCACAACAGCGTCACCAGGTCCACCAGGCCGAGGTACTGCGCGTCCTCGAACGGCAAGTCGTCGCAGCCCTCCAGTTCGATGCCCAGCGAAAAATCGTTGCAACGCTCCCGACCTTGCCAGCACGAGCGACCGGCATGCCAGGCGCGTTGCCGGCCGGAAACAAACTGGATCAGTTCACCATCGCGTCGCAGCAGAAAATGCGCCGAAACCCGCAAGCCACTGATCTGTGCAAAGTAGGGGTGGGCAGTTGGGTCGAGTCGATTGGTAAACAATTGCACGATGCCCTCGCCACCAAAATGCCCAGGCGGCAGGCTTATCGCGTGTACGACGACCAGCGATACGACCTCACCGTCCGGGCGGGCATCACAATTGGGCGATTCGATGTGCCGCGCGCGTTCGAGCCAGCCGCCGTCTCGGCAAGAGCCAACCTCCATGCGCGAAGGATTCACTCCTCGATACCCAGGCGCTCAATGCGGTAGCGCAACGAACGAAAGGTCACGCCAAGCAACCGCGCGGCTGCAGTGCGGTTGAAAGCGGTCTTGGCCAGAGCATCCAGAATGGCCTGTTTCTCGACACGATTCAGATAATCATCAAGCGTTTCGCCGTCACGGCCGGCGCTGTCGTTGACTACCGTTGCCGGCGCCAGTTGAAGATCGTCGAGAACGATCCGATCGTGGTTGCACAGCGCAGTCGCCCGCTCAAGAATGTTTTCGAGCTCGCGGACATTACCGGGAAAACTGTAGGCCTTCAGCACCGTCATCGCTTGCGGATCCAGGCGCGGCGGCTGGGTTCCGCAGATACGTACCAGCAGCGCCTCGACCAAAGGCGCCACATCCTCGTCGCGCTCTCGTAATGGTGGCATTCTGAGTTCGATGACGTTGAGCCGGTAATAGAGATCCTGGCGAAACGTCCCGCTATCCACACAGTCCTTGAGCATCCGGTGAGTTGCCGAGATGATGCGCACATCGACCGCTTCTTCTGCGGTGTGACCGACCTTGCGAACCTTTTTTTCCTGAATCGCCCGCAGCAGCTTGACCTGCATCACCAGCGGCAGGTCGGCGACCTCGTCGAGAAAAAGCGTGCCGCCGGTTGCCGCCTGAAAGAAGCCTTCGCGGTCGCGATCCGCACCCGTGAAAGCCCCCTTGCGATAACCGAAAAATTCGCTCTCCATGAGGTTTTCCGGGATCGCACCACAGTTTACCGGGACGAATGGGGCCGCACGACGGGCACTGTGATCGTGAATCAGGCGCGCCGCCAACTCCTTGCCAGTCCCCGACTCACCCGAGATGTACACTGGCGCCTGGCTGCGGGCCAGTTTGTCGATCATTTCGCGAACATGCCCAATCGCCGCCGACTCGCCGATCAACTGCGCCGCGGCCCCGCCCACCTGCCCGCCATCGGCGCCCCCATTCCGCCGCGGTAGACTCAGCGCCGATTTGATCAGGCTGCGCAACTGCTCGAGCGCAACAGGCTTCGCGAGATAGTCAAATGCGCCTGCCTTAAGCGCAGCAACCGCGTTCTGGGCACTGCCGAAAGCGGTAATCACCGCTACCGGCGTTTCGCCATAGCGCTCGCTGATCAGCCGTACGATCTCCAGACCGTCGCCATCGGGCAAACGCATGTCGGTGATACACAACTGGTAGCGCTGCTGTTCCAGCAGGTGCCGAGCCTCCGCGACGCTCGCCGCACAGTCCGCTGAAAGACCCATTCGAGCTACGGTCAAATCGAGGAGTTCGCGTATATCCGCCTCATCGTCGACCACCAGCACTCTAGTCAACTCACCCCGCGGGCGGCGTTCTGCCTTCCCTGCTAACACCCGACCGATCTCCCCAGAAGACGAAAATCCGCACCCGGTCCTGTGCCCTGCAGGTCGAGTTGCGCACCATTCGCGTCACACAATTCACGCGCAATATAAAGGCCCAGGCCTGTGCCGCGGTGATGGGTGGTGAAGAATGGCTCGAAGATCTGTTCCCGCGAAGCGTCGCCCACACCCTCGCCATCGTCGATCACGTGCAGTTCCACCTGGCCATCCGCCTTGGCATCGCAAACCAGCAGTCGCACGCTGCCGACCGCATGCTGCGAATGCCGCAGGGCGTTGCCCAGAAGATTCCACAGCACCTGATGAAAATGCGAACGATCAAAACACAGGATAGCAGAGCCAGACAAGTCGAGGTGGATCACCTCCGGCCGCACCTGCTCCTTGACCTGATATTCTTCAAGAAACAATGGCAATGCCTCGCGCAGATCAATCAGTTCACGATAACTGCGATCGCGGCGCCCCAGTTCCAGGACGTCGCTGACGATGCGCTCCAGGCGCTGGGTATTATCCAGCACGATGCGCAGCAGGCGCTCATGCAACTGGCCACGCCGCTCTTCGCGCATCAACTCGCCGGCATGGCTGATCGCGGACAGCGGATTGCGAATTTCGTGCGCGATATTGGCCGTCAGTCGCCCCAGTGCGGCCAGCTTCATCTGCTGAGCCTGCTCCTGCAGGCGACTCATGTCCTCCAGAAAGACCAGGACGTCACTTTCGGTGCTCTCGGTGCGAATAAACCGCGCTCGCAGTTGCATGCCATTCGTCGGCACCCGCACCAGCACCGCATCCACGCTGGTGTCGGCACACCAGGTGGCAAAACCTGCGGCCAGTTCGGGCGAGCAAGCGCTCAAAAGAACCTCGCTGCCGCCGTGTAAGCCCAACAGATGCCTGGCGCGGGGGTTGCTTTGCCTGACCGTGGCGTCGCTGCTGAGCACGAGGACACCATCCTGCATCTCCTCGATGACGCGCTGGTTGATCACCGTCTGGTTGTTGAGGTCAACGCCACGCTGACGCGCCAATGCTTCGTTGGCAATCACCCGACGAGCCAACAGGCGAGCTGACACGGCTACCGCAAAGAAACCGGCACTGAAGATCCCGGCGTGAAAGAACCCGGCAGCGTCAAAGTCGCTCTGCAAGGCACGGTACGAGTGTTCAAACAGGATCGCGAGGGTGGCCACAGCGGCATAGAGCAACACCAGACGCCCCTGCCCGACCAGGCCGGCGCCGGCAAGCGTCACCAGCAGCATCGAGCCAAGTCCGCTGCCCAGGCCACCGCCAACGTGGATCAGCAGCGTCATGACCACCACATCGACGAGTACACTGGCGCTCAACTGCATGCTTGCGTGCCGGCGCTGGCGATACGCCAGGATCAACGCCAGCCCGGTGCTCAGCAGATAGACGCCGGCCAGCGCCAGATGCCGCGGCCCCTGGTCGGGACTGAGCAACGGCAGTGCCGACGGATAAAACAGAACAGAAATGAAGAGCAGCGTGGCGACCGCAAGACGGTAGAAATTGAAATAGCGGAGCGACTTCCAGTGTGCTTCGGAGAACTGCTGTTCGCCTACGTCCAACGTGCTCAACATCGTCGCTCAGACGTCGCCGGACTGGGCTTCGCGCAGGTGGGCAGCACTGCAGTAGTAGCGATCATTGGCCAGAATGCTCTCGCTGACTGGTTGATTGACGCCGCAAAGGGCGCAAGCCACCATGCGCTCTTGCTCGCGCTGTTCGGTCCGGCGGTGTTCGCTGCCGTTGCGCGCACGCAGCGACTTGCACCAGATCCACCACAGCGCCCAGACCAGTCCGATCAGGAGGAGGTATTTCGTCATTGCCAGAGATGTCCTGCAGAACGCTCAAGCATAGGAGAGGCGTCGCTGACAACGCTGGTCGCCAAAGGATCGAGGAACAGCCAGCAACGCGATGCGCAAAGGCCTGCGCAAGAAGCGAGACGGTGAAGACGTCGTGCAACGGTTGGTCGGGGCGAGAGGATTCGAACCTCCGACTCCTGCGTCCCGAACGCAGTACTCTACCAGGCTGAGCTACGCCCCGACCGATGCAACGACAGCGCTAATAATTCCTAGCGACCGCGAAGAGGCATAATTCTAACAAGGAATCCTTGTATTGAGAAGCGGGGACCTCATCCAGCGCGGCGGCAGCCCTCTCAGCTTCGATCCTGGCCTTCTGCCTCGCGTACTCCAGTGCCCCGGTGGCACGAATCGCTGCCAGGACCTCCGGCAGGTCCTCCCTGCCGCCAGCCTCGATCGCGCGCCGCACGCAAGCGGCCTGCTCGGTGTTCCCGTTCTGGAGCACAAAGATCAGCGGCAGCGTCGGCTTGCCTTCGGCCAGATCGTCGCCCAGATGCTTGCCGGTCTCCAACTCGGCGCCCGAGTAGTCGAGCACATCGTCGATCAGCTGAAACGCCGTTCCCAGGTGCATGCCGTAGGTAGCCATCGTCTGCACCACGGACTCGCCGCCGCCACCGATGATCGCCCCGAGTTGCGCGGCCGCTTCGAACAGCTTGGCCGTCTTGTAGCGGATGACCTGCAGATAACCCGCCTCATCGACACCCGCGTCGTGGCAGTTCATCAACTGCAGCACTTCGCCTTCGGCGATGACGTTTGTCGCGTCCGACAGCACCCGCATGATGCGCATGTCGTTGACTTCCACCATCATCTGGAAAGCACGCGAATACAGGAAATCGCCAACCAGAACACTGGCCGAGTTACCGAACATGGCGTTGGCGGTTTCGCGGCCGCGCCGCAGATCCGAAGCGTCGACGACATCGTCATGAAGAAGGGTGGCCGTATGAATGAACTCGATCACGGCCGCCAGTTCGTGGTGATGCTTGCCGCGGTAACCCAGCGCGCCGGCGGAAAGCAGTACCAGAGCCGGACGCAGTCTCTTGCCGCCACTCTGAACGATGTACTCGGCGACCTGCCGGACCAGCACCACGTCGGAATGCAGGCGCTGGCGAATCACCGCGTCAACGGCCAGCATATCTAACCTGATCAGGTTGTAGAACTGCTCCATTATCACCACACGGCACCCTGGCACAAAAACTCGGGGATCTTAGGCGCCGACCTGCTCTGCGTCAAGCGACGGATTCTTGAGCACATCGCAAACCCTTTGACTGAGGAGGAAAAATACGTATAATGCGCGGTTCTTCGCTTCACATCGTTCAGTTATTTGGAGTCCAACATGTATGCGGTCATAAAAACCGGGGGCAAGCAGTATCGAGTTGTCAGCGGCGAAAAATTGAAAATAGAACAGATACCGGCAGAAGTTGGCACAGAAATCACGCTTGACCAGGTGCTCATGCTTGGCGAGGGCGAATCCGTGAAGGTCGGGACCCCGGTCGTCGTCGGCGCCACGGTCAAGGCCACTGTGCTGTCACAAGGTCGTCACGACAAGATCCGGATTTTCAAGATGCGTCGCCGCAAGCACTCGCAGAAACATCAGGGGCATCGCCAGAACTACACCGAAATCCGCGTCGACCTTATTTCGGACGGCGTGGCATCCCTCCCTTCAGCCTGATACGAGAGGAGTCTGACTCATGGCACACAAAAAAGCAGGCGGCAGTGTACGCAATGGCCGCGACTCTGAAGCAAAGCGCCTGGGCGTCAAGCGTTACGGTGGTCAACTGGTTCGCGCCGGCAACATCATCGTCCGCCAACGCGGCACGGCGTACCACCCTGGCGAAAACATGGGCATCGGCAAGGACCACACGCTGTTCGCACTGGTCGATGGCCATGTACAGTTTGCCATCAAGGGCGCATTGAGCCGTCGCACAGTGAGCATCATCCCGGTTGCCGTCTGAACGCCGGCCCGCCGGCTGCCAAGGCCAGCCTGCGCTGCACGAAGCCCTATCCTTGTCGGTAGGGCTTTTTGTTTTCCAACCTGCACCATGGAAGAAATCCGCTCATGAAATTTATCGACGAGGCGAAGATTGTGGTTGCCGCCGGGGACGGAGGCAACGGCATCGCCTCGTTTCGGCGCGAGAAATACGAGCCTGAGGGTGGCCCAGACGGCGGTGACGGCGGCCACGGCGGCAACGTGCACGTCGTCGCCGACCGCAATGTCAACACCCTGATCGAGTATCGTTACGTGCGCAGGTTTCGCGCCAAGCGCGGGGAAAACGGGGGTTCAAGCGACTGCTACGGCAAGCGCGGGAAGGATCTGACGCTGCGCGTGCCGGTCGGCACGCTCATCGCCGATGTCAACAGCAACGAAGTGCTTGCCGACCTCGACGCCGACGGAAAGAAGGTGCTGCTGGCCAGGGGTGGCCGCGGAGGCCTCGGCAATGTCCATTTCAAGTCGAGCGTGAATCGCACGCCGCGACAATTCACCCGCGGTGAACCCGGCGAACAACGCGATTTGCGACTGGAACTGCGCCTGCTTGCCGATGTCGGGCTGCTGGGCCTGCCCAACGCCGGCAAGAGCACCTTGCTGCGCGCGGTGTCGGCTGCCCGGCCAAAGGTCGCCGATTATCCGTTCACGACTCTCGAACCCCACCTGGGTGTCGTGCGTGTGGATCAGGACAGGAGCTTCGTCATCGCCGACATACCGGGACTGATCGACGGAGCCGCCGAAGGGGCCGGCCTGGGAATTCGCTTCCTGAAACACCTCGCACGCACGCGTTTGCTGCTGCACCTCGTCGACCTTGTCCCGCTCGATCCGGATGCCGACCCCGTCCGCGATGTGCTGACGGTCGTTCATGAACTGGAAAAATACGATCCGGCACTCGCCGGCAAGCCGCGCTGGCTGGTCCTCAACAAACTGGATCTCATTCCCGAGGATGAGCGCGAACAGCGCATTACCGAGTTCTTGCTGGCCTGTAATGCGAGCATCGGGGAAACGCCGTGCTTCCGCATCAGCGCGATCAGCGGTCAGGGTTGCCGCGAGTTGATGCACAAGCTTCAGCAAGCCCTCGACATGTTGCCGACGGCGGTGGTCGCGCCGACGATTGCTGGCCCGGAGTGCTTTTCAGACGAGTCGTTCAACGCCCAACCGCGCCCCTGAACATGACCATCACCCGTATCGCTTCTGCTCGCCGGCTGGTCATCAAGGTGGGCTCCGCCCTGGTCACCAACAACGGTGAAGGCCTCGATCTCGGGGCGATCAGCGAGTGGGCACGTCAGATCGCCACCTTGCACGCCAGCGGCAGGCAGGTCATTCTCGTGTCATCGGGCGCGATCGCCTGCGGTCTGCAACGTCTCGGATGGCGGAAGCGGCCACACGCCGTACATGAACTGCAGGCTGCCGCGGCGGTCGGCCAGATGGGACTGGCACAGGTCTATGAGAGTGCTTTTGCGCGCTACGGGCTGCATACGGCGCAGATTCTGCTGACCCATGACGACCTTGCCGACCGCAAGCGCTACCTCAATGCACGCTCGACGCTGAGCACGCTCCTCCAGTTCGGCGTCGTGCCGATCATCAACGAGAACGACACGGTCGTCACCGATGAAATCAAGTTTGGCGACAACGACACCCTCGGAGCGCTGGTCGCCAACCTCGTTGAAGCCGATTGCCTGATCATCCTCACCGATCAACAGGGCCTGTTCACCGCAGATCCCCGCACCGACGCGGCAGCCACCCTGATCGGCGAGGCACGCGCCGGCCTTCCCGCTCTTGAGGCCATGGCTGGCGGTGTCGGTACGCCATTCGGCAAAGGCGGCATGATCACCAAGGTGATCGCCGCCAAGCGCGCAGCCCGCAGCGGCGCCCACACGGTCATCGCCAGCGGCCGTGCCGCCGATGTGATCATCCGCCTGGCCAATGGTGAACCCCTGGGCACGCTGTTGATCTCTGAAACGCAGGCGCTGACGGCGCGCAAGCAATGGCTCGCCGATCACCTGCAGCTCAATGGTCAACTGATTCTCGACAATGGCGCCATCCAGGCATTGAGAGAAGGAAAAAGCCTGCTGCCCATCGGCGTACTGGCCGTGCACGGCGTTTTTGAACGCGGCGCGGCGGTCGCCTGCGTCGACCGCGAAGGCCGCGAGATTGCGCGCGGCCTGGCCAACTACGGCAGCAGCGATGCGCGGCGAATCGCCCGCCATGCCAGCCAGGACATTGAAGACATCCTGGGCTACATGGACGAGCCGGAAATCATCCATCGTGACAACCTGATCCTGACCTAGCAAGCACGCACCTGATGGAGCAAGCGCCGCGGTCATCCGTTCCGCCACCTGCAGAGATGCCCGCCGGGGGATCGCTGCCCAGGACCACACGGCTGCCGCTGTATCTGGCACTGGCCTACGTGGTGCTGATCAGCTACGCCAGCCTCTACCCTCTCGCCAACTGGCGCGACCTCGGCGTCTCGCCGCTGGCCTTTCTGGACGCCGGCTGGCCTCGCTACTGGACGGGTTTCGACCTATCGATCAACGTCCTTGCCTATCTGCCGCTGGGCTTTCTGCTGACGCTGGCGCTGCGCCACATTCCCGGCGGCGGCTGGACTGCAGGCATCGTCGCCCTGTTACTGGGCAGCCTGCTCAGCTTCAGCATGGAAAGCCTGCAAACCTGGCTGCCGGCACGCGTGCCATCGAACCTCGATCTGGCCTGCAATGCCCTGGGCACAGCGATCGGTGCCGTGATCGCGCTGTGGAATGGTAAGCGCATTTTCAGGCGCATCGGTCAGATGCAGCAGGGGTTGCTGGCCCCGATCGCGAACGCGGAGGTGGGTCTGGTGCTGCTCGGCACCTGGTTGCTGACCCAACTGTCACCGGAAACACTGCTCTTCGGAACCGGCGACCTGCGCAATGTGCTCGGCATCACCCCGGCCGTGCCGTATGCAGCCCCGTCATTCTTCGTGCTCGAAACCTGCGTCATTGCCTGCAACACCCTGGTCATCGGGCTGTTTGCACGCACCCTGCTGGCCGATCGGACTTCCATGCATCTGGTCCTGGTGGCTTTCTTCGTGCTCGCCCTGGCCATCAGGACGCTGGCCGCTGCCGTACTCGTCGCGCCGCAGGACGCATTCGCCTGGTTGACCCCTGGTGCCCGCCTGGGCTTGCTGATCGGCGGCGTTTTGCTCTCACTGATGTTGCTGCTGCCGGCTTCCTGGCGTGTCGCGCTGGCCGGGCTTGCCTTGCTGGCCGGCACCGCACTGGTCAATCTGACGCCGGCCAATCCTTATTCGGAAGCTGCCCTGGCCGCCTGGCGACAGGGACACTTCCTGAACTTCAACGGCCTCACCCGCTGGGTAGCCAGCCTCTGGCCCTTCGTCGCCCTGCCCTACCTGACGGCAGTCGGGCGACGCCTGTAATCAGCCCTGTTCCTGCCGTCGGCGCGCGCGCAGTTGCAGTTCCCAGGCGGCCAGTCGCGGCGCATGCCGCTCGAGGTCGGTCGCCAAACGTGCCTGCAAACCTTCCAGAAACTCGATGTCCTGCGGGCCCAGCTCTTGCATCTGGATACTCTGCAGATGCACGATCAGATCGCCGGCACCGCGCCCCCGCTTGCCGGGAAAACCCAGCCCGGAAAGACGTTGCTCAAGCATTCCCTGAGCCGGAGACAAATCGAGACTGGCGGTGCCGCTCAAGGTCGGCACTTCGATGCAGCCCCCGCAGAGCAGCCGCAATACGCTCACTGGCACCTCACAGTGCAGATCGCGCCCGTCCAGGACGAACAAGGGGTGTGTGGCGAGGCTGACTTTGAGGTACAAGTCGCCGGCGCCGTGGCCATCGCCGGCCGGCTTCGCCGGCGCCTGCCGAGGCAGCCGCAGGCGCTCGCCATCGCGTAGACCTGGTGGGACCGTGACCGACAGGATACGCGGTTCCATGCGCCAGCCACTGACGCACTCCGGGCACACCGTCTCGCGCAGGTAGCCTCGCCCATTGCAGCCTTCGCAACGGTTGGTGCCACCGCCCTTGCGCGCCAGGCGACCACAGCCGTTGCATCGCCGGCAGGGAACGGAATGGTTGTGCTGGACCCGGCCACTGCCGCTGCAGGTGTCGCAGCGCACGCTGTGCACCAGCTCGATATCCTTCCGGCAACCCTGTGCCGCCTCTTCGAGCGACAGTGTCAGGACCTGCGTCAGGTCATCGGCTGCGTTCCCGGTAGCCGTACCGCCCGCGGTAGTCATCGTGGTCGCCTGCGCCTGCTGCCACTCGGCAAGGCGTTGCGGATCGAGGAGCAGTTCGTAAGCCGCATGGACGCGCTTGAACTCGGTCCCGGCAAGCGCTGCAGGGTTGCGATCCGGATGCCAGAACATGGCCAGCCGGCGATACGCCCGCTTGATTTCGTCGAGCGATGCTTCGCGGTGTACGCCAAGGATGACGAAGGGGTCCTCGCAAGTGCTCATGGAATCGTCGTGGTGGTAGCCGTTCAGACCGACCGTGTCCGAGGACACGAAAGCAGACCGCGGAGGCGATCGACCAGGCATTCTACGTGATCAAAGCTCCGCTCCACAGATCTCTGTCAGTAGCGCAGCCGCAACGCGCAGCTGATCGTCGTTGAAACAGGGTTAAAATCGACCACATCTGCAAGCAACCCATCAACAGGAGCCGGTTCGTATGAGCTATTTCAAGCATCATGTGTTTTTCTGCTGCAACCAGCGGGGCGAGGGGGAAACCTGCTGCAACAACGCCGGCGCAACCGCAGCACAGACCTACGCCAAGGATCGCATCGGCGAACTGCGGCTCAAGGGTGCCGGCAAGGTACGGATCAACAAGGCCGGCTGCCTCGATCGCTGCGATCAGGGACCAGTGCTGGTGGTCTATCCGGAAGGCGTGTGGTACAGCTACGTCGACCAGGAGGACATCGAGGAAATCATCCAGGAGCACCTGGTACAAGGACGAGTCGTCGAACGGCTGCGCATCTGACAGGGAAAAGTCGGCTGCAGCCCTGCCAGGCAGAGTGAAGTCAGCAAGAGGAAACCGAAGCCATGAGACTGCAAGCAGAACAACTGCTGATCGACGGACCGGTCGGCAAGATCGACCTGATCGTCGAGAATCCGGGCGCGCCGCGCGGCATCGCCTTGATCGCCCACCCGCATCCGCTGTTTGGCGGCGGCAATACCAACAAGGTGGTACAGACGCTGGCGCGCACCTTCACCCATCTCGATTACGTGGCGCTGCGCCCGAATTTCCGCGGCGTCGGTCGCAGCGAGGGACAGCACGCCGATGGTCAGGGGGAAACCGAGGACCTGCTGGCGGTACTGTCGGAAGCCAAGTGTCGTTACGGCAATCTGCCGGTCGCCCTCGCCGGCTTTTCATTCGGCGCCTACGTCCTGACACGGGTCGCCGAAGCGCTGCTCGACGCCGGGCATCCGGCACAGCGGCTGGTACTGGTCGGCACCGCCTCGGGCTTCGTCGAAGGCGCACGCCGCTACCATACCAAGGCTGTGCCACGCGACACCATTGTCATCCATGGATCCGAAGACGCCACCGTGCCACTGACCAATGTTCTCGAATGGGCCAAGCCACTGGAGTTGCCGGTAGTGGTGGTCCCCGGTGCCGACCACTTCTTCCACCGTCGGCTACATGTGATCCGCGAGATCGTCAGCCATGCGTGGCGCCATTGACGGCTCACGCCGCGGCTGAAGCGCCAAGAGAGAACATGGCGACCGGCTTTTTTCGGACACGCCAGTGGTTGAGTTGAGTCTCCTTCAACCGCTCTCGTAGGCCGTGCCGCAGGCGGCTCTGCTCAACGGCAACGTCGGCGTCAACGTCTTCGGTCTCAAGCGCGCCATCGATGAAGGCCAGATCGTCGGGCCGCGCATCTGGCCTTCGGGCGCGATGATTTTGCCGCCGATAACAGGGAGACCTACGTCAAGGTGCACGCCTATACGCCGCGCACGGTGCGCATGGCGGAGAATGCCGGCGTCAGGTCGGTCGAACACGGCTACCTGCTCGACGACGCCCCACCGCCAGGCTGCTCGCCGATCAGTTGCCTTTCAGGCGGTCGAGAACGAATTTCGTGACCGGTCCGGCGATGCCGCCGAGAATCGGCGTGGCGAAGGTGCTGAGAACCGAGGCAACGGCGGCGGGTGCCATCGCCGCCAGGCTGTCGATGAGGCGGCCGATGCGGCTGTCGTCGGCTTGCTGGCCCCTGGCGACCTCGGCCTTGAGTTCCTGGACCTGCTGTGCAGCCTCCGCCTGCCTGGCCGCTGGGGCGGCTTGCGCAAGCACCGCCAGCAGTGGCGCGAACAGTGCTTCCAGTTCGCGCGCCGAGACCGCCGACGTGATCGCCTGGTCACGGCCGGCGAAATGGCCGCCCCCTGTATCGACATTGCCTCCGAAATAGTTGCCGCCACTGGTATGGACCTGCCGGCCGATCCGGTCGCCAAGCACCTTGTCGCCGCCGATCTGCGTGCCGACGTTGATGGTGCCGGTGTTCCTGCCGCCGACATGCACGCTGCCAGCGCCGAGGGCTGTCGCACCCAGTAGTGCTTGCGCGATCGCGCCGTCGCCGGTGAGCGTGGCCTGATGGCCGCTGCCGACGACCACGGCGGTTGTGTCCGGAGTGTCTGTCGTAGGCGGAAACTCGATGAAACCGTTGCCGGCCAGCTGGTCGAGCTGCTCGCTGAAATGCAGCTTGAGTTCGGCGGCGTTCCGGTATTCGGTCTGGAAATGTCCGAGAGACTTGAGCTTGTCCTGAAACGCCCACAAGGTCTGCAGGTCGGCCCTGGGCGCGGTGTTCGGCGCGTTCTTGAAACAGGTGAAGAGGAAGGGCTTGCGGGTGGCCTGGAATGGTCCGAAAGCGGTCTCGAACGCTTCCTCGGTATAGCGGCCGACCTTGGTGAAGAAGAGCATCACGAAGAGGTCGCACTCGTGGACCGCGCGCTGGTACTCGTCCTGCAGCCGCGTCGGCGAGACGGTGTCGAGAAAATCTTCCCAGACGACGAGTTCGAGAAAGACGCCCTTCTGGACCCAGTCCTTGTTCCTGCAATTGATGAAGATCTTGAACTCGTTGCGGTCCTCCTGGAGTTCCGCGGACGAGGCGAGGAAGATTCTGATGTTGGTGGTCATGACGCGGGCTCCCGGCTCGTGAGGTCGGGCAAAACGTACGCCACGAGAGCAAGAAAATCAAGGGCGTGGACGGCTGCGGCAAGGGAACGCGGCCCGGATCAGTGTGCTGATCCGGCGGAAGAACGCCACCTCGCCCGAGACCCGACATGGCAGACCGGATTGCCGGGGGGCCCTCCCTCGCGAGCGGTGAAGCCGGGAACCCTACGGTCAGGGTTTATCGGCGGCGAGGATCCCGATCCGGTAGCTGGCCAGCATTGCGTCGGCAGCGGCGGAATGCCGGCGCCCTCTGGTCTTGGTCTCATAGGCTTCGGTCGCCTCCTTGCCGCACCAGGGCAGAACGACGTCGGGTCGTGACGGATGCTCGGGCAGGTAGGCGCCAAGATCATGAACCTGGCCGCGAATCGCCATCCAGCAATCTTCAGCAAGCGCGTGCCGGGCGAGTTCTGCCGTCGAGATCACTCTTTCCGGCGCGTCGGCGACGCCCCCGTCGCGGCGTGGAAGCCAGACGCTGCCGGCCCAGAAGGCCGACACCAGCAGCCAGAAGATCAGGGTAGCGGAAAGGTACAGACGGCGCATCACCGGAATCCGAAGTTTTCAAAATGGATGTGGCGCGGCGTGACGCCGCGTTTGCGCAGCGACTGTCTGACGGCGGCGATCATCGCCGGCGGGCCGCACAGATAACACTCGATTCCGGCCAGAGCGGGTGCCGCGGGCAGCAGCGAGTCGAGATCCGCTGGCGCACTGCCGGTAGCCAGGGCCTGCAGCGAGAGTTGTGGATCGCCATCGGCCAGCACACGGATTTCCTCCAGGAAGGCGGCATCGGCCGGCGAGCGGTGGAGGTAGACAAGCGTGGTCGGCTGGCTGAGCGGACCCGCTCGCAGCAGCGCCAGGAACGGCGTGATGCCGATGCCGCCGGCCAGCCACAGTTGCGCGGCCGCGGGCCGTTCAGCCAGGAAGGTGCCGAACGCGCCATGCACCCGCGCCGGCACGCCCGGTTCGATGCCCTGAAGGCGTCGGGTGCAGTCGCCCAGAGCCTTGACGCCGATCCGGATATGGCCGTCGAGACCGATCGCACTGACGGTGAACGGATGAAATTCACCACAACCCCGGAACGTAGGCCCGGCGAAAAACGCCACCAGCACGAACTGTCCAGCCTTCACGGCAATGGGCTCTGCCAGCGGTTTCAGGGTGATCTCGACCATTTCGTCGGCCACCGGCGTGGCCGATTGCACGAGGTACGGCCGGGCGGCCAGTCCGGAATCCTCGCCGATCAGCCGCCACCCCAGAAACAGCGCAGCCAGCGCCAGGATCGGCAGCACCGGTTCCTCGATCCCGAGTTGCAGGAGGTGCCAAAGACCGAGCAGGACGCCGATCCCCAGCGAGAGGTGCAGCCAGCGCCAGCTTCGATAGGGAATCCGCGTGGCGAAAGTGGTCGCCAGTCCGAGCATCAGCAGCAGCAACGACAGCCAGCCCAGCCACACCGGCGGGCCCTGGCTGAACGGCGACAGCGTCTGCCACGCCAGCAGCGTTGCGCCGGGCCAGGCGTCGGCGGCGAGCGCCAGCGGATGGGTCAGTAGCAGCACGTAGGCGGCCATGCCAACGTGGTGATGCCAGCGATACATCCTCTCCAGACCACCGAGCCGGCACGCCAGCCCGGTTTCCCGCAGCATCAGCAGCAGACTGGCGAGTAGCAGGCCGCAGCCTGCCCAGCCGAGAACGATGCCGACGCTGCGCGCCGCCGACAGACCCTCCGGAAAAGCCCAGTACACCGGACCGGCGGTAGCGGCGAGAACGATCAGCGGAATCGACAGGCGGCGAAATAGAAACATGGTCGGTAGTATCTGTGATCAACCGGAAGGCTGTCGAGCGTCCTGCGACGGCTGCAGGTGCTCGCAGATATCGCGTCGTCCCTGCGGTAACGGCAGGCCGCGCTGCCGGGCACGTTCTTCCATCAACTGGTGATGGCTGAGCTGGTAGCTGCGGCACTCTTCGTACGTCCTGAAGCCACGAATTCTTGATTGATGTTCGATCCGTTCCTCCGGGGTCATCAACTGCCAGCCGCGGGTATTCCCCTCGCTGGCGCGCACGGGGCCGCGTGCCTGCGCAGTTACGGCGACCGACAGCAGCAGCGTGAGGATCAAGACTTTGTTTATTCGTGTTCGCATCGCAACGCCCTCCGTTCCAATCGCCTTTTGTCCCTGTCCAGCGCCATATCCATGGTCAGTCATCAAGCCTTCGTCCTTCCCCCGCCTCCTCAAAAGCCCGTCCGTCGCGGATATTGTAGATGCGCCTGAAAGTGGGGATGATTTTCTCGTCATGGATCACGACGATGATGGCGGTCTGGTATTGGCTGGCCATCTGGTTGAGGATGCGCATCACGGCCAGTGCCCGTTCGCTGTCCAGTGGTGCAGTGGGCTCGTCAGCCAGGATCACCGGTGGCCGGTTGGCCAGCGCACGGGCGTTGGACACGCGCTGCTGCTCGCCACCGGAAAGCTCGGCAGTTTCCGCCCTGGCCCGGTGCGCGACGTCGAGCGCCCGCAATAGTTCCAGCGCCAGGGCGCGGGCTTCGCCGTTGGGACGCCCTGCCAGCATGAGCAACAGCGCCACATTGTCGGTCACGTCGAGAAAGGGGATCAGGTAAGGAGCCTGGAAGATGAAGCCGATGCGATCCCGGCGTAGCGCCCGCAGGTCGGAAATCTTCCAGGCGTGGTCGTAAATCACTTCGCCACCCAGCGTCATGCGGCCGCGCGTCGGTTCGATCACCGCCCCCAGGCATTTGAGCAGGGTGGCCTTGCCGGAGCCGCTGGGACCGATGAGGCCGACCACCTCGCCGGGAGCCACACTCATGTTGACTTCCTTGAGTGCATCGACGGCGGTGTCTCCCACGCCATAACGCTTAAGTAGATGAGGCCGGAGAAGAACACGAAGACGCTGCCGATGAACAGCATGCGGGCGCGACTGCCGGCATGGATCAGCAGCGAGAGCAGAAACAGGAGAACGAAAAAGGCACAGGGATTGAAGGTTAAAGTGGACCCCGAAGTCAAGACAAGAATGAAGTCTGTTTAAGCTGTGCACTGGACTTCGGTTGCAGCTGGACAGCGCTGCCCCGGTTTTGCCTTTGCTTTGGTTTGTGCTGTGGCTGTTGATCTTGCTTCTGCGGGGGGAGGAACCCCTGTGGAGCGTAGCGGAACAGGGGTTCCTCCCCCCGCGCCGCCGAATTT
>JAKOZI010000300.1 GCA_029780075.1 Pseudomonadota bacterium
GGCTGTGGATGAAGATCGGGCGGTCGATGGCTTCCCAGCCACGGCGCTGTGCGAACTTGGCGACGGCCGCCGCTCGCTCAACGGCGATGTAGGCGTCAAACACCGGCAACAAACGGCGCGGCAGCAGCATGCTTCGCCCCCTGTCACCCTTGGTAAGTGCCGCCGGAAGCTCGACCCGCCGCTGACGTTCCGAGCGGGCGCCGCAAACCGGAATCTCAGCTGCGAGCAAGTGGGATGCCTCTTCCAGGCGCAGGCCGGTGGTGACCAGCAGATCGGCGAACAGCGCGTTGCGCGCGCCATTGCGGTCACGCGCTCCAGGACGCTCGGTCCCTTCAACGGTCAGGCCGCGCAAACCCACTTCCCGGAAGGCGCGGTAATCGGTGAGATCGATGAAACGGACGTCGGGACGACGGGCTGCGCGCTCATAGGCGTCATTGCGGCCCGTGACTGCCGCCCGGCGCCCATCGTGCGATCGTCGCCAGACCTGACGATGCGTAAAAGGTGTACGCTCGATCAGACCCTCCCGTTCGGCCCATCGATAAAGCTTGTCGAGCGAGGCAATCGCCCGGTTCCACGTCGATGCGGAAATCCGAAACTCAGCATCGCTGCGCCGCCGGGCACGATGATACGCCGCGACATCATCGGCATCGGCTCGCCAAACAAACTTGCCACGGGCCGAAGCGAGAAAGCGAACCCAGACCAGGACATCATAGCCATGGGCGCGCAACGAGTGTCGCGAACGCGAACCGTTCAGCGGCAAATCGAGGAAGTAGCGCTCAAGGTGGAGATCATAGATCGCACCATCACGCAGGATTACCGGGATGTAGGAGTCCAGGCCATCCGCCGTGCGGCGCTCCTGAATGACGATCGACGCACCTGAATTATCCACAGCTTGTCAGTCCCTCCCCCTGACCCCCTCCCGACTCCAGATCGCACACGTTGCGCGCCTGCGGGACGGTGGTCATCAGGCCGGATTACGCCAGCTTATGGATAGCGCTTCATCCGGCCTGATGCCCCCCTGCGTCGCGCCAAAGCATACCGTTCAATGGTGCGTCAGGCACGGTGCAGACTGTCCAGATAAGGC
>JAKOZI010000303.1 GCA_029780075.1 Pseudomonadota bacterium
GGGCGGGGCCAGGCGGCGCGGCCCGCGGCGGGCGCGGCATCCGCCCCGGCGGGGGCGTCGAGGGTGTCGAGGCTCATCCGGCGATATCCTTCTTGGCGGAGAGAAGCGACCGGATGTGGTTGGCGTAGACGCCGAACCGGTCGGAGTTGACCATCTCGATCGAGCGCGGGCGCGGCAGCTCGACGTCGATGATCTCGGCGAGACGGCCGGGCCGCGCCGTCATGACGAAGACGCGGTCGGACAGGAACACCGCCTCGGTGATGGAATGGGTGATGAAGATCACGGTCTTCCGGTTGGCGGACCAGATCTTCAGCAGCTCCTCGTTCATCTGGTCGCGCGTCATGGCGTCGAGCGCCCCGAACGGCTCGTCCATCAGCAGGATGCGCGGATCGTGCACCAGGGCGCGGACGATGCCGGCACGCTGCTGCATGCCACCGGACAGTTCGTGCGGATAGCGGCTCTCGAACCCGGTGAGCCCGACCAGCGCCAGCAGCTCGTGCGCCCGCGCCCGGACCGCCGGCGTGATGGTGCCGCGGATCTCCGAGGGCAACAGCACGTTTTCCAGGATCGTCCGCCACGGCAGCAGCACCGGCGCCTGGAAGACGACGCCGACGTCCGGCCCCGGCTTCTCGACCGGCTTGCCGAGCCGCTCCAGCGTGCCGGAGGTGTAGCCGAGCAGGCCGGCCACCATCTTCATCAGCGTCGACTTGCCGCAGCCGGACGGGCCGACCCTTATCAGAAGTGGCAAAAGAATCCGCTTTTGCACTCCTGGGCTACCCCATTAACACCATGTAGGCCCGATTTATAGGGCCTAATTGTCCCATAACTAGAGAAGGGGCCCTCTAAAAGGGGCCCCTTCTTAACTTTCTCAAGTAAGCGGAATCTGTCTACTTTGCCAACTTTGGCAAGTATTTCTCCAGTTGATCTAAACCATACTTAATGTCTTCCATGGATGCTGCATAGGACATACGGAGGTACCCTTCTCCAGACTCTCCGAAAGAGGTGCCTGTCAGCACAGCTACTCCTGCTTCGTTAAGCAAGTACTCAGCTACTTCGTTTGAAGGCCTATTAAGCTTCTTTATGTTCAACCAAGCATAGAAAGCACCTTTGGGTTCTACGCAGTGCACTAAGTCCATGGAATTCAATCTGGGAACAATGTAGTCTCTTCTTCTCTTGAACTCCTCTACCATGGCTTTTGGAGCATCTTGAGGACCGTTATAGGCTTCA
>JAKOZI010000313.1 GCA_029780075.1 Pseudomonadota bacterium
CGGGGCCAGGAAGACGCTCACCTTCATCGTGAAGCATGAGAACCAGGCCGACCTCGGCAAATTGGCGCCAGCCTACATCGCTCCGGGTGCGGTGATCTGTGCCGACGAATCGGACGCCTACGACCTGCTGCCTGCCAAGTACGAGCTCCGCCGGGTGAACCACAGCCAGGCGTACCGCGCCGATGACGGCACGACCAACAACCTGGCCGAATCGTACTTCTCCCGCTTCCGTCGCCTCCAGATCGGCCAGATCCACAAGCTTGCGCCGAAGTACCTCGACAACTACGCTCACGAGATGGCTTACCGGGAAGACACCCGGCGCTGGAGCAACGGCCACATTTTTCTGGATATCGTCGGCAAGTGCGCCCGTGCCCTGGTCAGCCGGGATGGGTGTGGGTACTGGCAGGGCAACCACCGGCTGGGGGAAAGCCTGGCGCGGTGAGGGTGTCATGCGACTGACCAGGTCGCGCCGTGTCCGTCGCGGCCCGCGGGAATCAGAGTGCCGGTGCGCTCCAGGCGATGCACGACGGCAATGGCGTTCTTCTGCATCTGTTCGATCATGGCCGTGGTCGATTCCAGGCCTTGGCGTGCCGCCAGGGCTTCGCCGATCTGGCGGCTGCTCAGCGCTGCGCCCTGAGCCTCGCGGACGATGTCCAGAACCATGCGCTGGCATTCCCCCGGCCGGAAGAAGCGGTTCCGCGTCCGGTGTTCCTTGGCGCGGAGCGTCCGCAGGTCGATGTCCGGGGAAAACAGCTTGAGGGTCGCGTCCAGGTGGGCCAGATCAACTGCCAGTCGCCCCATTTCCTTCCTGTGATGCTCGTCAGCCCGGCCATCTCGGCACGCTTGCTTACCAGGGCCGTCACCACATGGCTCTCTGCCATGAAAAATGCTCCTGTTCGTCGAAAACAAGTGCATTTTGGCTGAGCCGACGGCTAGACGCTGGGGGTAGTTGCTCCATAATGCCGAATTTTTCGCAGATAATTGAAAAATGACAGGAATCATGAATTGGCACAAAACGTGCTTAAGCTGCTGTGCGCTTCAAGAATTATGTACAGACGGGGGAAACCCCTAAGCAATGCGCGTAATCGACACAACGCTTTTCATTCGGAGATCAAGACCAATGAACCTTTCCAAGTACCTCCGCG